>JAHLLQ010000001.1:0-315930 GCA_020444065.1 bacterium | reverse complement strand
GGGGAGATTCTTGGAAAGGAAGACGTCCTTCCAGTGAGCGTACTCATAATCAGGCAACGTGATGCTCTGGTGCTGGTAAAGGTGCTCGTAGTTTTGCGGAGCCGTTGGAATCGCATTCAGGTACGGCTGGAAGTAATGCGGTTCTGTCGACAGAATTGGCGTGGTGCTGTAGCCGGATGAATACTGGCCGTTCGCATAGCGCGTCGTATTACTGTAGTAAAGCGTCCCTTCAGTGCGAACGCGCAGCCAGGGATCTTCCAGGCTGTTTGATAACTTCCCGACCAGTGGATTGGGCAAGACGACGCTTCCCTTGGAGCTCAAATCGCCCCAGTGGATATCGAATCCACCGCCGTAGGTATTGGTGTCCCATGCTGTAATGGCTGGGAACTTCTCCTGGGCCGCCGCGTGCGATGCACCGACCGACAGGGTCGCGCCGATAATCAAGCCAGCTAACGCAAAACGAATCACTCCGGAGCAGAATCTTGAATCAGACCTTGAATTCATGGCAACAACTCCTCCGCTGAAGGACATTGTACTGTTCGGCCGATCACCTGTGCGATTCTGGGGTTGGAAACAGCGCAAATGGCTGCAAGACCCCGATATATATATGCGGCATCGACCAGATTCCCACTGCGACTACCCTACTTGCCGCTTGGCATCCACAAATCGATTGGATGGACTTTTTGTCATACTGTTAATGGCGATCGGGAGGAGGGTTTTTACAACAAAACCCCGGGGGACATAGAAAACGACCCCGCTCAGGGAGCGGGGTCATTCATCGATTGTTGGGAGTATCGCTCAAACGTCGATGTGTTTCTGAAGACTGAACATGTCCTTATCGCCTCGGCCGCTGAAGCAAATGACAACGACCTCACCGGCCTTCACTTCTGGTGCCATGCGAATGACTTGCGCAACCGCGTGTGCCGTTTCGAGGGCGGGGATAATCCCCTCCAGTTCAGAGATTCGGCGAAGAGCAACGAGGGCTGCATCATCCGTGATGCTGACATACTTTGCCCGTCCTGTATGCGCATACATACTGTGCTCGGGCCCGACGCCGGGATAGTCCAGCCCGGCGCTGATGGAATGCGCCGGCGTGATCTGGCCGTCCTCATCCTGAAGGACGAAACTGCGGGAACCGTGGAAGACACCCACTTTGCCGGAACCGATTGAAACGGCGTGCTGACCTGTTGAGAGACCAAAGCCTTCCGCTTCGACTCCCCAGAATTTCACCGCATCATCATTATAGAATGGATGGAACATTCCCATGCTGTTCGATCCGCCACCGACACACGCCACCACATGATCCGGCAGACGATCTTCGCGTTCCAGTATCTGTTCGCGCGTTTCTTCGCCGATGACCGATTGGAAGTCGCGCACCATCATCGGAAAGGGATGCGGACCGACGCACGAGCCAATGATGTAATGCGTATCGTCGCAATTGGACATCCAATCGCGCATCGCTTCGTTTGTTGCGTCTTTCAAAGTCGAACTGCCGCTGGTCACTTCGCGCACTTCGGCACCGAGCAACTTCATGCGGAAGACGTTCAATTGCTGACGCTCGATGTCCTCGGCACCCATATAAACGATGCACTGCAGACCCATCAGTGCGCATGCCGTTGCCGTGGCAACTCCGTGCTGCCCCGCGCCTGTCTCGGCAATGATACGATTTTTGCCGAGGCGCTTTGCCAACAGCGCCTGGCCCAGCGTGTTGTTGAGCTTGTGCGCGCCTGTGTGGAGCAGATCCTCGCGTTTCAGGTAAATGCGGAAGTGCCCGCCGAGAGCTTCTTCGAGCCGGCGCACGCGCGTCAGCGGAGTCGGTCGGCCGGCATACTCGGTCAGGAGTTGTTCCAGGTCCCGCTGGAACTGCGCATCGCTTGCCACCTTGGCGTACTCCGCCTCCAGATCGAGCAGCGTCTGCATCAATGTCTCGGGCACATAGCGTCCGCCGAACAGGCCGTACTTGCCGTTCGCGTCGGGGCGCGCGGGCGCCGGCGTCGTGTTGGTCATGCGGAATCCCTTTCGTTACGATCCTACTGTGTTGGCGGGGCGGTGATCACATCGCCGGCATCCGCAGTGCCATCGGTGTTTAGGTCATAGGACTCGGCGTCTCCCGGCATGATGCCGATCAGGAACATGGCGGCTTCATTGCGGGCGATCGCAGAGTGCTCGACCAGGATGTTCTGGGTTGCAGAATTGTCAAACGCCACATCGAAGACGTTGAGGCTCTGGCCGACCAACGTCGAGTTCGGAGGCGTGTTGTCGTATGCTCCCAGTTCGATGCTGAAGGTCTGGCTCATCGTCGCCGATGTTCGGAAGTCAAGATACATCGCGCGGCCCATCGAGAACGTTGTCGAGCCTGGAAGGTCCGCCGCATGCACGTAGCGATAGTCGAATCCGCCGGCATTGAACGGGGCGCTGCCGAGATCCGGTTCGAATGATGGCGCTTGATCAGGAGCCCACTCTGCCGATCTGACACCGAGGAACTCGACGGAGTTCTCTGTGGCGCTTACTTTGATGTGGGCCTCGGCGAGGTCTTCCGGCGCCTGCGACATGTCGATGGCGACGGTGAATGGCGAGTTGTTGTATGACGGATCGCCGTACACGAGGGCCGTCGCCAAAGTGACCGGGACCGAGATGTCGTAAGTCTTCTCGCCGGCTACGATCGCTTCATCGTCTTCTGTCAGATTGTAGGTGATCGCCGGCTGCTCGCCGAAATCGGGGCTGATGCGCTTGCGAGGCGTCAGGGTCACCTGTGAGTTAGCGGGGGAGTCCAGAACGCGGAATGTAATATCCGCCAGATCCTGATCGAGTTTCGTCTGAGTTCCAAAAAGATCGATGGCAGAGTACCCACGGTCGGCAGTTACGCCGGGATTTCTGGGATCGGATGTCAGGGCCGGACTGACGGTCGGAGAGAGGGAGAATCCACCCGAAACCGAACTGGCGGCAGTGACTTCAAGCGATGTGCTGTCGTAGACGATATCGAATGCGTAGCCGTAGACGGCCTCATCGGCATTCACGACGCTGGCGCGGACCGTGAATTCCTGGCCTGGCGCCAGTGACGCGTGGTCCGGCCAGGCGAAGTCGATTCGCGTCACCTGGCTCCAGCCGGACGCGGCCATCATTGCAAAGATCAGAAGAAAAGACAGACGCCTCACCATTGGATCACTCCCGGTCAATTCAGAGGGCTAACCCTCAGAGGGAGAGCGTTTCCTGTCAGCAGTGGTTTGTCAACGGGACCCTTGGCGTCGGGATGTTCTCTCCTCATCGCTCTGCGGTCGGCCTCCTCGGTTGTCGGGGCTGGCGGCCGGCTTGCGGAATTCATTGTGTCATATTTTTCCTGAATTCCATTATGTTTTGTATGGACACCCACCGCCCGCCTGGAAATCGTTTTTGTTTGTTCAATCTAAGGAGGGAGTTTCACGAATGGGATTCGATACTGGCAGTACTGCTTTCATGCTGGTTGCGACCAGCCTGGTAATGCTGATGACGCCGGGATTGGCCTTCTTCTACGGAGGGCTGGTGGGACGGAACAACGTCATCACAATCATGATGCAGAGCTTCGTCTCGCTCGGCATCACGACAATCCTTTGGTTCTCAGTCGGATATTCGCTGTGCTTCAGCGGCGATGTCGGCGGAATCATCGGCAACCTCGACATGGCCTTCCTGCAGGGCGTCAACCTTTCGGATGCACTTTCGCCGACCAATAACATCCCTCTGATCGTATTTATCGCGTACCAGATGATGTTCGCCGTCATCACGCCGGCGCTGATCACGGGAGCCTTCGCGGATCGCGTGACGTTCAAGGCCTACCTGATTTTCCAGGTTGCCTGGCTGCTCTTGGTGTACTTCCCGTTCACGCACATGGTGTGGGGTGGCGGAATCCTGGCGCAGTGGGGCGTTCTGGACTTTGCTGGCGGAATCGTCGTCCACGCGACCGCCGGTATGGCAGCTCTTGCCTCGGTCTTCTTCATCGGCAAGCGCCACGCCAAGCCCAGCGGGCCGCACAATATTCCGCTGATTGCCTCCGGCACCGCATTGCTCTGGTTCGGATGGTATGGCTTCAACGCCGGCAGCCAATTGCGCGTCGACGGGATTACGGCCCTGGCGTTCTTGAATACGGACATCGCCGCATCATTCGCCGCGATCGTTTGGTTGGCCATTGAGTGGCGTGATACGGGCAAGCCGAAGTTCATCGGACTCCTGACTGGCGCCGTAGCAGGCCTGGCGACCATCACTCCGGCGGCCGGCTTCGTCAGCATGAGTGCCGCTGCAATCATCGGTATTCTATCTGGCGTGATTTGCTACTTCGCGGTGAAGATGAAGAACAAGCTGGCGTGGGACGATGCGCTTGATGTGTGGGGCGTGCACGGCGTCGGTGGCGTTCTGGGCGTGACTTGCCTGGGCCTGTTTGCCAGTACCGCCGTCAATCCCTCGGGTGCGAACGGACTCTTCCACGGCGGGACGCACTTCTTCCTCGTGGAGATGGGCGCGATCATCTTCGCAGCCGCTTACGCGTTCTTCATCTCCTACGGCATGCTGAAGCTGATCAGCTTCATCACCCCGGTTCGCGTTTCCGATTCCGCCGAGGACTTCGGACTGGATCTGGAACTGCACGGAGAGCACGCGTACGACACAGCCTGATCGAAGCTTGAGAATCAATCTGAAGCGTTTGAATCTTCCGCCGCCTCCATCTCACGAAGGAGGCGGCGGATTTCTTCGCCCAGCATGTCCGCGCGCTGGAGGGCTCCCTCAGAGATCGCGACATCATAGTCCGGGATCTGTGTACGACGGCCTTCGAGCAACTGAATCTCGAATTGGCGCGCCACGGATGGAAGCAATGCAGCAGCTCGCTCAGCAGCCGGCGTCTCGGCGTAGTGAGTCAGGATCATGTCGATCAGATTCCAGGCTTCCTGCGGGTGGTCCATGAAGTGCGCGCGCTCTGCCTGCTGGTAGAACGCCTCGGCCTGATACGGCCGCCGCTGCTGTTCCATCGCGATCTCTTTGCGGGCGGCTTCCGCCAGTTCCACGGCCTGCTTCTGCACCGGGGTCTCGTGATCGGGATTCAGCGCGATCTTGTTTGAAATCTCGATCACATCGAACAGCAGACCCTTGTCGTAGGCCTCGATCGCCTGGTCGAGGAGTTCCATATCACGTTCGGCGCGCATGACCGAGAGTTGCTCATCCACGATCTCACGGAATTGCTCGTTCTGACGGACCTGCTCGAAGACCGGAAGGCTCAGTTCGAACAGGTCATGTTCCAGGCCCCATTGCGCCAACTCGAACAGCGCGATCGGATCGTCGGGATCGACTTCCTCCTGCTTGACTTCGAATTGGGCCGCATTGAGCAGGCGATTCAACTCCGGTGTGCGTGTGTCCTCGTCGACCGATTCCAACAGCCGCAGCGCCCATCCCGCATCGCCATCGTTGAGTGACCGCGCCGCTTCCGAGCGAATCAGACGATTGCTGGCGCTGAGCGATTCGATCGGCATGATCGGAACCAGCCACGTTTTGAGCCATCGCCGTGCATTGCGTTCCTCTTGGTGGAACTCGGCCCAGGTGGTCAGTTGGCGCAACGTAACGAGCGCACGATTGCGGGCAACCTCCGGGACCTCCGGCCAGAGATCCTGAGCGATGATCTGCAGGGCGCGTTCGTAGTCATCGCGATCGCGGGCCGCGGCCGATTCGGAGAGTGCGACGAGCGCCTTCTGCCCTTCCGCGCCCTCTGGATTGAGAAGGCGGAAACGCTCGATGTTCCCAACGGCCTTGTCGTACTGGCCGCCGTCTGCATTTGCGCGAATCTGGCGGCGGAGGAATTGCTCGGCCCAGACCAGTGCTCGCGGATTCTCGCGCAAATAGTCGATTCCAACTTCATCAAGGAGTTCCGCCGCGTCTTCTTCGGCGCCCAGTTCCGACAGAATCCGGGCGAGCGTGACGTTGCCCGGTTCTGTCAGGAATTCGGCACCGATCAACTTGCGAACCTGGAAGCGGGCCTCGACGCGGCGATCGCTTGACATTTCGGCCGCTGCGCGAACCAGCGTCGACTCGTTGTCGACGAGCGCCTTCTCCAACTGCCCCTTGTCGCCCTCCAACTCCGCGGCCTCCAGGAGTTGGATGACGCCTTGCGCCAGTTGGCCGCCATGCAGCGTCTGGGCCGCCTTCAGAACGGCGTTTGCGTTTGGATTCTCGCGATCGATGCGTTCGATGGTTGATCGAGGGAGTTGCAGCAGACTACCCGACGTGCGGATTGTCACGCGACTGTCGGTCTCTTGTGTCACCACCCCATCGACGGTCAGCCCATTCTTAAGGAAGATCGTATCAGCGTGCAGGATCGACATGAGGAGTGTGGCGCTAAGGCATGTGGGCACAATAATCCGCATCCGCCTTGCGCGGCTCCAATGCCGATCATCTCGTGTCTTCCAGTGCCTCATACAGATTTCTTTCCCATCAGTCGCTCATAGAGCTCTTCCAGGCGGTGGGCCTGCTTTTCCCGATCGTGATAATGACTGATCGCGCGCCGGTTTGTTTTGGCGATCTCAGGGCGCTCATCCCGACGAGAGAGCGAACGGCGGATTGCCTCAGCCAGCGCATCCGGATCGCGCGGGGCGACGACCTCCAACTCCATCCCGTGGCTATCGCGCAGGACAGGCCCCAGATCGGGACATCCGCCCGCGACGGCTTGCGAACCACAGGCCAGACCTTCCAGGACGGTGCAGGACAACAGATCGGTGTAGGGGACGCTCGCGAAGACATCGCTCGTGCGGTAAAGTGCGGCCATCTCCTGCGAATTCAGCCGTTGGGGAATCTCGATGACCCGCCGCGCATCGGTTCCCAAGGCCAGCTTCCGGCTTTTCCAGTCCTTCAACACGACTGGATCCGTGCGCGACGTCAGCACGGCCAGATGCAAATCGGGGATCTCCGGCGCCAGGCGCGCGAACGCATCCATCACGTCGAGGCTGCCCCAGTAGTCCTGCCCCTGATAGGCCGCGAGCCCCCTTGGGCTGAAGAGAATCGGCGCCTCTGCTGAAATCTCAAGGGCGCGGCGCCAGTCGGGATCTCCCGCTGACGGTTCAGGGCGGAAGACGTCAAGGTCTACGCCCCAGGAGAATCCCCACGCCAGTCGGGGAGTGATCCCGAGCGTTCTTGTCAGGAAGGGGCCGATCGTTGGGAGATTGCAGGTTATGGCATCGGCGCGGCGGATGGACTGGCGCACCAGGAAGGCCTCCGTTTTGCCGGCTTTCCAGCCCGTGAAGACGTCGCTTCCGAAAGGCTCGACAACCGTGCGGGCATCCGGAAGGGCTCTCACGGCCGCCCAGCCGTTGTTCAATGCATCGAATCCATGAACGATGTCCGGTTTCCAGGCCTTCAAGACCGGCCGAACAGCCCAGGGGGCAAAGAACTCCGCGGACCGGCGATGCCGGAAGAGACCGAAGGCCACGGCGTTCAAGGCCTTCGACCAGCGCGGTGGAAGCCACTCCGCACCGGGGATTGGCTCTGTCGGCTCGTCCTGCGTGACCAAGGCCAGCTCGTGTCCGCGGGCCGTCAGCCATCGCGCCCACCGTTGCAGGTGGGTATTGCTGGCGACTCCGATGAAGGCGATCCGCATGCGAATGGTCCTGGCGCAAGGTTGCGGGCCTTTCCAACACGATTCGTCCACCGGGCCAATGGGATTATGGACTCATCGGGGAGCAGTCACTAACAGAAGCCGTTGACTTTCCGCCGGGCCTGACTATTGCATAACCCGCCCCTGGGAACGGGCAGCCGCCCATCCCGCCCTAAATCCACTGAGCAGAAAGACCTCCGTGCCCGGTACGTCCTACGACAAGATTCGGAATTTCAGTATCATCGCCCATATCGATCATGGGAAGTCGACCCTTGCCGATCGCCTCCTGGAGGAGACCGGTACGTTGACCCAGCGTGAGATGCGCAGCCAGGTGCTCGATTCGATGGATCTCGAGCGCGAGCGCGGCATCACGATCAAAGCGCAGGCAGTGCGGCTCTTCCACCGGGCGAAGGATGGCGAGATCTACCAGTTGAACCTGATCGATACACCGGGGCACGTGGACTTCACATACGAGGTCTCGCGTTCGTTGGCAGCCTGCGAAGGTGCCGTGCTCGTCGTCGATGCTGCTCAGGGCGTTGAGGCGCAGACCCTCGCGAACGTGTACCTGGCGCTCGAGAACGACCTCGAAATCGTGCCGGTGATTAATAAGATCGACTTGCCCAGCGCGGACCTTGAGTCGACGCGCGAGCAAATCCGAGACACGGTTGGGCTCGATCCGGATCTCGCGATTCCGATTTCTGCGAAGACCGGCCAGGGCTGCAAGGCTCTCCTGGATGCTGTCGTCGAGTGCATTCCGCCGCCGCGTGGTAACCCGGACGCGCCATTGCGCGCGCTGATCTTCGATTCGTTGTACGATGTCTATCGAGGCGTGGTGTGCTATGTGCGTGTGATCGATGGCGCGCTGCAGGCTGGCGACAAGATTCGATTCATGCGCGGTGGGTTGGAATACGAAGTCACCGAAGTCGGTGTCATGACGCCGGCACAGGCAAAGGTCGAGTCGCTCGATTGCGGCGAAGTTGGTTATGTCGTCGCCGGCATCAAGACGATCAGCGACGTGCGCGTTGGCGACACGATCACACACGCCAGAAAGCCTGCGGCAGCGGCGCTTCCTGGCTACCGCGAAGCGCGTCCGGTCGTGTTTGCCGGCATGTATCCTTCGGCCGCGGACGATTACGATGCATTGAAGGAAGCAGTTGAGAAGCTTCAGCTCAACGACGCGGCGCTGCACGTTGAACCGGAAGTGAGTGAGGCCCTCGGCTTCGGCTTCCGTGTCGGCTTCCTTGGTCTCCTTCACATGGAGATCATCCAGGAACGCCTCGAGCGCGAGTACGATCTCGATCTCGTCTTCACCGCACCCTCCGTGAATTACCGCATCACGAAGACCAATGGCGAGACGATGTTCATTGAGAACCCCTCGAAACTGCCACCCCAGCAGGAGATCGAGACGGTCGAGGAACCATACATCACCGTGAACATCTACTTCCCGAAGGACTACATGGGGAACGTACTGCAGCTTTGCGAGGCCAAGAAAGGCACGCAGATCGAGATGCACTTCGTGACCTCGGATCGCGTGAAGCTGACCTACGAGTTGCCGCTGTCGGAAGTCGTCACGGACTTCCACGACAAGCTGAAAGCCATGACCCAGGGCTACGCGAGCTTCGACTATGAAGTCTCGGGCTACAAGAAGGGCAACATGGTGAAACTGGATGTGCTGATCAACGGCGAGCCGGTGGATGCGCTGTCGGTGATCGTTCACCGGGAAGACGCCAGCCCGCGCGGTCGGCTGCTGTGTCAGAAGTTGAGGAAGATCGTTCCTCGACAGATGTTCAAGGTCGCGATTCAGGCGGCTGTCGGCGGCAAGATCGTCGCCCGCGAGGATGTCTCGGCCATGCGCAAGGACGTGACGTCGAAGTGCTACGGCGGCGACATCACACGAAAGCGCAAGCTGCTGGAGAAGCAGAAGGAAGGCAAGAAGCGCATGAAGCAGATCGGCCGCGTGGAAATCCCGCAGGAAGCGTTCATGGCCGTTCTGAAGCTGGATGAGGAGTGACGGCGCCCCGGAAGAAAGAACTGTCCAGCTTTCTATTGACCTGACGGCGCACGAGTTATCTCCTGCATGTCGACATTCAAATCCCCGCAATTGATCCCTGGCGGGGCGACACCGGAGCGAAGATCGATGACGAAGGCCGAAGTCGCCAACCTCGTAATGAACAAGACCGGACTGGCTCGTGCAGAGGCCTATGAAGCCGTCGAAATCTTTCTGGACGCCATCAAGGATGGGCTGAAATCGGGCGAAAAAGTCTCGCTCGTTGGATTCGGAACCTTCCTGGTGAAGAGCAAGAACGCCCGTAACGGCCGGAATCCGCGGACTGGCGAGCAGATCTTCATCCCCGAGAAGAAGGTCGTGGTCTTCAAGCCGGGCAAATCCTTCCGCGAGAAGGTCAACGGCGACACCCCGACCGAATAAACCGCCCCGAGGCCGAGATTTTGGCCCCACGCGTCAAGAAAGCCACCGCCGCAAAGCGGCCCACCATTCGTCCCGAACGGGACTGGTCCTCTCAACACGGTAATTGTCTGGTCGCCGGAATCGATGAAGCCGGCCGCGGCCCCCTTGCGGGTCCTGTGGTGGCGGCCGCCGTCATCTGGGACCTGGAAGCAAAGCGCCCATCAGGGCTGAACGATTCAAAAAAGATCCCCGCTGCAACCCGCGAGAAGCTCTACGATCAGATTCAACGCCGCGCGTTAGCCTGGGGTGTGGGCATTTGCCACTCGCACGAGATCGATGTGATGAACATCCTGGAGGCGACACGAGAAGCTGCGCGTCGGGCGGTAGAAATGATGGCCACCCAGCCCGGGGCGCTTGTTACGGACGCGTTGACGTTGCCGTCAGTTCCTCTGCCCCAACTTCCGATCATCAAGGGCGACTCCAAGTCGTCCAGCATCGCCGCGGCATCCATCCTGGCAAAGGTCACACGCGACCGCATGATGGATCGCTATCACGAGGAGTTTCCCCTTTATGGTTGGGATCGGAATCGTGGCTACGCGACGGCCGATCATTACGAAGCGCTCGAGAAGTACGGGCCCACTTCGCTCCATCGAATGACCTTCAATGGAGTGGGGTTCTTCAGCCAGGAGCCGCTTCGCTCGCAGTGCTTCCATCGCCTGATGAAACTGTTGGATGCGACAGCGCCCACGCCGGACGCGTATGCGGCAATCCGAAGCCAGGTCGAGGATTCCCGGGATACATTGCCTCCGCTCGACTTCGAGGTACTCATGCAGGCGATCGCAGAGCGCGCCGAAAGATTCCTGCAGTCCGCTCGCTAACGACTTCTTGCCTTTGTAGGACCTCTCGGGATTGAATCCGTGCAATCTGCTCGGAGTATTCTCCCCGTGAAAGCCCTTTTCCTGTCCCTCTTGCTCTCCGTTTCCGCCCTTTTTCTCGTGAACTGCTTCAGCGATGGTTCGCCGGACATTCCGCTCGATCCCCGCGCCGATGAAGGATGGGCCATGTTGCCGCCAATTCCAGATGAATTGCCTCCGCAGGCGCGACTGCTGGCCGATCTGACAATCGTCCTCGACCCAGGCCATGGGGGAGATGTGGGGACGGAGTACGAGGAGAGCGGATACAAGCGCGGCCCGACGGGACTGCGGGAAGCCGTCGTGAATCTGCGCACGGCGAAGAAGCTCCAGGAATTGCTGGAGGAAGCCGGAGCGAATGTGATCCTGACGCGAGCCGACGATCGTTTCGTGAGCCTTACGCTGCGCGCCGACATCGCGAACCAGGCGAACGCCGATCTGTTTCTCTCCATTCATTTCAACGCAGGTCCGCCCGATGCGAACTACTCGTCGGTCTGGTACCATGGCGATGGAGATACGCATCCTGCGAGTCTGGATCTCGCACGTGAACTGAGCGATAGTCTCGCGTGGACGTTGCGTCCGCCGCAGGCCATGTCGTCCGGCATCTACAGCGATCTGCTGATGTACGACGACGGCTTCGGCGTCCTGCGTGAGGCGAACATGCCCGCGGTGTTGGCGGAGTGTTCGTTCCTCTCAAACCCGACCGAGGAACAGCGCCTTCGATCCGAAGAGTACACCGAGCGCGTGGCGTGGGCGCTGATGCTGGGGCTGACGCAGTGGGCCTCGAACGGCGTGCCATCGTGGCGAGTGGAGTCGATCTTCGCGGATCGGCGGCCGAGTGATCGGCGTGCGCTCATTGTGGAGTGTCTGGATGGAATGAAAGAAGGCTGGGGCAAGGAGGTCGCGCGAATTCGTGTCTCCACGATTCAAGCATCGATCAACGGCAAGCCCGTCGAGCGCACTGAGTGGCGAGGCAATCGTTTGTGGCTTTGGGACGATCTGCTGTTCGACGAGAAGATCGATCGAACGCTTTCGATTCAGTTCGAGAATCGCACGAAGAACTCCTCAATCACGCCACCCATCACGGTTCCAGCGGGGGAGCAGTGGGGAATGTCAGTCGTCGCCCAGTGACTTCTTCGCGATGATGGACGACGCGGGCGTCAGGTCCTGTCCCGACCATGAACGCAATCCGCCTCGATCCCGCGAGACGATAACACGTACATCTCCTCGCGCTTTGGCCGGCACTTGAAAACGACAAATTTCGGCGTCATCGGCGAATGCCGCGCCCGGTGAGAGTTTCTTCACACCAACTAGCAGTTGAGCTTCGTGTCCGCCTGCTTCCGGAACCGGTGTTCCCCGCCGCGGCGTACGTGAAATCTCATACCGCGGAACCACCTTGATGTTCAGTAACAGGCCCGAAGAGTCGGTTGTGCGCAGGATGAATGCGGCCTGAGCAGCCGTCGGGGTCGAGTTTTTGTCTGTGTGGTGTACCAGGACGAATTCGCGAAACGCATCGCTGCCGGGTTGCTCCTGCAATTCAAAACGGCTCTCTGCGAAGCCCCCAATCGGGAGCAGGATAAGCGTCAGCAACACAGTGGCTATCCGAGGAATGCTCACTCGCCATACCCCTGCATCCGGAATTTGACGCGAGTCACAGTCGTGGGACTCCCAATCGTCTTCTCATCGGGTTTCTTAGATTCAAGCAACGCGAAGCCGCGACCGGAATACGGCATGATGATGTTGTCGCTCCGATCCCGAATCGGCTGGCTACCGTTTGCTATCAGGAAGTTTCCGCGTTCGTTATCGTAGATCGAGACATTAAATTCTTGGCGGGTGGTGTCGTGTTCTTCACGTATGATGGGTTGCACGATCGAGCCCGCGAGCCCCCCATAATTGAAGGGCATTTCGTACGAAACGACGCCCTGGCTGTTCTGCATCTCCAGGTCGCCGTTGTCCAGGATGGTGAAGGGTGCGTTTCGCGTGTAATCGTGGAGTCGCACCTGCACGATCTCTTCCGGGACCCTGAAATCGCCCAAGGGTGGAGCGAGATTCAGTTCCACCATCACGATCTCCGAACGCATCCCAAGGTCACGTTCAAATCCGCCGATGTTGACTGTCAGGTCCTCGGACTCGGAAAGCCCGACAAACCAGAAACGTCCATCCTCCGGCGGAAAGAGCTCTCCCGTCAGGCCGGGATTGAAAATCGTGTTAAGCACCTTCTCGGCGTTCTCGCGGTTGATGGCCTCGTCGGTCTTGCCGTGACTGTAATCGGTCATGCCGGCCACTGCCGTAGAGAATCCGCGCCAGGGGGAGGTCGCCGCAGAAGGAGATGGGCTCATCCAAAGCTCCAGGTCTCTTCCTTGGAACGAACGCGATTCCTTATTCCGAAGCTCACCGATGAAATGCACGCGCCCACCAAAGAACAGACCCGCAGCGT
This sequence comes from bacterium, assembly GCA_020444065.1. Classification (NCBI taxonomy): domain Bacteria; species bacterium. Next base: position 302,575 of record JAHLLQ010000001.1, on the reverse strand, counting down.
AGAAGTCTCTTCCAGTGTTGTTGATCAGGTCGCCCTCGATCAAATAGGAATCATTCGTATCGTAGAACTGGAAGCTGCCATCAAGTGCCCCATCCAGTTTACGGGGGCCGCGGGTCTGCAGCATCGCCGTATCGAATGTCCGTAATGGCCAGCGCCGCGCATTGACTTGCGTGCCATCGTAGAAGAAATCCGGAGATTGACCCGTGAGCCCGAGATCGGCGCTGCCGGCGGCTGCCCCGAGATCAATCAGAGCCGAGCGTTCGAGGCCCTCCATTTCGAACCAACGATCCGAATCGCCGATGGCCGTCTTGGGATCGTCGGACCAGAAAGAGTAATTCCCGGCGCTGGGGACAAAGATACCAACGTACGTTTGATCGTTGAACGTGTCCTGTCCTTGAGTCCCCTGCATGATGGCCATTTCCCGGGCGATGTACTTGCCGCCCTTGGAAAGCGTACCGATCGTGTAAATCAGCCCAGAGAAGATCAGGACGATCAACGGCACGGTCAGCCATGCCCATTGGATCCAGTTGCGCTTGTTGAGGATGAAGAAATTCACGGGACCCACGATGACGGTATAGAGCACGCAGATCATGATGATCAGCGCCACGTTTGGCGGGCGAGCGGTCCCCTTTGCGATCAGGCGCAACTCGCCGAGTGTCTTTGGCAACGCGTAGCGCCAATCGACCACGTTCCGGATCGGTTGTACTCCCATCCAGTAGGGAGCAAACAGGTTTCTGACTTTCTCAGGCAAGGTCTCCAGATCGAATGCGATAAACAGTATCTGACCACGCCCGTGGGGGCGCCGTACAAGCAGGGGAATGTCCTTTCCCCCTTCGACCAGGACACTCGCACCTTCCCGGACCGTTGCCCTGCTCACGAGAACAGCGTTCTCTTCCAGCAGGCTCGTGTCTTCATCGGCTTCCACCATTCCATTCTCGCCGATGAGGAAAGGCGCGCTGCTTTCTGTCATCACAGGAAGCAGATCTTCCGGCACTCCGCTCGCGTAGGAATTGGAGTTCGATCCACCGAGGAACACGAGCGTTCCTCCCATGTTGACCCAATCGCGAATCGCATCGACGGATTGCGAGGTCAAACGACCTTCCGGCCAGCGAGGGAATACGAGGATGTCGACAGAATCGTAGCCGGCCCAGTGATCGGGGAAGTGCTGCGTGGACATATCGGCCTGCTTGATGAAGTTCACTGCGCCCGAGCGCGGAACCGGGAAGTACAACCGCGCCAATTGCTCCGAGACCGTGACCATCAACACGTCGTTCTTCAGCAAGGGTTGAACATCCAGCGGAATAACTTGAATGCGCCGGCCGCTGGATGCGCGCACTTCGAGAGAAGGGCGCTGCACGGACGTGTTCTCCGGGAACTTGGCATAGACAACAAAGCGCTGCGTCGAGAAGGCCGGCACTGTGACGTCGCGGGTGAATTGGTACTGGCCGCCGCGAGTTGAGAAACTCTGCGTCTCGATGATCAGGCGCCCCTCAAAGTCCAGACTTGTATCGCCGGGCTTGCCCTCGCGTGGGCGATTATCGATGGAGACCACAACCGGCGCCCACTTGCCGGGGCGGTAGTAGCCGCCGTATCCCGCCACCGCGTTGATGGTCAGATCGGCCGCCTGGCCGATGGAGACACCAAGTACAAACAGTAAGAGGAGGCCGAGGAGGCGAAGGTGCTCGGAGTGCCGTTGCATTGAGTGAGGATCTCCACTGCGCGGGGAATCGGCCGCCCATCATCATCAACGGCTGCCGCGGAACTCTACCGAATCAGTCGAACACAAGTCGATAGCGGTTTTTCTCAATTGTCTTCGGGCCGATCCCAGAGACTCTCATCAAGTCTTCCGGATGCCTGTAAGGTCCATTGGCTGTTCGGTCGACCAATATGTCCTGAGCGCGCTTTTCTCCAATACCCTCAAGGGTTTGCAGCTCCGCAACAGTCGCTCGATTGACATGGATGATGGGCAGGGGAGTTTCTGTCGGCACTGGCGTGGGGACAGGCGTGTATCGCGGTGCTGTCGGGGTTGGAGAGTATGCAATCTCCCGCCGGGGAGTCGGTGGCGGCTCGACATTGGACGCCAGGATCATCGGTCGGAGGCTCTCCAACGTCTTTTCACCGATCCCTGAAACCCGGCCAAGATCGTTCACAGTGCCGAACGGGCCGTTCTGCTCACGATCGGCCACGATGGCCTCCGCGCGCGTCGGCCCGATGCCGGGAAGAGCCTGCAGGACTTCCGCGCTCGCGCGATTGATGTCGATTTGCCCCTCGATGACGGAGTCGTCGATGCCTTGGCTCTCAGTCGGCTCCTCGACCGCCAACTCCCGCCAGGCAGTCGGGGAGATTTCCTGAGGACTGCCGGATATTTCGATCCGACGGTCCTGATCGACTCGAACCTGGTGATAGATGATTCCTGCGAAAATGAGAGCGATGGCGGCAAAACCGACGAAGTGCTCGTTTCTGGTGATGCCGCGGAACATAGAATCAGTTTATTCCGAGCGGAAGGAGTTTGCCGGCCGAGGAAGCGAACGATCCAGAATCTGGGCCAGGATTCGATGTGCGTGTGCGAAGGACGAGAACTCCCCGCGACGGGCGCGCTTGACCATTTCGCGAAGTTCCTCAAGCGGATCGGCAAGAATACTCGGGCGTTCCGGCGTTGAATGAGGAACCATTGCCTTTTCGATCAGGAACTCGATGACATCGGCGAACTGCGAGAGATCCATCTGGATCTCGTTTTCCTGCATGCCGGAGGGATTGCCTTCGCGGGGCGTCTGGTCTGGATTCGGACGACGAACAGGCCACGGGTGCAGGCTGAAGTCATGCACTTTGATCAACTGGTCGTGCCCGACCATGATATTCTCGGGCCGCAGGTCGCCGTGCATGATTCCGTGGCGATGTGCGGCGGCGATTCCGGAAGTCACCTGGAGCAGAATGCGCAGAATCAGCGGAAGCCCGATCTGCTCCATGCGCTGCGCCATCATGGCGAGGCTGCCCCCGGAGTGGTACTCCGTGACAACGCGAATCACGCCGCCATAGCAGTCGGCGTACGTCAGCTTCGAAACGTTCGGATGGTTGATGAGCGAGATGGCTTGCAGGCGCTGGCGAAGGACATCGCAATCGGGATGCTCTGTTGCGACGCGGGAGATCTTTACCGCAACCGGGCAGTCGAGCATCTGGTCCACGCCTTCGAACACTGCAGAGGATGCGCGTTCGCCCACCAGACGCGTCAGCGCGAGACGAGAGGCTACTGACGCAGCGGAACGCACCGAGTGGCGATACTCGCGAGTTCCACCGCCGAGAGCCAGATGACCGACGATGACCTCATGCTCCGAGAGAATCGTGGCATCATCGGAGACTCGATCGGGTTCGTTTGTCGAGGGATCTTCGAGGAAGCTTGCCTGGCTCTCGTCGAGCGCCTTTTTGATGAACTTGCTTGGCGTCCGTGTATCGGGCTTGGGCGCCGGCGCGGCGGCCAGGCGCACGATCTGGTGCAAGTACATCAGACGCACAGGCACGTCGGCCAGGATCTGTTCGCGGTTTGCTGCGATCTTGTAATACTGGAGAGCCGCTTCGAGATCGCCGTAGGCTTCGAAGGCGCGAGCAACGGCGGCGATGAACTTCGCATTGCCGGCGATTGGTGAGTCTTCCGGGGCAACGGCGTCTGCAAGAGCCTTCGCGTCCTCGGGGTGATCTTCGTCGAGCAAAGCTTCGATCAGGCGAAGGCGGAGTTTCTCTTCCGAAGGAGAAGCGGACAGCGCATCGTTCAGGCGGGGAATCGCCTGATTGTCCATCCCGAGCGCCAACTCGACTTGCGCGAGCCGCAGCGGGGCGTCCGCCTTCAGGAGGGCTGCGCGTTCACGGAGCAGATCGCCGCGGGAGCGCCAGCAATCCGCAGCCTTCATGTAATCCCCATCTGTGCTGGCCTTTTCGGCTTCTTCCGCAGAGGGGATATCGCGATGCTTCTCTTCTTCAACCGGTGCCTTCGCCCAGGGATAATCGGTCTCTGTGCTGTCGTCTGGGTCCTTCGAGGATGGCTTTGGAGTCGATTTCTTCTGTTCCTGAGTGGCAGACGCGGATTCTGCTGCGGGTTTCGCGGCCTTGGGAATTGGAGCCGTTTCGGCATCGGCTTCAACAACCCGGGAGTCCGATCCGGACTGTTGATCCGGGCGGGGTCGGGATTGCCAGATAATGAGTGCAGTCGCCACAAGCAGAAGGACAACCGCCGCACCAATCATCAATGGGGTCGCTACACCCGACGGCCACAATGCCAATAGAACTACCGGATCGGTAGCTGGCATGAGGGCTGTTGAGCTCAGGATGATCATGAATTAGTAACCATCATGGCCTGCGAACTGGCGCGGTTGGAGTGCATCAATCCCATTCTGACCATCTTCATCCGTGCAGAGTCTAACAGCACTGGTGCCCACAATTAGGGATAGTGTCAAGCCTGCGCTGTCGAATCCACAAAGCCTCCACCCGGTCCTTTTCGTGGCAATCTGCCAGAAAAGGATGGATTTCGAGGGGTGACACAGATTCTAGTCTGTCCCTGAATGCCACGGTCGCCCGGGGTTGGGCTATCGAAAAACGCCATTTCGAGAGATTTCCTGCACAGATCCATGGCGCATGACACCATCCTCAAACTCCAGAGGTCTCAATGCTTCGGCCTGTCGTTGGCCATTATCGCCATTTTGACATTGATTTTGACTGGTTGTCGATCGGTGCCTGTCCCGCTGGATACCGCCGAAGAGGTGAGCCTGAACGAACGACTGGATCAGTTGGCGCATGAAGCAGACATCCCTGGCGCAGCCTTCGCCGCAGTTGGACGCGAAGGACTCCTTTGGCACCATGAGTTCGGACTGGCAGGGGAGACCGCTGACTGCAAGCCGACCATCGACACACAATTCGCACTCGCCTCCTTCAGCAAAGTCTTCGCGGGAGTCGTGATTCTTCAACTGGTCGAGAAAGGACTGCTTTCACTCGATTCATCGGCTTCCGAGCTTCTCGGTCGCTCGCTGGAAGATCCGGAACTCACGTCTGATCCTATTACCATTCGCCATCTTCTCACCCACACATCGGGGTTGGCTGTGGACGAGGAAGGTTACCTGGTCCAACGCCTGCCGGCCGGCATTCACTACGAGTATACCAACGAGGGGTTCTCTCTCCTGGCAGAGATCATTGAACGTGTGGAGGGAAATCCCTACCAGCAAATCGTCCGCGATCGAGTCTTCTTGCCGGCCGGCATGGAACGCAGCCTCGTGCTTGCGCCGGAAGTCGCCCCGCCGAAGGAGTGCGCCGTCGCGATCGGATTCGATCGTTCAGGGCGACCTCTGGAGTCTCCGGTCGAGCGTCTGCCGCTCGGGGCAGGCCGCGCATATTCGACATCATCAGATCTTTCGGCGTTTCTGCAGTGCTTCCTGAATGGCGGCGGTGCGATTCTCTCTGCCGCAAGCAGTGAGTCGATGACCGTCCCGCAATCGGGCGGACTGGACACGCCCCGTCTTCTTGTCTGGGAGCCTCTGCTCGACCAAAAGAGACGACTGGTTGGGTATCATCACGCGGGATCTTCGGATGGAATCGGCGTCGATGTTCTCGTCTACCCGAAGAAGCAACTTGGGATCATTGTTCTCACGAATACGATGTTTCATCCGTCATTCCAGCACGCCGCGCGCAACGCGATCTACGAAGCCTTTGCGGGCGATTCGCATCCGGTGCCACCCGCGCCGCGCTGGCTCTCACCCGACGAAGCAGAAGGACACTATCAGCGTGACGACCGCAAGATCCGCGTGTTCCAACATGATGATGTTTTGCTCGTACAATTGCCGGGGCGCGCACCGCAGAGACTGGCAGCCGTGAGCGCCGTCGAGTTTACTCCAATGCCGATTCACCCCGGATCGCAGCTCGAAACTGCGCTGGCACGAGCCTCCGGCTCCATCATGGAGTTCATCCGGTTCGACGGAGAGGTGACGGGACTGGTTTGGGAAGACGAGTATTACGAACGCGAATGACTGGCGGCCATTTCCGAGAAGTTCTTGAGGATGGTGAGTCCGACGTTCTGGCTCTTCTCCGGATGGAATTGGCAGGCAAACAGGTTCGCCTTGCGAAGCGACGCAGCGATCGATCCGCCATAATCCGTCGTCGCAGCAATCACCGTCTCGTCCGTTGGTGTGACGTGGTAGCTGTGGACAAAGTACACGTATGCGTCCTTGTCCAGGCCTTCAAAGAGGGGGTTCGAAGGCTGAGTGAACTGAAGGCTATTCCATCCCATGTGTGGAATCTTCAGTCCCGGTCGCACGAGCCGAGGGCAAGTCCCGGGAATGACGCCAAGCCCTTTGATACCAGGGTCTTCCTCGCCCTCATCAACGAGAACCTGCATTCCAAGACAGATCCCCAGAAAAGGCCGACCGCCTTTTGACGCCTCGGTTGCACGATCGCGCGCGACATCGTGAATCCCGCGCGCGTTCATTTCCTTCATGGCATCGCCAAAGGCTCCGACACCGGGCAGAATCACCGCCGGCGCGGCTGCAATCGCCTCTGCGGACTCGACGATTTCCACGTCGGCGCCAAGATGCTGAAACGCCTTCTCGACGCTCCGCAGATTCCCCATTCCATAATCGATAATCGCTATGGAGGCCATTGCTCTTCCCTTGGGTGAGGTGATTACTCGGGTTTCCGGCCGACTCCGATTACGCTGTTGTGCGAATGGAACGGAATCTTCTCCAACTGGCGGATGATGGGCATTCCCATTTCAAACAGCCGCATCTGGCCGGTTGAAATGGAGTTGCGCCGCATGATCTTGCCGGAGATTCGCCAGCCCAGTCCGCCGACTCGATTGAAGCCCTTGGTCTCCACGACCTCAAATCCGGCCTCTTTCAGTCGGTCGGCCAGATGCTTCTTCGAGTAGCGCAGGAAATGGCCCAGTTCCTTGTCGATCGGCGAGTAAAGATCCGGGTCGTGCGGAACCAGGATCACCGCATAACCGCCGGGTTTCAGCACTTCATAGAAGTTGCGGAGAACGGTCAGGTCCTGCTCGATGTGCTCCATCACGTTAATGCACAGCACCGAGTCGAAGGGCTTTCCATTGGCAGCCTCGACAAGGTCTTCCTGTTTCGTCAGGTCGGCTTGGCGAACCTCGAAATTGCCGAGGTGCGAGAAGGACTGGCGCAGGCGCTCGACGTAGAAATCCTCATAATCGAGACAGACAAGGCGTTCCTTATCGAGAAGGAAATCCGTCAGGTTGCCGATGCCGCTGCCGGCTTCCAGGACTTCGTCGCCCAGGTAGTCTTCAACTTGCGACATGAGCCAGCCATTGAATTTCCGGGCACGGCGAATGGACTGCAGAATGATGAATCCCGCGTGGCGGGTGTATTGGTGATCGAAGAATCGATAACGGAGCATGGCGCGAATGGCATGCACAGCGTCCATGGGGCCGATCTTCTTGCCTTCGGCGTATGTGCGACCGCGATAGGCGATCGGGACTTCGTAAATGCGCGCGCCCCAGCGAGCAAGCTTCGCCGTCAACTCCGGTTCGAGATCGAAGCCTTTGCTGCGAATCACGAGGTGCTTGAGAATGTCGGCGCGGATCAGCTTGTAGCATGTCTCCATGTCCGTCAGATTCAGATCGTTCAGGACATTGCTCGACAGCGTCAGGAACTTGTTTGCCATGGTGTGCCAGAAGAACATCGCCCGACGATAGCGCCCGGTCAGGAAGCGCGAGCCGAAAACAGCGTCCGCGATGCCGTCTTCGACGGGAACCAGCAGCGCCTGGTAGTCGTTCGGATCGTACTCGAGATCCGCATCCTGGATAATCGCCCAATCGCCCGTCATGTGAGCAATCGCTGTTCGGATGGCTGCGCCTTTGCCGCCGTTCTTCTTGTGAAGAATCACACGCACATTGTCCTGCTGCTTCCGATAGGACTTTAGGAATTCGCGGCTGCCGTCCTTCGAGCAGTCATCGACGATGACCAGTTCGCGATCGCATGGCAGGGGGGCTTCCTGCACACGGGTGAGCAGGCGCTCCAACGTGCGAATCTCGTTGTAGACGGGGATCAAAATACTCAGCTTCCGCACACGGCTCTTGCCGGTGGCGGGCTGTTCGGGAGTCTGGGCGGGTTTCGTTTCCATGGCGGAAAAACATTCCCGGGAGTCCGCCCGAAGAGCAAGCCCGAGTTTCCAGGTGGCAGCTTTTGCGCCCGTGTCCCTCAGATTTCCCATCCCGCCTGCCTGGCCAATTCGGCTGGATGCCAACTGAAGGCACGTATGCGCTTGTGTCGCTGCCTGGAATCGGAAAGGATGACGCGTCTCGCGGGGCTTGCGGAGAAGAACCTCAATCGGGCAAAGAGAAATGCGCAAAGTCATCACTGGCCAGGAAATGGACGACCTGATCAAGGCGGGCAAGTCCTGGAAAGATTTGCCGGAGGATGCCATCCTCGCGCCCGCTGCGGAGGACTTGGCCGCAGAACTCCCGGGCTATCCCGGACGAGAGCGCCAAGTGCCTGCTGAGGCTCAGCCGACTCACTCCTGGACCCCGACCCCGCCTCCTGCTCGGAATCCGGCACCCGCGGCGGGTCCGCCCTGGGAAGCTGTGACGGGACAATACGATGCATTCTATCGATCCGACTTGAACTTCCGCCGCAGCGAGGAAATCTGCGACATCGGTCGGCGGATGTGGGCGCGCGAATATGTCGATGGCAACGGTGGCAACATCAGCATTCGTGTTGGGAAAAACCTGGCGCTCTGCACGCCGACGCTGGTCTCAAAAGGCTTCATGAAGCCCGAGCACATCTGCCTCGTCGACCTGGATGGCGAGCAGAAGGCCGGCACGCTGCGTCGCACGAGCGAGATCCTGATGCACCTGGAGATCATGAAGGCGCAGGAGAACGCCGTGGCTTGCGTGCATTGCCATCCGCCCTACGCGACGGCATTTGCAGCCGCGGGAGTGCAGCCGCCGAACAACATCCTGCCGGAATACGAGATCTTCATCGGCCAGGCGCCGATCGCAGATTATGTGACGCCCGGCACCTTGGATATGGCGAAGAAGGTTGCGGCGCTTTCCGGCGATCACAACACGATCCTGATGGCGAATCATGGCGTCGTCGCATGGAGCCACATCTCTGTCGAGGACGCCTACTTCAAGATGGAAATCCTCGAGGCCTACTGTCGTACGATCATGGTGACGACCCAACTGGGCCGCATGCCGAATCGTTTCACGCCGGAACAGATGAAGGCGCTATTGGACATCAAGCAGACGCTTGGAGTGCCCGATCCACGATTTGGGCTGCAGGTCGATCGTCTTAAGGCCGACGATGAGCAGTGGCGACCTGGAGTGACATGCATTCCCAATCCACCGGCTGACTGCAACTGCCCCCCGTCGGATGAGTTGGACCCCGAGGCGGCCGAGTTGGTGCGCGCCGTGACAGCGAAAATCATGGAACGGCTGCAGTCGTAGCCCCTCTGCCTTCAATTCCTTTGCTTTTGAATAAACTCCATCACCTCGGCACGCGTGGGGATTGATGACTGAGCGCCTCGCTTCAGAGCCGAGAGTGCCGCGGCATGATTGGCGAAGTAGATCGCCTCGCGCGCGTCCTTACCTTCTGCCAGAGCGACTGCATAGGCGCCCGCAAAGGTGTCGCCTGCACCGACCGTGTCCACCGGTTCAATCTTTGGCGCAGGAACGCTGAAGGCATCATCTTCGGTGATGCACATCGCGCCAAGAGCACCGCGCGTAAGAACCGCGCAGCGAATGTTGAACGCCAACAAATCCTTCCCGTGCTTCGCAAGTGCCGCCTCGTCCTTCGAATCGCCCCCTCCAGTGATCGAGCCGAGTTCCGTCTCGTTCAGAATGATCGTGTCGATCGGGAGCCGCCTCTGGAAGAACTCCACGTTCATCGGGGAAGGATTCAGGATCACTTTCTTACCAAATCCCCGAGCCCGTTCGATAATCGCGACATTTGCCTCTGCGGGAATCTCGAATTGCAGGAGGATGTACTCCGCCTGGCGAATGGCTTCCTCCACGCTATCACCGAGTGGTGTCAGGAATGCGCCATTTGCTCCTGGTGCCACCACGATCGTGTTGGTTCCCTGAGCGTCTACCGTAATCAAGGCGCAGCCAGTTGGGCGTGCGTGAGATGTGCGCAACCCACGCAGGCCAATGTTTTCTTTGCGCAGATGATTCGTGTACATCTGCCCGTCCGAGTCAGAGCCAACGACGCCTCCAAACTCGACTTCCCCGCCAAGACGCCTTGCCGCGACGGCCTGGTTTGCTCCCTTGCCGCCGAAATGGCGTTCCACATCGCTGCCCATCACAGTTTCGCCGGGCTTGGGAAGAGACTGCGTGGCAAGCACGATATCGATGTTTGCGGAACCGAGGACCAGGATTCGTTTCATTGATTCGATCAAACTCGCTTGAGGTTGGATTGAAGGCTGGGGAAGTCACACCGATTTGTATCAGCCCGATCATCGCGAGATGATCGCTCCATTGTGAAGCGGGCCGCAATGATCGAAACTGGAGCGGGTTCCCGTCGTCGGACCTGCTTCGCGCTGAATCTGGCTTCTTTGCTGCATATATGAACATGTTCCACTGAGCCGTGACATCAAACCCTCACAAACCATCACTTGCGGGTTTCTGGACTCTGCATCCACAAAATAAATCCGATGGACACCGATCGGTCCATCGGATAGAAGAAACCAAGTCTCGCCAAATGGGATTGGGTCCGCTTGCACCCCAACTCGCATACCTGCGGGGATGCGCTGCTTGTGGAGTAGCTGTGTCGGCGAGCGTCTTTTGTTGTCCAAACAGGAGGGAATAATGATGTCTTCCGAGACTTTCTCTGGGCGCCGTGGGGCGTTCACGTCTTGCTTTGTCAGTCGTGTACTCGCTTTGACTGCAACTCTCATCGTTATCAGCTTCGCAGGTGCCTCTGCTCAGGGAGACCTGGTCGTTGATGCCGACCAGGACTGGCCGGAGGGCACATACGCCTACGACAGCCTGACGGTGACGAACAGTGCAACGCTTCGAATCGCCGGCGGTTCCTCTGTTACCGTCGCGGGCGAATTCAGTATCGCGACCGATAGTGCCGTTGTCCTGCAAGGCAAAGACGCCAGCGCGCAAGTTGGCGGGCTCTGGGTCGGCCAGGGTGTCTCGATCGAGGCGAATACACTGGACGTCGCGACCGGGGGTTTCCTCTCTGCGGACGGGCAAGGCTACACCTGCCCCGGAATGCAGTCGGACGGCAACGGCCCCGGCGGCGGAGCTAACGGATACGGAAACACTGGTGGCGGTGGTGCCTACGGCGGCGATGGGGGCAGGACTCTTCCCGGGGTTGTGGCGGCACACTACGGATCGCCTCTCGAACCAATCGATCTTGGCTCGGCCGGTGGAACGGGAGATGAAGGAGCCCCCACCGGTCACGGCGGCGGGGCGATGCATCTCGTTGTCCACGATCTGCTCACAAACAACGGAACGATCACGGCCAATGGAAACAGCGCATCGGGCGATTGCGCGGGTGGGGCTGGCGGATCGATCTGGGTCGAGGCGGCACGTCTTGGCGGCTCGGGCATCTTCCAGGCGGAGGGTGGCGGCACCCAATGGGGCTCCGCATCCGGCGCCGGAGGACGAATCGCGGTCTACTACACCTCGAATGAAGGATTCGACGAGGCTGCCGGCTTCTCCGTTCAGCCTGGAAGTTCAAGTGGCATCAATGGCCAGGAAGGAACCGTGATCGTCATCGACGAATCGGTGACTGGAAACGCGGTGCACTTCGCACATCGCTATCTTCTGGAAGAGGATGAGACGTTCACCGCGCAAGAAATCGTGATCGATAATAGCGCTCTTGTCGAAGTCGGTGGTGGTGCCCAACTCACGGCGACGGGCGATCTCACTGTGAACGGCGCCGGAACCATCCTTTGCCGCGGAAAGAACCGAACGGCCCAGGTGGGCGGACTGTGGCAAGGCGAGGGAGTTGTGATCTCCGCGAACAATCTGACTGTTGGCGATACGGGAATCATCACGGCCGATGGCCAGGGATACACATGCCCCGGTATGCAATCGAATGGCAATGGCCCGGGGGGCGGCACCAACGGCGTTGGAAACGGCGGTGGTGGTGGCGCTTTTGGCGGCGATGGCGGCAGCAGCCACTACGGCGTGGTCGCATCGCACTACGGCTCTCCGACGATGCCGCTTGACCTGGGATCGGCCGGTGGAACCGGGGATGAAGGAAGCCCTGTCGGTCATGGTGGCGGTGCAATCCGTCTGACCGTCGGCGATCTCCTGCTGAACAATGGAACCATCAGCGCAAACGGCGCGGGCGCTTCGGGTGACTGTGCCGGCGGGTCCGGCGGGGCTATTCTTGTCGAGACGTCCAGACTCGATGGCACAGGCGTCTTCCAATCCATCGGTGGAAGCGCCCAGTGGACCACGGCCTCCGGAGCAGGCGGACGCATTGCCGTCTACTACACAACCAACGAAGGTTTTGATGAATGGGATGGCTTCAATGTGCTCCCCGGTGCGGCAAGCAGCCACCTCGGACAGGAAGGCACCGTCATCGTCGTCGATCAGTCTGTGCCCGGCGATGCCGTGCACTTCGCCCATCGGTACTTGCTCGAGGAAGGTGAGGAATTTGTCGCCGAACAGATCCTGATGGATAACGATGCACTGATCGAGATCGGCGGCGGCGGACACCTGAAGGCAAATACCGACATGGAGATCACCGAAGCCACCGTCCTGTGTCGTGGCAAGAACCGGACAGGAATGGTCGATGAAAGCTGGCAAGGCGAGGGCGTGGTGATTTCGGCCCGGAATCTCACCGTGGCCACAAGTTCGACGATTACTGCCGATGGCCAGGGTTACACCTGTCTCGGGCGCCAGACGCAGGGTAACGGCCCCGGTGGCGGGGCAAATGGAGTCGGCAACGGCGGTGGCGGCGGTGCCTACGGGGGCGATGGCGGCATCAGCAATGCCAGCGCAATAGCCGCGCATTACGGCTCGCCCACATTGCCGTTGGATCTGGGATCTGCCGGCGGTGCTGGTGATGAAGGCAGTCCCGTCGGACACGGCGGCGGAGCAATCTACCTTTCCGTTGAAGAACTTCTGAGGAACGACGGTCTCGTCACCGCAAACGGTGCGGGTGCTTCGGGAGACTGCGCGGGCGGTGCGGGCGGCTCGATTCTCGTCGAGACGAACCGCCTGAACGGCTCTGGCCTCTTCCAGGCAGTTGGTGGTGGCACGCAATGGGGGACTGGTTCCGGCGCAGGGGGCCGCATCGCAGTCTATTACGAGGTGAATGTCGGATACGATGAGAAGGCAGGATTCTCAGTCGATCCAGGTTACTCTGACTTGCATGTCGGACAAGAAGGAACCGTCATCGTTGTCGACCAATCGGTAACGGGCGATAGAATGCACTTCGCACATCGCTACCTCTTGGAACCCGATGAAGTGTTCGGCGCACAAGAAATCATCATCGACAACGAAGCGATGTTTGAAATGGGCGGCGGCTCGCAACTCGTGGCGGGAGGACCACTCTTGCTCAACGAGAATTCGACAATCTGGTGCCGCAGCAAGAACGCATCGGCCCAGGTCTTGGACCAGTGGATCGGCGAAGGCGTCACAATCTCTGCCGCAGATCTGACAATCGGAGCCGGTTCGACAATCACTGGCGATGCTCAAGGCTACACCGCCCGGCCGGCATACAACACGGCGGGCAATGGGCCGGGTGGCGGACTTGCCGGCGCAGGCAACTCAGGCGGCGGCGGAGCGTATGGTGGGGATGGCGGCGTAAATCACTTCGGGTTGTCCGTCCTGCATTACGGTTCGCCGATGGAACCGACGGATCTTGGTTCTGCAGGCGGAAATGGTGATGAAGGTGTGCCGACCGGCCATGGCGGTGGGGCAATTCACATCCTCGTTGATAGTCTCTTCACGAACGACGGCCTTGTAACGATGAATGGCGGCAGCGGCGCTGGCGATTGCGCGGGTGGTTCCGGCGGCTCGATCTGGGTTGAATCAGATGAACTCGACGGCGTTGGGCTGTTCCGCGCGGAAGGCGGAGGAACCGAGTGGGGAACGGCCTCGGGAGGCGGCGGCCGCATCGCGGTCTACTACAGTGCAAATAGCGGTTACGACGAGACCGACGGATTCTCCGTCGATCCCGGATTTTCTTCTGCGCGGGTTGGCCAGGAAGGCACCGTTATTATCGTCGATGAGACTCTGAGTGGCGGTCGTATGCACGTCGCGCACCGATTCTTCCTGGAGGAAGATGAGACATTTGCCGCGGGTGAAATGCTGATCGACAACGAAGCGACCTTTGAAATGAGCGGTGGTTCGCATCTGAAGCTCTCCCGCGGCGACATCGCAGTCGAAGGCAACGCAACGATCCTGGCACACGGGAAGAACCGCACGGCAATGGTCGGCGGAGTCTGGGCCGGAGCCGGCATTCAGATCACTGCCTACAACTTCGCAATCGATGCCGGCGCCACCATTAATGCCGACGGTGAGGGCTATACATCACCAGGCAGACAGTCCGTCGGCAATGGACCTGGCGGCGGATGCAACGGCGTCGGAAGCGGCGGCGGTGGTGGCGCATACGGTGGCGACGGAGGGCTTGGCTATTGCACGCCCGTCGCACTGCACTATGGATCGCCGCTCTATCCGATGGATCTTGGTTCCGGCGGTGGTGCCGGTGATGAGGGCACTCCGAGTGGCCACGGCGGCGGCGCCGTCTATCTCAAAGTCGTCAACACTCTCACGCTGAACGGAACAGTCAGTTGCAATGGCGCCAGCGGCACACAGGATTGTGCAGGCGGCGCGGGCGGTTCGATTCTTGTCGAGACAGACACGATCAAGGGAAGCGGCCTGATGCAGGCCGTGGGGGGAGATACGAACTGGTCCACTACCCCAGGCGGTGGCGGCGGGCGAATCGCCGTCCACTACGATCACAACACAAACTACAGCGGGAGCGCTGGCGCCGACGTGAGTGGCGGGGCGTCTCCGACACCGAGTAGATACGGCCAGCAGGGCACCGTCGTCTTCGTCGACGAGAGCGTGCCCGGCCTCGCGATGTATTTCCCGCACCGATTCTTCCTTGAGGAAGATGAGCAGTTCACGGTGTGGTCTGCTCAAATTGAGAATGCATCGGAATTCGAGATGGCGGGCGGATCTTGGCTCGATGTCCTCGATGAGACACGGATAATTAACGGCTCGACGGTGCTTGCCCGTGGCAAGAACCGCACGGCGCTCGTGAATGATGAATGGGCCGGTCAGGGCGTCAAGTTGACAGCCCGGAACTTCGAACTCGACGAGACATCACTCATTACTGCGACTGGACAAGGATACATAAGCCCTGCGCGCCAGTCCAACGGCTACGGTCCCGGCGGTGGTGGATTTGGAAATGGGAATGGCGGCGGTGGCGCGGGCCACGGTGGCTACGGCGGGGCCGGTAGTGTTGGAGTGCCCGGCCTTCCCTACGGATCGATGTACATTCCGCTGGATTTGGGATCCGGCGGCGGAACCGGAGATGAGGGAACGCCGAGCGGCCACGGCGGCGGAGCAATCGAGATCGCCACAGGCGAGACCCTCACGATCGACGGCAATGTGGAGGCCAACGGCCTTGCCGGCTCCGGCGACTGCGCCGGCGGGTCGGGCGGTTCTGTCCTTCTTAATGCCGCCAATCTGACGGGAAGCGGTTTTGTGACCGCGATTGGTGGAAATGTGGAGTGGCAGTGTGGTGCCGGTGCCGGTGGCCGAATCGCGGCCTATTCAAAGGATGGAGACTTCACTGAAACACAGTTGAACGTCTCCGGCGGCACTGGCGGGCAGAATCCAGGTGAGGAGGGTTCGATCGTCCTTTCTCCCGATCCATACATTGTGTGGACCGCGCCGAACGACTGGGTGCTCCACGATACGGAAGAAATTACCTGGAGAGTCCTTGGTACAGGCTGGGGTATCAGTTCGCGACTCCGGGCGTATCGCACGGGTTGGAGTACCACTGTTGCCAGCGGATTCTCCGACGAAGGCTCGGCGATGTGGGATACAACAAGCGTCGCCGATGGAGTGTACCAACTGCAGGTATCCGTCAGGGACACATCAGGCCACTGGGTGACCGACAGCACAATGAATGCGTTGGTCAATAACTCACTCGAGTGGCACAGTGGCAGCATATCAGGCAACGAGTTCTGGTCAGCGGACAAGGTCCATTGTGTTGAAGGAGACCTGCACCTGACCACGGGATCGGTTGTCACTCTTGCGAGCGGTGCGGTCGTGAAATTCACTCAGGATTCGGGAATCACCGTGGAGTCCGGCGCGATCCTCGATGCCTCGGCAGCTTCGCGCGCGCAGATCATTTTCACGTCCCTCAAGGATGATGAGGCGGGCGGCGATTCGAATCTGGATGGCGGCGCAAGCCGTCCGCTTCCAGGCGATTGGGTCGGTATCACTGTTGAGTCAGGCGGCCAGTTCCTGAGGAACGAAAATGTCGAACTCCGTTGGCTGCGTACGACGCACAGCGGCATTCTGGCCGACTCGGAACTCTGGAGTAAGACCTCCATCCATCACATCACGGGGGTTATCACGGTTCCGTCCGGCATCACGCTGGAGATCGCCGAAGGGGCCATCGTGAAGTTCGATCCAATGCTCGAGATCGTCGTTCAGGGTGGAGGAAACCTGATCGCCAACGGTACGCTCGTGAATCCTATAACGTTCACGTCGATTCGGGACGATTCTATTGGTGGAGACACAAACGAGGATGGCGATGCGACAACGCCTGCGCCGGGAGACTGGCGTTGGCTGCACATCGATGGAGGCACAGCCACACTTGAGCATGTCCGGATTACTTATGGCGCGGGTTCGCCCACTGGAAACTGGGATTCCACCGGCGCGATTCGATCCGACGGCAACGCTCTCATCAATGTCTCCAATAGCGAGATTCTCGATTCACTCTTCAATGCCGTCATGATCCAGGGCGGCACGGCAATCTTCGAGAATTGTCTGATCGTAAATTGCGAGCGCGGACTGCAAACTCAAATCGGCGACATTATCGCGCGGCACTGCACGATCGATGATTGCCGCCACAGCGTTCTGGCACATGGTGGAAAGATCGAACTCTACAACAGCATCATTTCCAATTCGCTCGAAGTTGGCCTCGCGGTGTGCTGTGGCTCGCCGCCAATCGATATGCGCTACTCCAACGTTTGGAGCACGCAGGGCATCAACTTCAGTGGAATGGAAGACATTGTCGGGACCAACGGTAATGTGTCCGTCGATCCGGAGTACAAGAACGCTACAAGGCGAGATTACGGCTTGTACTACGTGAGCCCAATGATCGATGCCGCGGAAGGCGATGAGGCGACTCAGCACGATTTCTACGGAAGCCCACGCTACGATGATCCGCGCACTCCAAACACGGGCACGGCGATGCTGGACGGAACGTTCCCCGATATGGGAGCGATCGAGTTCGTCGAAACGGCGCCATCCCCACTGGATCTCGTTGTGACGTCGATCATGGGACCGTCCGATGTCGTGGCCGGTACAACAACGACACTCCGCTGGACGATCTCCAATCTGGGCTCGGAACCTGTGACGGGGCCGTGGTTCGATCTCCTGGGCGTTTCCGATTCGACGAATCCGGATGATCCAGGAGTCGAGATTGGCGAAGCGCAAGTCGGCGAGGGGCTGACGCTCGCTCCCGGAAAGACGACATCGGGCATGATGAGTTTCCTGATGCCTGCGGCCATCCCGGGTGCATACCACTGGCGAGTTCGCACAAACAGCCACGCAACCGTCTTCGAGGGCGCGAACCTGGTTAATAACAATGCGCTCTCGATTGCACCTGTAAACGTTGACCTGCAGCCACTCGTTGTCGATGGCAGTGCAATCGAAAGCATCTTCACCGAAGTTGATCGCCGCGAGTGGTTCCGCGTTGATGTGCCCGGCGGAGTCGATGTGAAGGTTTCCGTGACCCGACTGGGAGATGCGACGACCGCGCTTTACGCATCGCGCTACGATATTCCGTCGTCGATTGCCTATGAAGTCGCAAGCGCAGAGTGGGGCGAGTCGTCGCCGGATCTCTTCCTGCCGAGCAGCGCAAATCCCACCACCTGGTTCATCACGATGAATCCGGAGACTCTCGCCATAGGCGTCGATGAGTACAGCATCGCAGCCGTCTCGTTGCCCTTTGGCGTGGAGGCATGTTCGCCGTCCATCGCGGGAAATCTTGGCAACACAACGTTCGATATCCGAGGCGCCGGATTTGAATCGGGCATCGGCTGCAAACTGGATCACGGCGGTGCACAGGTCGCAGCCACTTCAGTCGAGGTGCTCGATTCGACTCACCTCAGAGCGACGTTCCCGTTGGCCGGCGCGACACCGGGGGCCTACGATTTGCGAATCGAGAAACAAACAAGCCAGGACGCGCTTGCGAATGCCGTGATCGTTCAGCGCGATGGCTCTGCAGATATCTGGACCGATATATCCGGACCAGACACGATCCGGCGAGGCCGAAAAGCGACTTATACACTCCGTTACGGAAATCGTGGAAATACCAACGCCTATGGTGGTGTCATCTACCTGGCAAACATCCCGCCATCGTTTGGCCTCTCTCCGGACTCCTCGTTCGGTGGACACGGCACCTATGGAAGCCTGGGATACTACTCACCAACAATTGTCACAAACAGCGATGGGATGCAGATGGCGGGGCCGATTGTCCTTCCAATGCTTCGCCCCGGAGAAACAGGCAGTTCCTCCTTCACAATCAAGCCATCAAACAACGGTGACTTCCAATTGGCCATCTACAACCTTGCCCCATCTCTAGACGCCGCTTTCTGTCCGGCATGTCCTCCGACTCGGTCCGACAGCTACAGGGATGAATTCTGCGACTTCCCGGAGGATGAATTGGAGGCCCTCCGCGAAGCCTATCGCATTGCACAGGAACACTGGTATCAGAACAACTTCCTCATGAAGTTCTGGAACACGGCATGCGTGGGTGCTGCGGATGATCTGCGCACCAAGTTGCACACGGAGGGTTCTGTTCCCGGCAATCCACTCAATGGATGGAGTGTCACACGTATTACAAAGAACGGTCTTGGCATTGGCCACACGACCGTCATGCTCACCTCGCCCAATGGGAACTCGTACATTGTTGACAATTACGTCGAATCGACGTTATTGCCTCTCGATGACGCCGGTCCCGATGAGTGGATCGTCAACAACGACTGCTACCAGACGTGGCAGGCCAACTTCTGTGCCTTCCTGCATCTGGAGAACCTCATCATGGGGACTGATCCGGATAACACCTACACCTGGAAGCGGTTGACGCAGAACGATACGGTGACCTGCCCACTTCCCGAGAAGAAACCTAACAACAAGAGGATCAAGGTCATCTCGGCGGCCGATCCAAACGACAAATCGGCTCCCTCCGGCGTCGGAGACGAAGGGTTCATCTCCGGCAACGAGCCGCTCGTCTACACGGTGCATTTCGAAAATGTGACATCGGCGACAGCCTCGGCCCAAGAGGTCATTGTGACTGATCAGATCGACTCGGCGCTCGATTGGTCCACGCTGGAGATCGAGGAGATCGGGTTCAACGATGCGATGATCGTTCTGCCGGCAAGCGCACAGGTCTTCACAACGCAGACTCTCGTCAGCACCGATCCGAATCCAGTCGAGGTCGCGGTCTCTTTCGATCAGGTTTCGGGCATCATGACTCTCGCGATGCGTTCGATCGATCCCAACACGCGCGAGTTGGTCGAGGATCCTCTCGCGGGATTCCTTCCGCCAAACGATGAGCAGGGAACCGGTGAGGGCTACATCCGATTCCGGATCGATGCGTTGCCGGACCTGCCGGATGGAACTCAAATACTCAACCAGGCGAACATCGTCTTCGATCTCAACGATCCGATACTGACAAACCTGACGGTGAACACCATCGACAGTCAGGCGCCTGACAGCGGACTGACGGCTTTGCCTGGAGAAACGAACAGCAGCACGGTAGAACTTGAATGGACGATGGACGATGGCCCGGCCGGATCGGGAGCCGCCTTCGTCGATATCTATGTGTCAGAGGACGGCGGCGAACTCAATCTCTGGCGTCGCCGTGTATTTGGTGGGACGGCCAGTTATTCCGGCGAGCTTGGCCATACGTATGGATTCGCGACGCGTGCCTCTGACAATGTGGGCCTTCAGGAGCCGATTCCCGACACGATCGAGACATCAACTCTCTTGAATGCTCCGAGATGCGAGGTGACCCCAACCAGCATCGACTACGGCACGATGACGCACTCCGCGACGAAGCAGGAACTGCTCACGATCAAGAACACCGGGTCCGAGGAACTGCAATTCACCGGCGACGGAATCACCGTTACCGGCGCCGCGGCGGCCAGTTACACTATCATCCAACTGCCGTCACTCGATCCCATGGCCGTCGACGAGGAGCGCACGGTCTTGCTCCGCTGCAATCCTTCCGACTTCGGCCAACTCGACGCACAATTGGTTGTCACCACCAATGACCCCGACCACCCGACCGTTACCGTCGATCTCATGGCTCTCGCAAATAAGAGCAACCAGTGGGTCTTCCAGTAGCGGTGGGGGAGCAGTCCCGGAACGTTCAGAGAATTCGGCCCCCCTCGAGCAAACGAGGGGGCCAATTCTTTCTTCAGGACTGAGCAACTGAGAATGCTGAAGCTTCAGTGCCGCTTCGGGGCGCGCAGACGGCGCGCAGACATGCGATAGTGCCTGGGGGGCCGACGCAACATCTGGCTCAAAGTCGGCATCATCGCCGCATACCATGCATCGTATCCTCTTCCGCTCGGGTGCAATCCATCAACCGTAATGCCCGGGATGAGATTCCCATCGGGATCCAGGAAGATGTGGCCGATATCCAAGTACGTGACCATTGGGTCCTCGCCCAGGTGACAGATGATCTGATTCACCTCTTCCACTCGCTGACGGATCGGGTTGTCTTTTTCTTCACGAGGAAAGATCGCCAGAAGCAAGATCTTCGTCATGGGCAACTTCTGTCGGACGATCTGCACGATCTTAGCAACCCCCGCGGCCGCCCACTCCGGCTTCTCTGTTGGATACAGGCCAATGTTATTCGTGCCGATCAAGAGAACGAGAACTCGGGGATGAATTCCCTCCAGCTCACCATTTTCAATTCGCCAAAGAACGTTCTCCGTCGCGTCTCCCATGACTCCAAAGTCGGCAGGATAGTGTTGAGCGAATCTCAGCCAGGAATACTCACCGAGCTTTGGCCACAGATCCAGCATCGAGTCGCCAAGAAACAGCAGATTGATTGGGCCATCCGTCATTCGATACAGGAACTGCTGATGCCGGTCGGGGTCTTTCTCTTTCGGCGTGATGGCGTCGCTAGGAGTTCTGGGGGCTGGCGTCGCGGCATCCACAACCACCGGGTCGTTTGGCATTGCATAATCTCCAGAATCTGATTTCGTCAGGATTGAATCGTGCGCAATGCAGACCCGTTGCGTCAAGTGGATAGCTGTAATGCAAGAGTCACGTGCAGGGCGTTCTCATTGTCCCAATTTCTTCGTTGCGCTGCGGTCGGCTGCCTCGGTCACGTACTTCAGTACGTTCCCGTCGGCCACCGCCTTGCGCGCCTCGACCTTGGCACAAGCAGAAGTCTGAGAACGATCTGGAGCTACTTCAGCACGGCGGTGATCTTCTCGATCGTATTCCACGTTCTCGTTGTGGCGGGCACGCCGAAATGCTTCTCCACGACTTCGTTCGGGTAGATCAGCCTCTTCCCGATCCGCCGCCGAAGGCTCAGGACAAACGGACCGATCTGATCGACGAGCCGAACTTGCCAGTCCTCTCCCGCGGGTACATCGATTGGCAACTCTGGGCTCTTCTTCGGCTTTGCTGCCAGAATCGTTGCCGCCTTGATCCATTCATCCGGCAAGCGGCCGAATCGGTCCGCAGCAGCCAGCTTCGATAGACCCTCCGCAGAACACACAATGACCTCGGCCTCAACCGGCAGCGCCTCGCTGATCTCGGATCGCAGTTTCGCCGCTGCCAGGCGCGACCGCACCACATACGTCCCGGCCGCACCGATGCTCGTCATCTCGAGATGACTCAGTTCCTTTGTCAGTTGCGATGGGCGGAACGACTTTTTTCCACCCACATTCACGCCGCGAAGGAAGACGATCGAGGCCATGCGCTGTCCCCTCTGGGAATCCCGATTCTGAGAGCACTGCAGCAAACTCGCCCCTCGTGCGCAAGGTCGGATCATCGTGGGGAGAGAAATCATGAAACATCTGATTCTCCTAATGCTGGGCGTATTGACTTTCTTAAGCCATGGCGGGATGGTCCTGGGACAATCCCTCGCGATGGATGATGAACGCACCTCAGCCCTCATCCAGCGTCTTGCCGTGACCCCACCGATCATTATCTACACTAGAAAAGCGCCCTGTCAGATCCTCCGGACAAGAGACCGGGAGGACTGGGAACGGCAATCTCTTCGGCAAGTCTCCGTTCTCTTCGCCGCATGGGAGGACGGAACCGTAATCTGGAATGATGATCGCCTGCTTGCCTGCGGGGGATGGAGGGCCGGGTTGTTGAGCAAATCGGAACTCTGCGAACTCCAGAATCGACTCATCGACTGCCATCGTCAGCATGAGCTCTCATCGGATTCCCATCTCCTCATCGTGCCAGACGCAGCCTTTCGAATACTTGTTGTGCGTCCATCGGAAGAAGGATTTCTGCTCGCGACTTGCCACATCGAACCGGAAGCTTTGTCTGAAGAGATCGTTGGAGATCCCCGAAGTGGATTAGTCTATCTCTGCTCATCAGACTGCGCGGACCGAGAGACTTACCTTCAGCGGGAGCCGGAGGAAGTGCGGAGTTTCCACGACCTGTGGATTGAACTGACCGCAGTCCTTGATGAAGCCATTCCGAAGGATGAGCGTCTTCTTCTGTCTGGTCACGTTGGATACGATTACCGCACCCAGGGCGTTTATCTCGTCGAATTCGCGCCGAATCCATGAGTTTCCGTTGCCAGTGCCGCGCCGCGGTGCCTGCAATGGGCGCCCGCGTCCGCCGAGGCGGCGCCTGATGCCCCTGGAGGTTTTGATTTGAACGAATTCCCTGTTTTCCCACTCGATACGCCCGCCGTCCGTCCGGTGGAGATCGTTCCCGCGCAGGCCGGCGAGCAGACCGTCCTCGTAGTGCGCGACCCACTGAACGTCATTGAGGGTCTGATTGCTCTGCAGCCCGACCCGCTTCTGATCTTCTTTCTCCAGTTCGCGGACGGCCAGCACACGCTCCAGGAACTCGCGACGGTTGCCGGAAAGGAATTCGGAACGCCGATCCCGGTCGAGATCTTGCAGAACATGGCTCAACAACTGGACGAGGCGTTGTTGTTGTTCTCCGAGCGCTTTCAGCAGAAGTGGGAAGAGCGGAAGCAGCGTTACCAGGATGCACCGACGCGTCAGTCTGTCGTCTTCGTCGAGGAAGATCGCCTGAAGATGATGAAGGACCTGGGCGAGGAGTTGCGCCGACACGGGATGTCGCGGAATTCGCCTCCCGCGAAGCTGGAACTTCCCCACGCGAACGTGCGCGCGGTTCTCTCTCCGCACATCGACTACCAGCGCGGGGGAGAGGCTTATGCCTGGGCCTACAAGGCCATTGCCGAGCACACTCGCGCGACGACGTTCATCATTCTCGGAACGCTTCATTGCGACGCGACGCATCGCTTCATCGCAACGCGCAAACCGTTCGAGACGCCACTCGGCACCGTCGAGGTGGATACCGAGCTCCTCGATTCACTGGCCGAAGAGTTCGGCGGCGAGTTGTACGCGGAGGAGTATCTGCACGGCGAGGAGCATACGATTGAATTGCAGGTCGTCTACCTTCAGCATGTCCTGAAGAACCGTCCATTCAAGATTGTGCCGATTCTTGTGTCCTCGTTTGAAGACCTGTTGGTCGATGGAGGATCGCCGAAGACCGAAGCGGAAATCCAGGATTTCGTCGAGGCACTTCGCAAAGTCCTGCAGCGCGAAGGCGATCGCGTCGTTCTGATTGGCGGCGTGGATTTCTCGCACTGCGGCCCGCAGTTCGGCGATCAGGAACTGAACAGCGATGAGTTTGTCCAGGCTGTGGGGGAGCGCGATCGCAACGCGCTGAAGCACATCGAGGCCATCGAGCCCGACGCGTTCTTTGAGTTCTTCCGCGATGACGCCAACGCTACGCGAGTCTGTTCGATTGCTCCTATATATTGCCTCTTGTCCGCGCTCGATGGCGATCATCAGGCTAAGTTGCTGCGCTACGACCAGAACAACAGTTCGGACCGCACCTGCATGGTCTCGTTCGCCTCGTTCGCATTCATGCCGAAGGCCCCGAAGATCATCCTGGCCACCTGACCTGTTCGATTTTTGTTCGTATGGGCACGCCTTTCTCTAAAGAGCATGACGTGGCGGGGCAGTATGACCTCCCCCAGACCAGATTAGGCCGAGGGTTTGACAATGATATTCTTTGATCCGCTCTACATCGTTTTGGTGTTGCTGCCAGGCCTCGTGCTCGCCGGCGGGACGAGTCTCCTTGTAAAATCTCGATTTAGCAAGTATAGCAAGGTCCAAAGCTCTTCCGGCGTCACTGGGGCACAGGCGGCTCACGAGATGCTGCGCGAAGCCGGTCTTGGCGACGTGGTGGGCATCGAGCGCGTTTCCGGGTTCTTGTCGGATCATTATGACCCACGCAGCAAAGTCCTGCGGCTGTCGCCGACAGTCTATGATGGGCGCAGCGTGGCGTCGCTGGGCGTTGCCTGTCACGAAGCAGGACATGCCGTCCAGCATGCTCGCAAGTACGCCCCGCTGGCTGTGCGCAATGCGATCGTGCCGGTGGCCGCCTTTGGATCCAATCTCTCCTGGGGAGCCATCTTCATCGGGATGATCATGATGATGATGGGCATGGTTGCTTTCGGGAAGATGATCGCTCTCGTTGGCGTAGTCCTGTTTGCGGCCGTCGTCGTGTTCCAGATTGTGAATCTGCCCGTCGAGTTCGATGCTTCCTCTCGCGCAAAGAAGATGCTGCCCAAGCTCGGACTCATCTCCGGGCCCCAGGAAAGCGCGGCTGTCTCGAAGGTGTTGGGAGCAGCGGCGATGACCTACGTCGCCGGCACCGTGACCGCGATGCTGACTCTGCTGTACTTCATGATTCGGCTGGGTCTGTTGGGCGGCCGCGACTGATCTCGCTCAGTCGTCGAGCGGATCGTGCTCGCCGTCATCTCCCGCAATTAACTGCAGGTCATTTACTCCGCCTCGGGCCGGAAACGGCCCGGCGGAGTTCGCTTGTTCTTCATCATACGCGATCAGGTAGAAGACCCCCTGCGGAACGCGATTGAAATGGAACCGTCCGGCGGCTTCGATTTCAGCCCGGGGCGTGAAGACATCCGTGTCGTTCCACCTGGTCAAGAACACGTAGCCATCGATGAATGGGTGCCCGTCTTCGGTCAGCACCTGGCCGGACAATTCCTGGGCGACATCCAGCTTGAAGTCCATATTTGCAAGTCCAGTAATGAAAGGCAACTGCACGACTTCCTGGACGGGGGCGACCTTCAGTTCCGAGGCGCCGATTTCTTCTCGCAGCTCCCATTCCCCGGCCAGTCCTTCACCAAATGAACTGCGCTGGCGGAGCGTGAAGTTTCCGGATTGCATCATTCCGACGACCTCGAGCGTTCCCTCCAAGTAGCCAGACGCGCCGTCCCATGGGGCTTCGTAGTTGATCGGCGCGCCGAATCCGTGATCCCCCTTGTCGTATCGCCGCATTCGCATCGTGGTGCCATCGTACTCGATCGCGAAGGTGCTCGAGAAGCCCTTCGGCCAGAGCTCGACGTTGCCCTTGTATTTGTTCGACTCCGCGCTCGGCTGAACAACGAGGTCCGCAATGCTCCATGTCGGTTCGAAGCTGGGCGGCAGGGCGGTGAGGATCAGTTCTTCTCCCGGTGGGAATGGACCGATTTCCCATGTTCCATCTGCCGATGCCTGTGCCTGCGGCGCTCCGGCGGCTTCTTCGCCCGCCATGATGATTGAACCTGCCGCCGGCGTTCCATCCGGCAGCTTCACGGTTCCTGCAAGTGACACGCCACGATCGATCGTCCAGTCGATTGGCCTCTCGCCGATCTCGTTCGGATCCAGGGGCAACCGGGTCGGAAGGTAGCCCTTTGCCTGCAGAAGAACCTCCGCCGCGCCTTCCTCGATGACCGCCGGAATGCCCACGATCCTTGCGACGCCTTCTTCGTTGGTTACGGCGTTCTTGCCGCGGTCGCGATACTCGAAGGTCACCAGCGCCTCCGGCACGGGCTGTCCCCCCCAGTTAACCACACGCCCGATCAACTGGCGCGAGCTCTTCATCGTGATCTCGAATCCTTCGAGGACTTCCGGTTCCTGGGATCTGATCTCGAGCTGCTCGGTCGCGTAGCCATCCTTCGTGAATTGCAGCCGCGTGAATCCGGGCGGGATTCCGAAGCACTCCCAATCGCCATCCTCGTCGCTCTGTTGCGGGCGAATTCCGGGTGCCTGGATGTAGACCTCCGGCAGGGGATTGCCCTCTGTATCATGCACTGTTCCGCGCGCCATCGTGCCCGGCTGAAGGTTCAATTCCAGCGAAAGCGGCAGGTCTTCTCGATTCACGACCTCAATCTTCAGGCCCTCGATGAACCGAGGCGAGACGGTGTAGAACTCAAGGCCGAGCTGCGGGAAGTCGTACTCACTCAGATCGAAGGTGAACATTCCCTCCGTATCCGTGTGCGTCTGAAGATAGCCGACTTGGCGGCGGATGCGCATGTCGCTGACTTCCAGGTGAACCGTTACGCCTTCGGCCGGACCGGCGGGGCCGCGGACGGTTCCGTCGACGCGATAGCGCGTCTGCTCCAACTCCGGTTCGACGCCCAGGTCCATCTCCTGGGCAAAAAGGGATGTAACCGAGAGCGCGAAAATCGCACAAAAAAGCAGCGAAATCGCCGTTCCAGGTCTCTGCTGCGCGCCCAAGGTGTCTGTCATAGGATTCCGCATGCTCACCGGCCCATCCTCCCGAATTCCACGATGGACTCTATTGATGCGCACTTGTGAGACGAGGTCAAATGGCGTTTGACCCTTGAAAATGACATCTTCACCCGTGGTCTGCCCGCGGAGTACGATATCCTGGACAACTTCGGAAATCCCATCTGCAGGTTAACCTTGATCCAGCATGATCGTGGCTCCCATGATGCTTCCCTTGGTGGGTTGAGAAGCCCTCAGGACTTTTTAACGACGAGGAGAGACAGAATCCGTGGAGTCAGCCCCGCGAAGCACCGAGAACCCGGCGAACAAGGCCCTCGCCCCCCAGCAGATCAATGAGCTGGTAGCGGCCTTCATGGAAGAGCATCGCGACGAGTTGCTCGCGGACAGCACTCGGATCCTGCAGTTTGAAACGGTCAGCGGCGGCAGTCCCGAGCAGGAAGCGAAGTACCAGGAGCAGATCCCTGCGTGCTTCGAGTGGTTGGGCGAGCGCGCCCACGCTATGGGTTTCGAGTTCCGCGTCGTGGATAATCTGGCTGGCGAAATCAGTTGGCCGCACCCCGATCCGAATGCTCCCATCTACGACATCGCGACACACATCGACGTCGTAACGCCAGTGGGCGAGTGGACCTATCCGCCGTTCAGCGGCGAGATTGCGGACGGCCATTTGTGGGGACGCGGCATCCAGGATGACAAGGGGCCACTTATCCAGTCGCTCTACGGATTGTGGGCTCTGAAGGAAGCTGGGATCCAACTGCCCTGCACGGTGAATATCGTCATCGGCACCACGGAAGAAACCAGCGATTGGGGCGACATCGCCCGGTACCTGGAACTGAATCCCGCACCCAACTTCGCTTTCACGCCCGACGCGAACTTCCCGATCATCAACGGCGAGAAGGGCATGATTTCCGTCCAACTCGATGCCGACTGGACCGATGAAGGCCCACACGCCGAGACGGGGATGGAGTTTGTCAGCCTGATCGGTGGCGAACGCGAGAACATCGTGCCGAGCGTCTGCGAGTTGACTTTGCGTTTCCCCGCGGACAAGCGCGCCGAGGTCATGAAGGAACTTGTTCGCGCCACCACCGAGTACACGGTCGAACACAGCGGAGCGAATATCACGCTGCTGCCGAACAAGGAACGCGCACTGGGCGACGGGCGTTGTGAAGCCGTCGTGACGTTCCTCGGCAAAGGCACGCACTCCTCGACGCCGGAGAAGGGCCACAACGCCATTCTTGATGCGCTCGACTTCATGAAGTCCATCACCACATTCCCGGAGAGCGTTCGAAAGTACGCGGGCTTCCTCTACATCGCAGGTTCGGACCTGACCGGAACCAATCTCAATCTGCACGCCAGCCATCACTTCATCGGCGACACGACCGTCAGTCTTTCTCTGCTAGAGATGGACGCCGAAAAGGGACGCTCCGTTTTGAACGTGCGCCCGACTATGGGGCTGCTGACGGCGGAAACGCTGAAGCGCTGCGCCGAGGCCGGTGCAGAATACGGACGCGTCACGGGCCTGGAAATCAAGGCCTCCAAGCGCGGCAAGGCCAAGGACGCGATCTTCCTCGATCCCGAGAATGAAGCCGTCGCTCCGTACATCAAGGCGCTGCAGCAGGGCTATGAATTGGTGACGGGCGAGAAGGGCGAATTGAAGGCGACCGCCGGAACGACCTACGCCAAGGCGATTCCCAATTGCTGCGCTTTCGGACCGATTCTGTCTGGAGTCGAGCCCGAGTTGGCTCACCAGGCTGACGAACGGATGCCCGTGGAATCCATCATTCGCAATGCCCGGATCTACGGGACAGCGATGGGTCTGCTGGCAGCGACCGAGTAACGATCCAGAATCCAATCACTCCGCATCGAGTGGGATGGGCTGGCGCCCAGAGAAGCCGGCGTGCAGATCGTGATACCAACCGATCTCATCGCCGTCCGCTAGTTCATAGCACAGAAGAACTTCGCGTTCCCCGTACAACATATGCGGGAAATCGATCAGTCCACGGCGGACGTCCTGGATGAGGATTCCGCGCTCGACCATCGAGCGCAGGATCTTGTCCGCCTCTTCATGCCTGCCTTCGACGGTGCGGGGGAGAGGCAACTGATCGATTGGGAGGTCTGGCGCGGCGGGACCCTCGATGACCATCGAGCGGGCACGTTCCGATGCAGGGCGAACGGGGCGCATTTCCTCCATTTCGATCAGGATCGGCTGGGAAAGCAGATTGTGAATCCGGCGCAGCAGCGCCTGGACGCCCGGCAGAAGCTCCTGCGCCTCTCGAACTGTGAAGTGTTTCTTGAATTGGGTCATGCCCCGAATCCTCGTCGCAGTTTTTCCGGCCGCAGGTGAATGCATGGCTTGCCGTGGCGGCGTAACTTTGATCGAATGCAAGGAAAGCGCCGGTTCTAAGGATGCGGCGAAATGCCCCTACTGACAAGCAAATGCCCAAACCGAAGATAACAATCGACCAGCAGAATCCGCCGACTGCCGAACTTCAGGCGTTAGCGCGCTCAATACACAACCTGTTCCCGCAATGGGACTTACGCCTCCACAAGGAACTCGATTCGACCAATGCGGAAGCCCGCCGGATGGCTCTGACGTTGGGCGGAATCGCGTGGCCGCGAGTATTCCTGACTGACTTCCAAACTGCCGGCCGAGGCCGCCAGGAGCGCCAGTGGGTTGCTCCGCCGGGTTCGTCGCTGCTGGTCAGCCTCTCCGGACCTCGCAAGATCTTCCCTGAACCGACCAGCGCCCTTCCCTTGTGCGTCGGGCACTGGGTCATGGAAAGCCTTCAGAATATTGGCCTTACTGGCGCCGAGCTGAAGTGGCCCAACGATGTTCTGGTGGACGGAAAGAAGATCGCAGGGATCTTGTGCGAGACCGCCGGCGAAGGAATCGTGATTGGGTTCGGGCTGAATCTGAGGCAGACCGAGGAGGAACTTCCGAAGATCGACGACGGCAAGCCCCCAGCGACCTCGGTTCGCGCAATCTTAGGTGAGCAATTCCCCGGTTGGCTGCCGTGCGCGCTGACGATTCTCGGCTGGGTGCTGGAAGCCATTGAGCATCCGCCGCAGACTCGTGCTCTGCTCGAGGAATACTGTGAAAACTGCGCGACCCTTGGCACATCCGTGACCTATCAGGATGCCCGTCACGGTCGTCAAACCGGCGTTGCAAAGGGCATCGATCCAACCGGCGCGCTTATTGTTGATGTGGAGGGAATCGGCCGCCGATTGGTCGCAAGCCCCCTTGAGGACTGAATTCCAAATGATCCGTGCTGGCACGCTAATTACTCTCTTGATGATCTTCGTGCTCGGGGCGCGGGCGGAGGAATCCGAGTATCTCCTCGGCGGCACAGCCCCCATCGATCCGGAACTCAAGGCCCAACTCGACGAGAACAGCGACCTGATTCGCCTTGGGCTGAACACGGATCGAATGCTCGTTTCGCGCATTTCACCTCGCGAGTTCATCGAGGCCGTCCTTCTCCTGACAGATTCCGTGAAGGATAGAGAGATTCCCGGTGCAGTCCTGTACGCAGACGGGATGATGGGCGACAACATGCCGATCGGAATCGGCTATCTGATCACAGAGCCTGAGAAGCAGCCGACGGAATGGTCGACGCTGTACGAAGTCGGATCCCTGACGGGTGTCATGACGGTCGTGCCCTTTGCCTTGGGCCTAATCGAGAGCGGCGAACTGGCACTCGACGACCACGTCGAGCAGTATTTGCAGTGCTACAAGGGCACTCCCATTGGCCAGATTACGATCGAGCAACTCATGCGGCATAGCTCCGGTCTGCCCGGGTTCGTGAGATTGCCGAACAAAGTACGCGATCGAAAAGGGCTCTTGGATTTCATCCATACAATTCCACTCGCAGATGATGCCGGCCAGCGCGTCGAACACAGCGGACTGAATTTCCTTCTGCTTGGCTTGATTATCGAGAACATCATCGGCCAGCCCGTCCAGTCGTACGCGATTGACGAACTCCTCATGCCGATTGGCATGGCGAACACGGTGCACGACTTGCCCGTTCATTGGCGCGGGCGCACGGCTCCGGCGCAGTACAGCGATTGGCTGGGCCGCATGGCCTGGGGCGAGGCTGCAGACCCGACGGCTTACATCCTGGGACCGTCGGCAGGAAATGGTGGACTGATTACGACAGCAGACGACGCGGGTATATTCGCGAAGCTGATGATCCATTCTTACAAGGAAGGCCTCGACGACCTCTTCACGAGCGATACGCTGCGGATGGCGCTGACGCCCGATCCGACGTTGGAGGGCGGAGATAGTCAGGGGCTTGGGTTTGCGCTCGATGGCTTTGGAGATGGCAGCTTCGGTTGGACGGGCGACACGGGCAGCGCGATGTGGGCCGATCCCCACACAGGAACCGTTCTGGTGCTCCTCTCGAATCCAAACCACCCCAAGTGGGACGGCCCAATCGACGAGCAATATATCCGGAAGGTGCTCGGAATTGTGCGCAAGGGCGTGATGCAGCGCGGGATGATCACGAAGCTGCTGGAAGGAGCCATCCCTTGCACCATTGCAGAGTCGCCGTAACGTGACACGGTGAGGCCCGTCTGCGCTCGAATGCAAGGGAAACCGAACGCGTCGATTGCAGTTGCCAAAGGGCCCGTTTGGTCGGAGAATTCGAATGTCCCTATGGGACGGAAGAGCTTCCTGCGACGTTGGTTCGGCCCAAGGTTTTCAGAGCCAATGTATACTACTGGGGAGCCTTTTGTGATGGCGGATTGAATGCCCTCTCAGTCAGGGAATCATGAGGTTGTCATGCGGGCGCCCACCTTACCTTGAGGTTCTAAGGCCACGGCTGGACGGCGAAGCGGGACCTTTTCAACGCCCCCCGGGAGGGATGACCTCCCGGGGGCGTTTCCATTCTGGGCCGCCCGAATCCCATCCTTGCCTCCGTCCGGTGAATAAAGGCAGCCTGACCGCCGTACAGTGAAAGTAACCGCACGCTTCTCGTGTTCGGAGGTCTCTATATGCGTACACCAGGAAATCAGGACTTCCCCCAAGTGGTGGACATTGCTCGCCACGGGAGGGCGGTCGTCAAGGGTCTGGTGGCCCTGATTGTCTTGCTCATTCTGATCATCGGCGGGATCAGCTCCGTCTATACCGTCGAACCCGAAGGCCGCGCGGTCGTTCGGCGCTTCGGCAAGGTCATCGGCGTCTCCGACCCGGGGCTGCACTTCAAAATCCCCTTCGGCATCGATCGGGCCCAGTTCGTCCCGACGGAGCGTATCCTGAAGCAGGAATTTGGATTCCGCACCGTCGAGGCCGGTCAGCGCACGCAGTACTCGCAGCAGAACTTCAGCGATGAATCGCTAATGCTCACTGGCGACCTGAACGTCATCGATGTCGAATGGGTCGTTCAATACAGAATCAGCGATCCCGTGAAGTACCTGTTCCGTGGCGTTCGCGATCCGGCAGAGGCCATTCGTGATGTCTCCGAAGCCACCATGCGCCGCATCATCGGCAATCGCCTCGGCAGCGATGCGCTGACGGTCGGACGTGTTGAGATCGCCAGCAAAGCGCAGGAAGAGATGCAGGCGCTACTGAAGTCTTACGACTCAGGCATCGAAATCCTGCGCGTTGAGCTGCAGGACGTCACGCCGCCGGACCGCGTGAAGCCCTCCTTCAACGCCGTCAACGAATCGCGCCAGGAGCGCGAGAGGATGATCAACGAAGCCGAGCGACATCGGAACGAGGTGATTCCGCGCGCTCTCGGCGAAGCGCGCCAGACGATCGCCGAAGCGCAAGGCTACAGCGTGGAGCGCATCAATCGTGCGAAGGGCGAAGCCGCTCGATTCCTTTCGATTGTTCGCGAGTATCGCGGCGCACCGGAAGTCACGCGCCAGCGTCTCTATCTCGAATCCATTGATGAAGTTCTGCCGAAGGTTGGCCAGATCTACCTGATGGAAGAAGGACAGGCCGGCCCCTTGCCCATACTGAATCTCGATTCCGCCAAGGAGGTGAAGTGATGGCTGCCGTTCGTAAATCGACCCTCCTTGCCACTGTCTTCTTCGGTATTGTTGGCCTTTTCGTCCTGATTACACTGGGATCCGCAATGTACTCAGTCGACGAGAAGGAGCAGGTGATCATCCTGCAGTTTGGCGCTCCCGTCGGTGAGCCGATCGACGATCCGGGACTGCACTTCAAGAAACCATTCATCCAGGAAGTCCGCCGCTTCGACAAGCGACTGCTGACCTGGGATGGATTCCCGAATGAAATCCCGACAAAGGGTCGCGAGTTCATCTTCGTCGATACCACCGCGCGCTGGAAGATCGTGAAACCGCAGTTGTTCCTCGAAAGCGTGCGAGATGAGCAAGGCGCGCAGTCGCGCCTGGACGACATCATCGATTCTGTCGTTCGTGACGAGATCTCCAGCCTGGAACTGGTGGAGATTGTCCGCTCGACCACCTGGGATGTTGCGCGGGCAGATCTGGAGCGTGACCAGGTTGTCGTGAGCAGCGAAACCGACGAAGAGACGCTGACTCGCGAAATCCGAATCGGACGCGAAGGGCTGACAGAGCGAATCCTGGAGAAGGCGTCGGCTCAAACGCCAACTATCGGCATTGAACTCGTCGACTTCCGCATCAAGCGGCTGAATTACGTCGAGCAGGTTCGAAAGAAGGTCTATGATCGGATGATTTCGGAACGCGAACGCATCGCAACGCAGTTCCGCAGCGAAGGTGAAGGGCGCAGTGCGGAAATCCGGGGTGAGACCGAGAAGAAGCTGCGCGAGATCCAGTCTGTTGCGCAGAGAAAGGCCGAGGAAATCAAAGGCAAGGCCGATGCGGAAGCGACGCGCATCTATGGCCAGGCTTTCAGCAGCGATCCCGAGTTCTACGCTTTCCTGCGCACCCTGGAAAGCTATCCAACGACGATCGGGTCTGGAACAACTCTTGTCCTTGGAACGGACACTTCCTACTTCCAGTACCTAAAGGAACTGGGTTCGATTGGCGACCTTGAGAATGCGCCTCCGATTCCAGATCTTAAGGACATCATCGGCGATGACAAATCGGAAGAAGCGGATCTGCCAGAGTTGCTCGATGGCGAAGTCGACCTGCTCGGCAATGACGCGGCGTCGAACGAAACCGAAACAAGCGCCCCCGCCAGTGGTTCCTGACGGGGGCGTGAAGCAGGTTGGCTGAAGCTGAGCGTTACCGAATCCAGACGGTCTTCTGGTTGACAAATTCGAGGATCCCTTCGCGCGAAAGCTCGCGGCCGAAGCCGGATTCCTTGATGCCGCCGAATGGCAGGCGAGGATCGGACTTCACAAGGCCGTTCACGAAAACGGCGCCGGCTTCGATCTCAGGGATCAGTCGCTTGGCGCGATCCGCATCTTCCGTCCAGAGGCTCGCACCCAGGCCGAAGTCTGTGCGATTGGCGACTTCGATCGCTTCGGCCTCGTTCTTGACCGCGATGATCGCAGCCGCGGGACCGAACAACTCCTCATCTGCAGCAGCCATGCCGGGACGAACATCCGTCAGGACAGTCGGCGGATAAAAAGCGCCCTTGCGTTCGGGAACGCAGCCGCCACACGCCGCCTTCGCTCCAGCATCGATGCTTCGCTGGACCTGTTCTGCCAATTCATCGCGAAGGTCCGGCCGTGCCTGCGGTCCGACATCCGTCTCATCCGACATCGGATCGCCCATCACGCGCCCCTTCATGATGTTGGTGAAAATCTCTGTGAACTCATCCAAAACGGCCTTGGTCACGATGAATCGCTTTGCTGAGATGCAGCTCTGGCCGCTGTTCAGGCAACGCGAGGCTACACCGACTTTTGCGGCGGTCTTGACGTCTGCATCGTCCAGGACGATGAACGGATCGCTGCCACCGAGTTCGAGCACGCAGGGCTTGATGGCACGTCCGGCAGCCTCGCCGACCTTGCGCCCGG
Organism: bacterium; assembly: GCA_020444065.1. Lineage (NCBI taxonomy): Bacteria > bacterium. The sequence goes on along the minus strand of JAHLLQ010000001.1, from coordinate 267,677 downwards.
CCTCCGTGCTGCCAGTCAGCGTGACGCCCTTGATGCGCTTATCGCCGATGATTGCGCTGGCCTGCGACCCGGAAACGAAGATTGATTGAAAGGCATGTTCGGGGAACCCTGCATCGCGAAAGAGTTCCTCGATCTGCATTGCACAACGAGGCACGTTTGAAGCGTGTTTCAGCAGAGCCACATTGCCCGCCATTAGCCCCGGAGCAGCAAAGCGGAACACTTGCCAGAAGGGGTAATTCCAAGGCATGATGGCCAGGATGGGGCCGAGCGGATCGTAACGAACGAACGATTCCGAGGCATCCGACTCGGCACTCACGCTCTTCAGCATCTCTTCCGCATTCTCGGCATAGAAGCGACAAACCCACGCGCACTTCTGCGCTTCGCCCTTGCCCTCTGTAACGGGCTTGCCCATTTCCAACGCCATTGTTCGCGCGAATTCTTCGGCACGTTTCTCCAGCGCATCGGCGACTTTCATCAGCCCCTCCGCGCGGCGTGCGAACGGGACCTTTCGCCAATCCTTGTGTGTCGCGACGGCTCGATCCAGCGCCGCATCGATCTGCGGTTGCTCCAGATATGGGTACTCCTCGACCAACTCATCGGTCGCGGGATTCAGTGTCTGGTATGGCATTTTGGAGCTCCTTTACCTTTTCAATAAGTAGGGACGGAGATAAATCACCCAGCAGATGCGATGGCGTCCGCCAGGATGTCGAGGGCGCGGTCGAGTTGGTCGTCGGTGATGACCAGCGGCATCAATGTTCGGATGACATTTCCGCTGGCGGTCATCACGAGTAGGCCCTTCTCGCGAGCCGCCACTGTGATCCGTCCGGCCCGAGCTGTATCCGGCGCCTTCGTCTCGGGATCGATGATTTCGATGGCGCACATCGCACCGAGGCCACGGACATTGCCCACCCAGTCGTGCGCCTGCAGATCGCGGAATTTCGAGAGAACTTTCTTGCCGATCGCATTCGCGCGCTCCGGCAGAGCTTCCTTCTCCATCACATCCAGCACGGCATTCGCGGCAGCACATGCCAGCGGATTGCCGCCATACGTTCCGCCGATCCCGCCAATCCCGGGAGCGTCCATAATCTCAGCAGTGCCTGTCACAGCGCTGAGTGGCATGCCGCCACCGAGTGACTTCGCCATCGCAATCAGATCTGGGACAATGTCGTAGCGCTCGCAGGCGAACATTGCCCCGCAACGTCCGAAGCCGGCCTGCACTTCATCGCTGACGAGCACGATCCCGTGCTTTGTGCACTCCTCGCGCAACATGGCGAACGCCACCGGATGGATCGGGTAGAATCCGCCTTCGCCGAGCACTGGCTCGACAATGATGCATGCGATGCTCTCCGGCTCGATATGATAGTGGAACAGGCGATCGAGTGCGCCACGGCATTCGGCGCGAACCTCGTCGTCCGTGCGCGGGCGATCGCTAAAGAACGGCTGGTAGGGGAGACGATAGACTTCCGGAGCAAAGGGGCCAAAACCGGCCGTGTAGGGCTTCACTTTTCCGGTCATCGTCATTCCGAGAAGCGTGCGTCCATGGAAGCCACGTTCAAAACTAACGACACCGGCGCGTCCCGTATAGGCGCGAGCAATCTTCACACAATTCTCACCCGCTTCTGCGCCGCTGTTGAAGAATGCCGTCTTGTTCGGACCCGGCATGGGGACCAATTCATTCAGACGTTCTGCCAGGCGCAGGTACTCGTCGTACATGGCCACGTGCCAGCACGTGTGAATGAAGCGGTCGGCTTGCCTCTTCACCGCATCCACAACGGCCGGATGATTGTGCCCGGAGTTTACAACGCCGATTCCGCCGCAGAAGTCGATGTACTCATGGCCCTCAACATCCCAGAGCAGCGCGCCTTCTGCGCGGTCGGCGAAGATCGGCCCCACATTGAACGGCCCGCGCGGAACAGCCGCCTCGCGCCGCTTCATTAGTTCTGCATTCGTCAACGTACCCGTTGCCATTATCTATTCCTTTCTCAGTTATCCGACAATTCGCGTTCCAACATCAGGGCCATACCCTGGCCACCGCCGACGCAGAGTGCCGCGATTCCTCGGTTCGCGCCGCGCACGCGCAGCGCATTCACCAATGTCACGACCAGCCGTAACCCTGTCGCACCGAGCGGATGCCCAAGTGCAATCGCGCCGCCGAAGATATTCAGGCGATCGCGTGAAATGGCGACACCATCCTGCTCCATCTTTCGAAGAGCCGCCAGAATCTGCGCGGCAAACGCCTCGTTGATTTCCACAAGATCGACATCTTCGATCGCGATGCCTTGTTCTTTCAACAGACGAGGGATCGCGATGGCTGGGCCGAGACCCATTCGCTTCGGAGCCAAACCCACCGTCGAGACGCCGGTGATCCAAGCGTCGGGAGCGCCAATCTTCTGTGCCGTGCCCTTTGAGACGGCCAGACACGATGCCGCTCCGTCATTCAAAGGACACGAATTCCCGGCGGTTACGCGCCCGTCGCGTCGGAAGACCGGACGCAACTTGGCCAACTTGTCGATCGAAGTGTCCGGCCGGACGCATTCATCCACTATAGAATCAGCTTTCGCAAGCAACGCCGCGCCGGCGGCGGCGGATTCATCAGCGAATTGCCCAGCCGCCTCGGCTGCACGCCGATGGCTTTCGCAGGCAAACGCGTCCATGTCCTCGCGCGTGATAGAGAACTCATCGGCCAGGATCTCTGCCGTTTCGCCCATCGGCGGATCGCCGACTTCTTCGGTTGCCATGCGAATGCGTAATGCACGCGGTTCTGCGTAGCTGTAGGGCCGTGAAGTCTTCTCGAACATCCATGGGGCACGACTGGCGCTCTCCACGCCTCCGATCAGAAGTTGATCCGCGAGGCCAGCGTTGATCTTGGCCGCAGCGATCGCGAGCGTCTCCAGGCTGGAGGCGCACTGGCGATCGATTGTCGCTGCCGGTACGGATTCGTCGACGCCGGCTGCGAGCGCGGCCACTCGCGCGATGTTGCCGATTCCGTTTCTCACGCAGCCAGTGAGAACATCTTCCGGTGCGGGCGTTGGTATGGACTTCAGCGTCTCGCGAAATGTCGCCGCAAGCAACTCATACGGCTCGAACTTCGCCAGCATTCCGCCGAGCTTTCCCATCGGCGTGCGATTCAGACCATACAGGGCGATCGGTTCGCGCAGTTTCATGCTCCGTCCCTCTTTCTCAGCCCACACCATTGTTCAATGAAAGTCACCATGACCTCGGCGACGCGTTGCATGGAATCGATGCTGACTTTCTCATCCGCTGCATGGATGTTACGGCACTTCGGGCCATAGCATGTCGCCGGGATATCGTAGTTATTCGTGAAGAACCTCACGTCCGTCGTGCACGTTGCCCGCAATGGCACCGGCTCGACGCCTCGCCATTCCTCGTGGGCGTCGCGTAGGGTCTGCCCCAAGTCGCAGTCGGGATCGAACTTCGCCCCTTCAGCGTGGAAGCCGATGAACTCAACCGTGGGCGGGTACTCTGCCAGCCAGGGATCCTCTGCGGCGGCCTGGGCGACAGTCATCTGGATGGCCTCTTTCAGCTCCTCCACAGTATCCGTGGGGAACAGCCCGAGGCGGAAGCGCGTGACGCACTCGCCAGCGACGGTGCTCGCCCAATCGCCTCCCTGAATTGTGCCGACGTTCAGATTGATTGGATGCTCGATTCCTGCGTACGAGGGTGGGATGTGTTCCGGCTGATTGAGCTCGGTCTCCAGCTCTCTAAGAGCCTGAATGATCACCCACATCTTCTCAATCGCATTCACTCCGCTGCCGGCACCGAGGACATGCGTTGTCTTGCCGAGAATGCGTACATCAAACCAGATCACTCCGACCTGGCGCAGAAGAATCGTCTCGTTGAAAGGCTCAGGAATCAGGCACCCATCTGCCGTGTAACCATCCGCAAGGAGAGCCAACGTTCCATTTCCCGTGCACTCTTCTTCGAGCGGCGACTGGAAGATCACCTTGGAGGCCGGTTCGAGCCCCATATCGCGTAGCGCTGCCATTGCCCAAAGGAAACACATCGAGCCGCCCTTCATATCCGCCGCGCCGCGGCCGTACATCCACTCCTCGCCATCCTCTTCGTTCTGCACGACCTTTGGCTCGAATGGCGGATTCGACCACAGCGAAATCGGCTCAGGACTCACCACATCGACGTGCCCGTTAAAGACCAGCGATTGCCCTTCGTTTGTGCCGGGATCGTGAACTCCAATGACATTCTGGCGGCCCTCATAACTCCAATCGACCGGCGAATAGCCGGGCAACTTGCTGATCTTGTCGTGATCGACCGGGAGCATCTTCGTCGCAAGGCCAAGTTGCTCATACAGCGCCGCCACGTGTTCCTGTGCGCTTTGCTCATTGCCCAGCGTACTCGCCCGTCGCACCCACTCCGTCAGTGAATCGACCGCCCACGAACGCCGTGACTCAAGAGCAGCTCGAATTTCGGTTTGCTCCAGTTTCATCGCACTTCCTTTCGTCAAGCTCGTCTCACCACGGCTCGAGATCGTCAGCGACGCGGACATCCGCCGCGATGCCCTCCAGCGCCGTCTCTTCCGTGTGGTCGGGGTGCACGCTGCACAGCGTCATCCAGCCGTCGATCCGCCGGAAGAGCGCGCGGTCTGTCACCAGTGTGTCGACGCACTGTGGAGCCGTGAGTGGCAGCGTGCATTCGGGCACGAGCTTGCCGCGCCCCTTCTTGTCCAAATGGCGGCTGACGACGAGCACGTGATTCGCCTTCTGCGCCAGTTCCATTCCGCCTCCCATGCCGGGTGTCAGCTTGCCCGGAATCATCCAGTTTGCCAGATCGCCACGCAGGCTGACCTCGAATGCACCGAGGATTGCCATGTCGAGATTACCACCGCGAATAATCCCGAAGGATGTTACGCTATCGAAACAGGCCGCGCCATCTATCAAGGTGCAAGCCCTTCCGCCCGCATCGATGATGTCGTTGTCCGGGGTTCCATTCTCAAGCGGCGTTCCCATCCCGGTGAAGCCGTTCTCGGATTGGAACACCACATCGACATCCGCTGGCAGAACACCTGGAACGAAAGTCGGCATTCCAATGCCGAGATTCACGACCATCCCGCTGCGCAGCTCTTTCACGGCGCGCCGGACGATGATCTCTTCCTCCGTCCCCATTTTCTTCCAGAAGCTCATGACGACGCCTCCTGCTGGTGCCGGCGGGGCTGGGCCTGGACGACGTAGTCGACGTACACGCAAGGCAGATGCACGCTCTCCGGTTCGAGTTCACCGATTTCCACGATTTTCTTCGCTTCAACAATCACGCGATCACAGGCCGTTCCCATGGCGACGCACATGTTGCGATTCGAGCCGCGCCACCAGGAATTTCCCGCGCGATCGACCTTATCCGCGCATATGATGGCGACGTCGCCGCGCAACGCCCGTTCCAGCAACACTTCGCGTCCGTCGAGTTCCACACGCTGTTTGCCTTCCGCCACAACGGTTCCGATTCCAATGTCTGTCAGGAAGGCCGGAATCCCTGCGCCGCCGGCTCGAATTCGTTCCGCAAAAATGCCCTGCGGCACAAGCTCGCACTCGACTTCGCCGCGGTTCATCTGATCGATAAATTCCGGGTTCAGTCCGATGTGCGTGGCGATCAGTTTCCTAACCTGGCCGTTGCGCAGGAGCGCACCGATTCCAAGGCCGGGTTCGTTGGCGTCGTTCTTGACAAGCGTGAGATCGCGGATCGTATCCGGTCGATCTGAGAGGTATTCGAGGATGGAGAAAGGCACGCCGCCTCTTCCGAATCCTCCAACCATGATTGTCTGTCCGGATCGAATTGTCGATTCGATCGCGCGCTCGAGTCCCTCTGTACGATCAATCACAGCAGATCACTTTCTTCGACCAGGTCGACGCCCTTGAGATCGTCTGCACCTTCAGACATCTGAGCCGACACGTTGACGGACAAGTCTGGCTGGATGTCTTCGATCTTGCCGATGGCATAATCGGGCAGATGCTCCGCGGTCTCGTAGCGGTGGACCGTACCATCGTCGACATCCGCCGGCTCCGGCTCGAGGAAACGTTCGAGCAGTCTCATCAAGCCCTCCATGGTCCTGTCAAACCGCAGGATCAATTCCTCGATGCCAGCCTCATCCACAATCAGCGGCGGCGCGAGAAGAACATGATCGCCGGAGAGTCCATACAGCGAACGTCTCGGATAGATCAGCAGGCCCTGTTCACGGGCAATGTCCGTGGCTTCCAGCGCAACACGCCAGTTCGGCGGGAACGGCTCGCGCAGACCGCGATCGCGCACGAACTCTACGCCCGCCATCAACCCGCGCCCTCGGATATCGCCGATGATCGGGTACTTGGCCTTCATCTCCCACAGGCGCTCGTGCATGATCGTTCCCATCTTCTGGGCATTTTCAACGAGTCCATCGTCGACGATGGTCATCACGACTTCGCGCGCGATTGCCGCGGACAATGGATTTCCTGCATAGGTATGTCCGTGCATGAATCCGCCGGATTCCAATACCGGCTGCACGACTTCCTCGCTGGCGATGCACGCGCCGATCGGCGTGTAGCCGCCGGACAGCCCTTTCGACACGGCCACCATGTCAGGCGTAATATCCCAGTGCTCGTACCCATAGAAAGTCCCAGTGCGTCCGCAGCCGGTCATGACATCATCGACGATCAGCAGGATTTCGTACTCGTTGCAGATGCGCTCCACCATCGGGAACCACTCGTCCGGCGGAACGGCCGCACCGGTCGATGCGCCGCCGATGGGCTCGGTAATGAAGGCGGCGATGTTCTCCGGCCCCCAGACGCGGATTGTGCGCTCCAGATCACGCGCACACGCCATGTCGCAACTGGGGTACTCTTTCTGGAGAGGACAGTGATAGCAGTACGGTGCCGAGACCTTCGGGAAGTGCAGTTGAAGGCTGCGGAACGGGATGTTCAGCGGAGCGTAAGCCGTTGCCGATAGCGCACCCAGCGTTGCCCCATGATAGGACGGTCTGCGTGCGATGATAAGGTTCTTTCCCGTGCGCCCGACCGACCACCAGAATTGACGTGCCAACTTGATGCAAGACTCGACGGCTTCGGAACCCGAGTTGACGAAGAAAACGCGATTCAGTTCCGGCGGAGATAGACGGGCCAGCAAGTCTGCGAGCTCGTTTGCCGGCTCCGACTCGAACTGTGTTCGATAGGCAAACGCGATCTTCTTCATCTGCTCTTCGGCTGCCTTGATGATGCGCTTGTGCCCATGACCAAGATTCGTGGAGATCGCGCCACTGCAGCCGTCCAGGTACTGGTTGCCTTCTTTGTCGTAGATGTAAATCCCTTCGCCATGATCGGCGATCGGCAGCGGCTTCGGATCCTGGTAGAACAGGGCCGGGCGCTTGTGACCGGGGATACCTTCAGATTCGACCCACTCGCTGGGATAGACCTCGCGGCGGGGAGTGCGATGACCAATCTTCCCAAGAGACACGTGCGGCAATCCTTCTCGCAATAATCTTCCGCATCGCGACAGACACCTCCGCGACACGGTTCGCACCTACCTGCTCCGCTTGTAGGGGCAATAGCAGGCAGGTTTCAAGGCTTTATGACAGTCGCTTGAACTCTATTTTGCGCCTGTCCGGTAGCGATCGGGTTTGATGGGCATAACGTTATTGATTCCAGTGGTTTACCGCCAAGGTCTGGCTCCCATTCTGTTTGCGGCTGCGATGGGGTTGAAGCTCTCTCCGATCGGCCTCGACAGACCGCATCTCGGCCCTCCACCGGAATCGCTTGTGCTGGACCCATCCTGCTCCCGCTTGACCCTCGGGGGGCCTCCCGCGCACTATCCAGGAAATTCACTGGCTCTCCAAGAGGCGGAAATCAACCGATGGCTATTGATCCAAAGAAAATGTTCTCACCGTCACGCGTGGCGGATTTGAAAAGCTCTACCAAGGAGGACGTCCTGCGTGAATTGGTCGATGTCCTCGGCAATTCCGAGCAGGTCACCGATCGCAAGGAACTCCTCGACCGCATCCTCGAGCGCGAGAAGACCCTCTCAACCGGAGTTGGGATCGGTGTCGCGCTTCCTCACGTCAAGATTCCATCGATCAAGGACTTCGTGATCGCCGTGGGGCGCAGCTTCCAGGGCGTCGACTTCCAGTCGATCGACGAGAAGCCGGCCCACATCGTCGTGATGATCGGATGCAACGAGTCCCAATCCGGCGACTACCTGAAGGTTCTCAGCAAGCTGGTCCGTGCGCTGAAGGACGGCGATTTTCGGAAGAAGATCCTGATGGCGAAGACGAATGAGGAGGTCGTGGACCTCTTCATCGAAGCCTATGAGGCCATGACATGACCCAGGACGAGGGGACCGCCGGCCGGGAAGGCGCTTCCCAGCGCCGTGTTGCCCTCGTCACTCTTGACTCGACGGACAAGCAGATTGCCCAGCAGGCGGAGCCCCTCCTGCGGCTGGCATTCCCTGGAATCTGGTTCACCATTACCACGTTCAGTCGTCAGCAGGACGGCGATCTGAAGCGCCATGCGCGCCGCGTGCGCGCTGCCGGTCTTGTCGTCGGTCCGGCTACCGCATCGATCAGTCCTTCCGACGATTGGAGCCTAGCCACCGGTGGCGCCGTTTATGGCTGGGTCGCTCCCGGGCGTGGGGGGGCTCCGCGGTGGATTCTGACACCGGCGCGCGGCGAACTGCACGACGGCCTGGAACTCTCGACCATTCCTTTCAAACTCCAGCGACGCAGCCGGCGTTTGCGCCAGCGCAAAGCCGATGGGGGAGCGGCAGTTATCGCGCTCGACCGCCGCAGCCTGTCCCTCTGCGGCGAGATCGCTGCGCAGATTGCCGCGACAGCCACGGAGCCCGTCGGACTGGCGTTTCCCAGTGTGCACTGGCCGGCCATTTACGAAGAGTGGCGTGCAGCAATTGTCCAGGGACTTGGCGCTCGCTTGATGGCTGAGAGCCGCACTCTTTCGCCGGAGGAAGCAGCATGTTTGCTCGTCGCCGGCGAACAGGCTCCCACTGTCACGATTACAACAGGGATGACGGCACCTCCCATCGCCGGCGCATGGGCCGCGCTGCATACTCCCGCGCTTGTGCCCCGCATCCTGTGCGGTCCCCAGTTGCGAGCGGCTCAGGTAGGCCACACCGGACTGCCGCGCGACCGCCAGCCCGGGCCGGTAGGCTTTCTGGCTGCTGCTGCCGCAGTCCTGTTCCTCCTTGGCCGACGAGCAGAGGCGGCCAACCTGTACGCGGCGCTTTCCGAGCTTGTTTCCGATCACGAGCGTTGTCCTGTCGAGGCCGGTGGGGGAGCACCCGCCGAGGAGACAACGAAGGCCATTCACGCGCTGTTGATGAAGCACGTTGTTCCCTTGGGTTCGGAGGACGATTCGGAGCCGGCTCCTGAGTCTCTCGAGGACGCCCAGGCGTGAGGCATCTTGTCATCGACGCGCGCACGATTCGGCCGGGCGCCACGGGTGTTGGTCATTTCGTCGCGGGGTTGCTCATGGGCCTCGGTGAGACGGCCAGCGCACATGGATGGCGTGTCACGGCGCTCCGGCTTGCCTCGGAAACCGCCGGTACCTCCTCGTGGGTTGAAGACACTTGGAATAATGTCACCGGCATCGAGGTCGTCGATGTATCGGCCGACTACGAAGTTCACCCTCAGGGCGATTGGTGGCTGCAGGCTCGCATCGGCGGGTTGATGAAGCGCCTGCATGGAGATGTGCTTGTCAGCCCTGCCTTTGTTGGTCCGGTTGGGCCGCGTCCGTTTGCTCGATTGTTGATGATTCTCGATACGATAGCCTGGGAATGCCCGGGCAATTATCCGCGGAAATTCGCCTGGTACCTCCGCACAATGACGCGTTGGAGCGCTCGCTACGCCGATCACGTCGCGACAATTTCGCCGTTCTCAGCGAAGCGGATTCTGCATCTTGGCATCTCTGGCAAAGGCCCAATCGGAATCGTACCTTGCGGAATCGATCCGCAAGTCTTCTGTCCTCTCAAGCCGCGCACCAACAACGACCATCCGCGACTTGTGTACGCCGCCTCCATTGAACCGCGGAAGAACCACGAAATCCTATTCCAAGCGCTGCGAGAAGCGCCCTTGCGTGAGATTGTGCCGGAGCTTGTGCTCCTCGCGCGAGCGAACAAGGACCAGGAGCTCTTCCTCCGGAGAACAAGTGCAGGAATCTCCATCCGTCGCGTTGAACCCGCAGACGCCTCGGAAGTTGCCGAATTCACGCGCCAGGCGGATTGTGCCGTGTTCCCCTCACGCTTCGAGGGCTTTGGTTTGCCGGTGATCGAAGCCATGGCGTGTGGAATGCCGCTCGTCGCCTCGGACATTCCGACAAACCGCTGGCTGACCGGCGATGGGAGAACGGCGAAGCTGGTTGATCCAGACGATTCGCGCGAATGGGCAGCGGCAATAGCAGACGCCTTGAAACGAGGGACGGAGACAGTGAAACGCGCTGAACTCGGAGTTCGTCGCGCGCAGCAATTTACTTGGCAGAATGCCGCTTTGCGTTTGCTTTCCGAGGCCGATGTTTGCCTTCGCCGGGCGAAATAACAAGCACTCCAAACCAGGCATGCTTGCGGAGGGACGGAAGAGCCCGAAACAGCACGCGATCGATTCTCAGAAACACACCTTCCAGAATGCGCGCGATCTTCGGGTGGGGGAGTGCGAATTGAAACGCGGATGCGAAAAAGCCGAGGAAGTACATCGGTTCGAGCCGCGCCTGGCGTGACTTGCCCATGCCTTTGCGAAGCGTACGAAACTCGGCGGGACGGAAGTAAGTTGTGATCTCTGTCCAGATTTTCGGCGCCAGCAGTCTCCGATAGAGATTCACAAATGGATTGCGACGCATTGGTTCGATGAAGGCAGCGCGACCATCGCGCGCGAGAACGCGTCCACATTCGCGAGCGGCGTGTGGCAGATCCGTGTGAATGAGGACGCTCTTCGTGAAAAGTCGCTCGACGGCGCCGTCAGCAAACGGAAGCGTTTCGCCTTTTGCCACCACGAAGTGAATTCGATCCTCGAGCCCGAGCCGTCGGACGGTTTCGCGGGCTGCCTTCATTCGCGGAACGCTGAGATCGCTGATGACGACTCGCGCCCCGCGGCGTGCCAACAAGATCGCACCCAGCGCAAGCCCTCCGCCCAGATCCACCGTCCACTTGTCTCGCAGCGGTTCCATCGCGTCCAGTGCCAGCCGCACGTCGGCCGTTTCATACAGCGCAAGCTGCCGCTCCGTATCGACTTGAGACTCCTCGCGGCCGAGGTTCGCGGCGTCCAGGGTTTCGCTCCAGTGTCGGGCGTTCATTTCCCAACGATCGGAGCCCGCCCCGCCCGGATTCACTTGCCATTGCCTGTCTGCCGAAGCCATAATACTTGCCGTTTCACACTGTAGATCAGTTGAAGAGTTTGTCAGGAGGACGTCAGAATGGCTTATCGGGATACCAAGCACTTCGTCGACCGGGAACTCTCCTGGCTCGCGTTCAACAAACGCGTGCTGGAAGAGGCCCAAGATCCCGCAACGCCGTTGTTCGAGCGCCTCAAGTTCCTTGGCATTGTCGCCACGAACCTTGACGAATTCTTCATGGTGCGCGTCTCGGGGGTGCAAGACCAGATCTTCTCCGGCGTTCGTCGGCGCACGCCTGCGGGGCTTTCGCCTTCCGAGCAGTTCAACCTCATTCATCAGGAAGCGCACGCCCAGGTCGATGCCCTTTATGATTGCTTTCGCGAAGAAATCGTTCCGCGGCTGGCTGATGAACGAATCCTGATCATGCATCCGTCGTCGCTATCGCGCAAGATGCAGAAGCACACTCGCGAGTTGTATGCGAAGGAGATTTTCCCCGTTTTGACACCGCTGGCTGTGGACTCCGGACACCCGTTTCCGCGTCTGAAGGGTCTGTCGCTGAATGTCATCGTTCACCTGGAAGGATCAAAGCGCGTTCGCTCGGGCGAGCCGATGATCGCAATTGTCCAGGTGCCTTCGGTGCTGCCTCGCTTGATCGAGATTCCACCGACGCAGGGACGTCGACGATTTGTTCTTCTGGAAGATCTGATTATCGAGAATCTCTCTTCCCTGTTCCCAGGACTGAAGGTCAAAGAGGCCGTTCCCTTCCGCGTGACTCGCGATGCAGATATCGAGTACAAGGAAATCGACGCCGAAGATCTCCTGAAATACATCGAGACGGAAATTCGCGAGCGTGAACGCGGCATGGCCGTCCGATTGCAGATCGGGCACAAGGCGTCCGAGCTTCTCACTGGGTACCTGATGCGGATGCTCGGGCTGAACGACCTGCAGGTCTATCGCGTGAACGGGCCGATCGCCGTTTCCGAACTTTCGGTTATCTGGGGACTGGACAGCTACGACCATCTGAAGGTCGCGCCATTCCAGCCAAACATCCGCAAGAACCTGCGCCGGCACGGCAGCATGTTCAGTCGCATCCGTCGCCAGGACATTCTGCTCCACCATCCGTTTGAATCATTTGCACCGATTGTCGACTTCATCCGTGACGCGGCAAACGATCCCCAGGTCCTCGCCATCAAGCAGACACTCTATCGCACGAGCGGCGATTCGCCGATCATCAAGTCGCTGATTCGCGCCGCTGAGAACGGCAAACAGGTCACGGCCCTGGTTGAACTGAAGGCCCGATTCGATGAGGAAAACAACATCGTGTGGGCGCGCCAGTTGGAAGAAGCCGGCGTCCATGTCGTGTACGGCCTCGTTGGTCTGAAGACGCACTGCAAGGTCGCCCTCGTGGTTCGCAAAGAAGGCGACGCAATCCGTCGCTATGTCCACATGGGAACCGGCAACTACAATCCATCGACAGCGAAGCTATACACGGACCTCGGCATGTTCACTTGCGACCAGGGGTTCTGCGAAGACGCGTCGGAACTGTTTAATATGCTTACGGGCTACTCGCATTCGCCGCGTTGGCAACGCATCATCGTTGCCCCGGAGCACCTGCGCGAAAAAACGACGGCGCTCATCGCGGCCGAGCGCGAAAAGGCCGAACGCGGCAAACCCGCTCGCATTCGGGCCAAGATGAACTCGCTCGTCGACCCGGACATCATTGTTGAGCTCTATCGCGCCAGTCGTGCCGGTGTGCAGATCGACATCAACATCCGCGGTATTTGCTGCCTGCGCCCCGGCATCAAGGGCATCAGCGAGAACATTCGCATTTGGTCAATCGTCGATCGCTTCCTGGAGCATAGCCGCATTTTCATCTTTGGTGAAGACCCCGACACGAAGGTTTTCCTCTCCTCGGCGGATTGGATGGACCGAAACATGGATCGGCGCATTGAGGTCATGTTCCCAGTCAACAACGCGGATCTGAAAAATCGTCTGATCAACGAGATCTTCGCATCATGCCAAAAGGACAACGTGAAGGCGCGCTACATGAATTCGGATGGCAAATACCGCCGACCGAAACTCCGTTCTGGCGAACAACCCTTCCGCAGCCAGGAAGAACTCTTGATGGTAGAAGCCGTCGAGAGCAGCGGAGAAAAGTGGGAAGGTGCTTTGCCACCGGAGGAACTTGCCTCCGAACTGAGCAAGCGACACAAGGGTGGAAGGCGAACGACTTCCAAGTCCAAGGGGAAGCGCGCGCAGCGCACGCCGAAGGTCAAGAAAGAGACTGCGGCCAGTAAGGCAAAAGAGCTGCCGAAGGAAAAGGCCGCCGAAACGGCGGCCCAGCAGAACTCCACGACGAATGCAAAGTAAGACAGAATCCGTCAGGCCGATTCCGCAACACGTTCAGCGAGTTTCTCCGCGCCGATGCGATGAGACCAGTCGCCAAAGGTCTCACCGTCGGCGCGTTCGCTCTTCCAAATCGAGATGAGCCGTGAAATCGTGGGGGCGAGCTTGTCCTCGGGCAGCGTCTCGATCATCAGCGTGTTCATCCGAGTGCCTGTCTGGCAGCCACCAACATAGACGTTGTACTTGCCCGGGCCACGGCCGATCAGCCCGATCTCCGCTGTTTCCGGACGGGCACAACTGTTCGGACAGCCGGTCATGCGGATGGTGATCTCGGCGTCGCTGTGCCCGGCATCCTCGATGGCCTTGATGATCGCCGGCATCGCGCGTTCCGCCTCCGAAAGCGCCAGCCCGCACAGAGGCAGGGCAGGACATGCCATCTCCAGCTTTCGCAATTCCGAGATGTCTTTTCTCGTCGGGATGGAATACTGCGCCAGCATCTCGTTGACCGCATTCACATCCGCGTCGGCGATGCCGGACAGAACGACATTGTGATGCGGCGTCAGGCGGACCGACGGTTTGAAACGTTCAATGATTGCGCGCAGCCCGCTCTTGAATTGAAAGCTTCCCTCGAAGTCCCGTACGCGACCGTTCTCGACCCAGATTCCGATGTAGTTTTTTCCATCGGCCTGCTTGTGCCAGCCCAGATAGTCAGGCTGGCGTTTCGGAACAATGTTCTTCGCCGCCGGAAGATCGTTGCCGTAGTACTCAGCGACCTTTGCGCGGAAGGCATCCACGCCCATTCGGTCGATCGTGTACTTGAGGCGCGCCTGTGTGCGGTCTTCCCGATTGCCGAAATCGCGCTGCACCTTCACGACAGCCTCGACGATGGCGATGAGTTCATCGGGCGCAGCAAACGTTATGTGCGTCCCAAGCCGAGCGTAAGTATGCGGCTTGCTGTGACTGTGCCCGAGGCCACCGCCGCAGAGCACCTCGTAGCCGACGATTCGTCCTTCAGAATCCAATTGCGCAATCAGGCCAAGATCCTGTGTGTACACATCGACGGAGTTATCAAACTCCGTGGCGATACCGATCTTGAATTTGCGGGGCAGGTAGGCGTCTTTGTAGATCGGCTCCTCGACGGGCTTGCTCGGGGCCTTGGATTTGAACGTCACAGTCCCGTCGGAGTTTACTGTCACCTTCTCATCGTCGAGCCACAGGTCAAAGTAGGAACTCGACTGAGGCAGAAACCGGTCGCTGATTTCCTGCGCAATCGTGACCAGTTCCGACGCGCAGTTCGCAAACGCTGGATCGACGTCCGCGATGGCAGGAGCCATTACGTTGCGGACAACATCGCCACACGCACCCCTCGTGTGCATGTCGGCCAGCCGATTCAACTCGTGAATCAGCGTGCGCAGGTTGCCCTTCACGACGCCGTGAAACTGAAATCCCTGCCGCGACGTGATTCGCATATCGTCCTGGCCAAGGGACGTCGCAAGGTTGTCACAGATCAGGTATTGTTCCGCACTCATGAGTCCGCCCGGCGTCTTCGTGCGAACCATCATCTTGTAATCCCGCCCGAGACCCGCCTTGCGGCGTTCACGGCGAGCGTCGCGATCGTCCTGCTGATACGTGCCGTGATGCTTCAGCAGTTGAATCGCATCTTCCGAGAAGTGATCCGTCGGCTGCTCGAGTTCATCGGGTATCGGACCGTAGAGTCCGTTGCTGGCGAGCTTGATATGCTCGACTTTGCTGAGCTTCTCGTTGTTGTCCTGCGTCATGGTGCGATCCTTCCGGGTCTTTGGGCGAACAAATCCTCTGGGGCTCGAATGTGTCCCATGGTTGCCCGCGAATTCAGGCGAATGTTCGCCGATTTCAGCTACTGAAGTCGGTCAAGGAACTGCGCAGCTTTACCACCGCTTCGTCGATATCATCGCGAGTGATGATCAGCGGTGGCAGGAAACGAATCACGCGATCGGCCGTGCAGTTGAAGAGCATTCCATGACGACGGCCGATGGCCACCATGTCCATGGACGGCTTCTTCATGATCAGGCCAAGCATGAGTCCCTTTCCGCGGACGCCCTCGATCAGATCCGGGAACTCAGACTTCAGTTCCTCCAGCTTCCCCCAGAAGTAGCAGCCCATTTCGCCGACTTGGCGAAGCAGGCTGTCCTCGAACAACACATCACACACTGCCAATCCAGCCGCGCAAGCCACCGGATTGCCACCGAATGTGGAACCGTGCGTTCCTTTGGCAAGGTGCTGGCCGTACTCGTCCTTGACGAGAAGCGCACCCAGCGGCAGCCCGCCGCCGATGGCTTTTGCGATCGGCACGATGTCCGGCTCGATGTCGAGGTGCTGGTAGGCCATAATGCGACCCGAACGACTCATGCCGCACTGCACTTCATCGACAATCAGTGCCGCCCCGCGCTCGGTGCAGCGCTCGCGCAGACCTTCCAGGAATTCCTGCGTGCACGGATGGATTCCGCCTTCGCCCTGGATGGTCTCGACGAGCACGCCGCCGACCTCGTCGCTCCAGACCTTGTCGACACTTTCCAGGTCGTTCAGCTTTGCGAACTCGAATCCTGGTGTCAGCGGATCGAATCCCTCGCGAACCTTCTTGGACCACGTTGCAGACATTGACCCGAGCGTTCGACCGTGAAAGCTGCCCTCGAACGCAATCACCTTGTGGTGACCTGTGCCGCGAGTATTCCGAGCCCAGATGCGAGCGGTCTTGATGGCAGCTTCGGTCGCTTCCGTTCCGCTGTTGCAGAAGAAGGCGCGCTCCATGCCGGTTGCTTCGGTCAAGCGCTCTGCCAGGCGAATCTGCGGCTCGATCAGAAATGCATTCGAGCAGTGGATCATTTCCTTTGCCTGGCGCGCGATCGCCTCGACGACGGCCGGGTGCGAATGCCCCACGTTGTTGACGGCGATGCCGGCCAGGAAATCGAGGTACTCATTCCCGTCCGCATCCCAGCAACGCGCGCCTTCGCCGCGCACGATCGCGAGGTTGCGCTCGCCGTAATTACCCATCAGGACGTGCGCCGCGCGCTGGGCCAGATCCGAGTTTGTCGATGTCGCTGTCATGATTCTCCTTATTCCCTACCAACCTGGTAGGCATTTGGCCCTAAGTGCCCCGGGCCACGAAAGGGAAACCCGGACTATGACGGAGGGAAAAACGGGCGGGCGCTCTCAGGCTGCCCCGATGCGGGCGTACCAACTGTCCGCGACTGTTGTTTCGAAGCGACCGCTTTGCAGTTCATCGAGCTGCCCAAGCAGGTGATCGAAGACCACAGTTTCCGGCGTGATCCGCCCCTCATTGCGAAGCTCCTTGAACTGGAGATTATTCATCATCGAGACACTGCCATCGATTCTGACGGCCAGCCGAGGGGCGTTCAGCATTCGTTGTCCGAGCTGATTCTCGAATCCCAGCAGAACGTGCGTCAGTTGATCCTTCGTGCAGCCGGAGACGTCGCCTTCCGCCGGAACGTATGCGATCGCGACGAAGTGCCCGTCCTCGAGCAATTCCGCGTCGCCGGCGGAGACAACGCCGCCCTCTTTCCACTGATCGATCAGCGCCCGGAGGACCTCGAGCAGAGGTGTCGCTTGTTGCGAAGAAAGTCCACCCTCGATCGGAACGATCCGAAGAACGGCCTCACCTGGGAGGCCCGACAGAACTTCCAGTTTGGTCATGATGA
Organism: bacterium; assembly: GCA_020444065.1. Lineage (NCBI taxonomy): Bacteria > bacterium. Next base: position 250,312 of record JAHLLQ010000001.1, on the reverse strand, counting down.
TTCTCTTTCCCGTATCAGGTCAGTGCTCCGCCACAGGACGATCCGCAACCCGCCGTGCATCCCAGACAATGATCGTCTGTTGCGATGTTCAGAGCGGCGACCTGCTCCGCCGTCATGTCGAAAATGCTCTTACGCTCTCCGCCGCCCAGCGGCAAGGAGAGCATCTGATTGAAGTCGCAATCGTACAGATACCCTTCGTGATCGACTGACAGGTACGCGCGGCACATGAGCCCTTCGATGGCGCCTGGATTGAAGGCTTCCTCCAAGCGCTCCATGTACTCATTCAATTGGCCGGCGCGCTGCAGATCGCTACGGAATCGTCCAATCGGCATGTTCGTGATCGTCAGCAAGTTGTTGAATCGAACCCCGAAATCTTCCCACAGCCGCTTCCGATAGTCCGCTTCAAGCACGGCTTGGGAGGGAGGCAGAGACGGACCGCCGGGATTGTAGACCAAATCCAAGCGACGCCGCTCGCCGGGCTGGGATTCGCCTTCAGAGATGCCGAATCCTAGCTCGTTCAGCATGCGCAATCCATCGATCGAGCCGTGGAAGACACCGTCACCGCGTTGCTTGTTCACATTCTCCGCCGTGTAGCAGGGGAGAGATGCTACAATATCGACTTCACTCTCGGCGAGAAACTCCGCCAGACCCTCCTGCCCGGGTTCGGACAGAACCGTCAGATTGCATCGATCGATCACTCGTTTGTCGCGCGCACGCCCCGCCTTGACCAGATATCGGAAGGCTGGGGATAACTCTGGCGCACCGCCCGTCAGATCCACCGTGTGGATCGAGGGCGTGGCGTCCAGGAACCGGATGCAGGCCTCGGCGACCTCCCGAGACATCAACTCCGTCCTCGTCGGGCCGGCGTTCACGTGGCAATGGCGACAAGTCTGGTTGCAGAGACGCCCGACGTTCAACTGCAGGACTTCCAGCGGACGGCGCTTTAGCCCCTCGCCGCATCCTGTCAGAAGAGCGTCAAAGCGATTGGTCTCGTTTTTCGTCGAATTCGGCATGAATTGTGGTTTCTTCCCCGCAAGATCCTGAGGCGAGGAGTAACAAGAATTGCGCCGCCCTGAGCTTGTTGCCCTTGTGCCGGTGCGGGGCTGCGCCCGAAGCTCTCTCAAAGGACATTTGCGGGCCCCTGAAAGTCAACCGCCCGCTGGGGAACTGTGCGAATGAAAAACAGGCGTGAGTGGATTGGTCTGGGAGTTTTCTTCCTGGCTGTCTTGGTGGCAGCCCTGATCGGCGGATACTTCACCTCCCTGTCGGTCGACGATTGGTACCGCGGACTCCGCAAGCCGGGGTTCACCCCGCCAAACTGGGTATTCGGGCCGGCGTGGACCATTCTCTACATCCTGATTGCGATCGCCGGCTGGCGGATCTGGATCAGACGCGGCTATGACGGCGCGCGGCGGGGGATGGCATACTATGTCGGCCAACTGGTCTTGAATGCCTCGTGGTCAATCTACTTTTTCGGCATACGCAGTCCGTTCATGGGTCTGGTTGTGATTCTCCTCCTCATCGCTGCGATCATCGGGACAATCAACCAGTTCCGCCTCTACGACAAGACCGCGGCGTGGCTCCTGGCGCCCTACCTGGCGTGGGTCTGCTATGCGACCGCACTGAATGCGGCGATCTGGATGATGAACTGAGATTCAAGAGTCGGCGGTGGATGTCCGAGCAGCCTTCGCCATCGTGAAGTACCGTCCCACGAACGCAAGTCCCGCCGCAGCCGGAACGACGTAGCGCAGCGACACCAACAATCCCACACCCACCAGCAAGGCGCGGGGGTTCGCTGCAGATCCGAAGATCGCGACGATCGCCCAGTCTCGGACTCCGATCCCTGCAACGGCGATCGGCAGCAGTCCTGCGAAGATTGCGATGGGTACGCGCGCCAGCACGCCGAACAGGCCCGCATCCGCATGCATGGCCTGGAAGAAGCAGTAGATCTGCAGCAGGTGCAGCAGCCAGATGATGAAGCTCCACACGATGATCTTGCCGCGACGATCGCCTGAGGCGTGAATCACTTGCATCACGCGCGGCCCCGCCTCCAGGAGATGTTCGATCTTCTGGAACTTGCGGTTTCGCTGCACAAACCCGGGCACGACTGCATAGAGGATACTTCGACCGCGGGGGATGAAGTAGACCGAATAGACGACCGCGATAATGACGAATCCCAGCCCCAGCGTAGCCAGAACCCACCAGGCCAGATTCGGTGCCAGTATCCATCCGATGATCATCCAGGCACTCAGCGCGGCGAGATCCATCAACTTCTCGAACACTACAATCTGAATGCCGTCCTCGAGGCGGCAGCGCCCCTGGCGGAAGAGGAAGACGCCCTTCGCCAAGTCGCCCAGTTTGCTGGGTAGGACCAGGTTCAGGCAACTGCTCGCCAGGACCTGGCGGCCGGCTTCGCGCCAGTCGATCGGAGCAACCGGGCGCGCGATCAGCGTCCAGCGATACGCAATCGCGAATGTCTGGGGCAGGAAAAACAGCAGTGCGACCGTGAACCAGATGAGATTGGCTCGACTGATCAGGGACCCAAGAGTCCGGACGTCAACGCTGGCGATCAGGACGCCCAGCAGCGTTACGGAAACCATGATCGCGATCGCGCGTTTTTTCCACTTCATGGGCGATTGCCTCCAGGCCCAAAAAGCGTTCTAGCGCAGACCGATCTGCCGCAAGAGCAAAGGCTGGCAAAACAAGACCGGCGGAGGCCGAAGCCCCCGCCGGGAAATGCGAAACTCTCATGGAGTTCGGTCAGTAGGCCTGCCAATTCTCGACATTCGCGAGGGAACTCTCGTAAGTTACAGACAGATGAGGCTTCGATCCATCCGCCGCGCCGGATTCGGACGAGTAGTACCGGATCGCGTTCTGGGAAGAACCCTCATCGCCGATCAGTATCCAACCGTAATTCGAGGTCGATCCGTCAATCCAGTCCTGAATGTCGGCAACCATCTGTGCGCTGGTCCAGGTGATCGTGTTGCCAACGGCCGAGTTATTGACGTCTGCCGAGGCGCTTTCGGTTCCGATGTAGTCGCCACCGTCCGTAATCCAATCGACACCGCCCTTTCTTGCCTCGAACCAGGTCGCATCATCGTTTTGGGCGGTTGCACCGTTGCCTTCCGGATCGGGGGCATCCACGGTGCCCTCGCCCCAATCGGTCGTCGCCACGTGGAGCTTCTGGGTCGTCGTCGTTTCCCAGGACGGATCCATCGACACGGTCATCGTCAGGCTTGCCGAGAGGATCGTTGAGCCTGGGGGAATGCTGGAGAGATCGTAAGCCAGGAAGCCGCGTCGCGCGGAAGAGGAACTATTGTTCCCGACGAAGATATGCTGGCCACCGCCATTTGAGAGGTCGCCGGCCTCGTAGATCGTCGTGTCGCGCGTCCCGGAGTAACTGTCGACGCCTTCCTCGAACGCAGACGTAGTCGGCGTCGTGCTGGCGATCGTTAACTGCGGGTCGTTCTGGCCGGAGAATTGGCCGTTGTAATAACTTCCCCCGCCATCTGCGTAATATGTCACCCGAATCCGCCCTTGGGCCGTATCGATGTTCGGAACTTGCCAAAGGATGCTGCCGTACTGATCGGCTGCTCCGGTGTAAGGAATTCCGCCCTCAAGCAGCGTCCAACTCCCGCCATCGTTGCTGGAGAATTCCACGTCGATGTAGCCTGGACCGTGCGAGATGTAGACGTTCCAATCGATATCCACGAGTTGCCCGCCGTGGAGAGTCGCCGTGCCATCCGGCGAAAGGAGATCCATGTGCGCCGATGCGGAGGTGGGGGAGAAGAAGATTGCCAGTGAGAAGATGAATGAAAACGCTAAGATCGCCCGTCGCTTGATTACCAATCCCAAATGAAAAGCGGACATGAATGCCTCCAACAGAGTGATGTAGAACATGCTGTTTTGACCATCGGAGCGAATAGCGATCCAACGAATAACCTCCAAAATCCCCAGTTTTCGACATCTGAAGCTGTATATGCAGGTTCGTTGAAGTAGAAATGCAGAATGGAATAGCGGTTTAGCCCCTCAAAGCCGGAAATGACTCGATCTGGGAAATGGACTTTTGTCAAAATTGCCATGAACAAGTGTTGACAGCATGGCCCTCGCGGAATCATGTTTTCGGTATGAAGACCTCGGATCCACAATCCTCCAGTCGCACTTCCGCCTCCCGTTCCGGAGGATCGGCGCCGGAGCGTCCCGTATTCGAGGAGCAGGCCCCGTGGGTGACGGGGCTGATTCTCTTCGCCAGCCTACTTCTGGCCCTGCCAGCCTTTCTTCAGGTTGTTGGTTGGATCGAGAAAATCTGGCTTAATCCGACCGATTGGCGCTGACCCCCCACGTTCCTGTGGTTGAATTGGACCGCTTCCCTCTCGGACAGCGGTAATCCGCGTTGACGCCGAGCGCCCGCGACCCCGAATTGAGGGGTTTCAGACAGGGTTGATCGTGCCGTCCTCTCGCGGATCTGAGAGACACCTGTCCGCAAATGTGAGACAATAAGTCCTTTAGTGAAAGAGATCTTCAGCAATGACCCAGAGTGTTTCCGCAAGCGCACGCGACGAGATGATTGCAAAGATTCAGCAGAGGAAGGCAATCGTCGGTGTCGTCGGCCTTGGATATGTCGGGCTTCCCCTTGTCATCGAGTTCGCCCGCCAGGGCTTTGACGTCGAAGGCTTCGATATCGATCCGCAAAAAGTCGAGTGCCTCGCCGACGGACGCTCCTATATAAAGCACATCTCCAACGATTCGATCGCAGAGCTGAAGAACACCGGCCGTTTCCACCCAACCACCGATTACTCGCTGGTCACCCGGTGCGACGCGATTCTCCTCTGCGTGCCGACGCCTCTGACGCGGAATCGTGAACCGGACATGTCTTACATCGAGATGACCTGCGAGGCCGTGGCGCCCCACATGCGCAAGGGCCAGATGGTCTGCCTCGAATCGACCACCTACCCAGGGACGACCGAAGAGGTCATGCTTCCGATCCTGGAGAAGGGCTCCGGATTGAAGGCAGGCGACGACTTCTACCTCGCGTACTCCCCGGAGCGCGAAGATCCCTGCAACGCCAAGTTCTCTACTTCAACGATCCCGAAGGTGGTAGGCGCCATGACGCCGGAAGGCCTCGCGATCGCGACAGCGCTCTACGATGCCGTTGTCGTCAGCACTGTTCCCGTCAGTTCCTGCGCCGCGGCGGAAGCGACCAAGTTGGTCGAGAACATCTTCCGCTGCGTCAACATCGCGATGGTGAACGAGCTCAAGGTCGTCTTCCATAAGATGGGCATCGACATCTGGGAAGTCATCGACGCGGCCAAGACCAAGCCGTTCGGCTTCATGCCGTTTTACCCAGGTCCCGGTCTGGGCGGTCATTGCATTCCAATCGATCCATTCTATCTGACCTGGAAGGCACGCGAATACGATATGCCGACCAAGTTCATTGAACTGGCCGGCGAGATTAACACGCAGATGCCCTACTATGTCGTGCAGCGCACCATGGAGTCGCTGAACGAACATGCAAAGGCATTGCGAGGCAGCAAGCTGCTGCTGGTCGGATTGGCCTACAAATCTGACGTCGACGACATGCGCGAGAGCCCCACGCTCAAGTTGATCGAGCTGTACGAGCAGGCCGGCGCGGTTGTGGACTATCACGATCCGTTCATCCCTGAGATCAAAGAAAACCGCGAGCACCCAAACCTGACTGGTCGCAAGAGCGTGCCCGTCGAGAAGGCCGGCGAGTACGATGCCGTGGTGATCTGCACGGCCCACAAGGCCGTCGATCATGACAAGCTCGCGCAGGTCGCCAAGCTCGTTGTCGACACACGCAACGCCTTGGGCGGCTCGCCATCGGACAAGGTCCGTAAGGCCTGACGTCATGAAAGTTCTGGTTACCGGCACGGCCGGGTTTATCGGATTCCACCTCGCTCAATCGTTGATTGATGACGGTCACGAAGTCGTTGGCGTTGACAATTTCAACGACTACTACCCGGTCGTTCTGAAGCGTGCCCGCCACGATTTGCTCGAGGCGCGCGAGGGGTACGTCGGCTACGAAATCGACGTGGCAGAACATGCTCGACTTCTGGAGATCGTTCGGACCGAAAAGGTCGACACGATCTGCCATCTGGCAGCGCAGGCGGGCGTCCGCTATTCGCTGCAGAATCCTTTCGCCTATCAGAAGTCGAATCTGGAAGGCTTCCTGAGTATCCTCGAAGCGACCCGACAGGCGGAGCTTCCCCGCCTCGTCTACGCCTCCAGTTCCAGCGTCTACGGCGGGAACAAGAAGATGCCGTTCAGCGAGGAAGATTCGGTCGAGCACCCGATCAGCCTCTACGCCGCGACAAAGCGCGCCAACGAATTGATGGCGCATACCTACACGCACTTGTACGGTTTCCAGTCGATCGGCCTCCGGTTCTTCACTGTTTACGGACCATGGGGACGCCCGGACATGGCCATCTGGCTTTTCACCGAGGCCGTGTCCCGTGGGTTGCCGATTTCGGTGTTTAATCACGGCAAGATGGAGCGCGACTTCACCTACATTGATGACATCATCGCCGGGGTGAAGGCATCGCTGACGGCCGACACGCTCGATAAATACGAGATTCTCAACCTGGGCAATCACCAGAGCGAGAAGCTCATGGACTTCATCAACGCAATCGGGAAGCACCTTGGCAAAGAGCCCATCATGGAGTTCAAGCCGATGCAGCCTGGCGACGTGCCGGCGACCTATGCCGATATCAAGCGCGCCAGCGATAAGCTCGGCTTCTCGCCGGTGACTGGGATGGACGAAGGCGTCGGTCGCTTCGTGGCATGGTACAAAGAGTGCAATGGACTGACCGATCAAGTCTGGCAGGATCGCCAGGAAGCGAAGCGCTCGCGGTAGTTTCGAGCCGTATCCTCTCCGCTGTGGGAGCTGCAGCAGTATGCCCAGTCTGTCCCGACTGTTTCACGCGACAACGCTCCGTCTGAGGACGCTAGCGAATCGTCGAGTGACTTTTGGAAAGGACTGTCGCGTTGCCCCTTCCGTCCGATTCAAGGGTGCAGCCTCCGCCGAGTTCGGAGATCGATGCGCCCTGCGCGACTATGTGATTTTTCCTCATTGTCGGAAGAAAATGCACTTCGGCGACGAGGTTTCGATCGGCATCTTCTCGGTCATCGACGGCACCGGCGGGCTTCGTGTGGGCAGTTACGTTCGGATGGGGCCGGGGGTTGTGATTTACACGCACAATCATAACATCGAGCGAACAGACATCCCGATTTCTCACCAAGGGCTGACGCCAGGTCCCGTGACGATCGAGGACGATGTCTGGCTCGGAGCGCGTGCGACGATTCTTCCCAATGTGACCGTCGGGCGAGGCAGTGTTGTCGCTGCAGGCGCCGTAGTGACCAAGGACGTTCCGCCCTTCTCGATCGTCGGCGGAGTCCCCGCCAAGGTGATCGCGAAGCGCAAAGACTCCGATTCCGCTCCCGGCGAGGCAGCAGAGTAGATGGCGTTCTCTTTCCGAGCAGTCAAGCTCACCACCTTCGCCAACCTGTCGATTCAGTTCGCAACATTGCTGTCCGGCGTTCTTGTTGCCCGTCTTCTCGGTCCGGAGGGACGCGGCCTCTACATGACCGCGATTCTCTATCCCAATATCGTTGCGGGGCTGGCCGCGTATGGCTTCGTTCCGATGCTCGCCCGAGAGGCGGCAAAGACGAACACCCGCGAGGAAGGTCGCCGGATCATCGGGCGCGCCGTTGCGCTCGCCCTGTTTCAGGCGTTCATTGGAATCATCGGTCTGGCCGTCATTATCTATTTGGTTGGGCTGCCTCCGGACGACGAAGCCCGTCGGCTCTCGTTCATTTACGGCGCCGCCTGGATACCTTGTAATCTCCTGGGGCTGTACTTGGTGGCGATCGATCAGGGGCAGGGCGCCTGGGGCCGCCACAGCTTCTTCCGTTTCATCACCTATCCACTGTATATTTCTCTCCTGCTGATCTTCTGGCTGACGGGGCTCTTCTCGCTTCCTGTTGTTCTGATCTCGCTCTGGTCGGCGACCGTTCTGTCGGTCATTCTGAGAGTGATCTTCATCTTCCGCGAGTATGGATTCCCCAAATTCGATGAGTTCGCTTATCTGGGACACCTGAAGAGCGCCTTTCCATACGCCGGCGCTTTGTACAGCACGCTGGTGGTCACACAGTTGGACGGCTTTCTGGCCACGGTGCTCTTGGGGAAGGCCCCACTGGGCCTCTATGCGGTCGCCCTGACCGTCGCGCAGTTGCTCAATCCTTTCTCGAAGGCCTTTGGTCTCGTCGCTTTCACGGATTCGGCGAAAGCCGAACTGGCCGGCAGCGATCACCAGAAGCACATCTTCGCCGCGCGCTTTCGCCTGATTCTTCTTGGCTTCCTCTGCATGGTCATCGGAATGGCTTTCACGATGCCCTTCCTGATTCCCCTGGTTTATGGAAAAGAATTCGTTCCGTCCGTGATGATTTTCTTCGTGATGCTGCCGGGAGGATTCTCTATCAGCATTGGCACGATCATCGATGAGCGATTCCGCGGGAAGGGCCTGCCCCAATACGGCATGAAGTCCATGTGGGTGGCAGCGATCGCCTCGGCGATTATTGCCGTCAGCCTCGTCAATTGGCTCGGCGCGCTGGCGCTCGCAGCGGGCTTCTCGGTCGCCCAGGCCGCCCGCACAGTCTTGCTGCTGCACTGGTTCTGCCGACACGAGGAAATCGAGTTCTCCAGTCTGGTGATCCCGCGAATCGCGGACTTGCAGCAAATCCCCTGGCGGAAACTCCTGCGGATCAGGTGAGCCGCCCGGAAGCTGGCAGCTTATCTGCTTGTAGTCGAGAAACCGGTTGTCACAGAGCCCGACCAAGGTTCAGACATCGGGACGCAAACTCAACGAACGGAATTCTCTTCGCGCGCTCGCATGGTTGATTTCTTTGCATACGCCCTGCTCATCGAGTCCCTTCTCCTGATCTGTTGGGGGTTCATGCGGCCAAATCGCGTGTACCAGTACCCCTTCCTCGTTGGTTGGGTGTCCCTGCTCTGGATCGTCCCTTCCTTCTTCAGTGAAGGCATGAAGTCCATGCCTCAACATGAAGTCCTGATGACAGAGATCATGACGTTCCTCTGCGTGGGTTCCTGCTGGCTGGGGCACGCGCTGCGACCGCGGCCCGGATGGGTAAAAACCGAAGGCAATCCAGGCGATCCCAATCGGCTTTTCCTCGTGGGGCTGGCGATCGGCGCCGTGGCGGTCTGGGCATATGCCATGATGGGCATGCGTACTGGCGGCGGCGTGACAGGCCTGTTCAAGGCCGAGGGATCGTACGAGGCAGACTGGGAAGGTGGACTGGTTGTTCTTAACCTGTTTGGTTCCTTCCTTTATCCAGCCATCGCGATTGTTCTTATTTCGGCTCTTCGACGTCCACAGGTCATTCGTTACCTGGCCTTTGCGGCAATGTGCATCATTCCCTTGGCGGTTATGGTTTTCCTCGGACGGCGTGGCTCCTCTCTCGCCTTCCTCCTCATGATCATGACCGTGGTGTACTTCTACAAAGGATGGACGATTCCTCGATGGGTTTTCGTCGCGGCAGCGCCGACCCTCTTGGTTGCCTTCGTGATTGCTCCTGAGTACCGCGCCCACAGCCAGATCGGCGGCGACTGGAGTCAGATCCGCAATATCCGGGTCGCCGATACCATGCAGAAGTTCTCCGAGGAAGGCTCCGTCGAGGTCATGGGTGGGGTTTATATCATCGGAGCCGCACAAAAATCGGGACAGTACCGTTACGGGATCGACTACTACAACGGAATGGTTCGCTTGTTCGTGCCCCGATTCATCGTGGGCGAGGAATTCAAGCAGGGACTGATGTTCGATCCCGGTCAGCGCGACAAGAACACCGTCCAGTATTACTCCTGGCAGCGTGAGTTCTACAACTTCCCGTTCGGGCCGGCCGTGGCGTTCGAACAGGGCGCCTGGTTTGGCTGCCTGGTGTATATTATCATCGGCGCCGTGATGGGGACTCTTTGGGAGCGCTCTCGCCGCGGGAGTGTATTCTCCCAAGTCTTCTACGTTTCGATCCTCCTCCGATCGCTTGTTGTTCTGGTGACTGATCAGACGCACATGCTGGCCTACCCGACGTACTTGTTGATTTTCGTGGCCCCACCGCTGCTTTGGGCAATGCACCCCACGCGACTGCGGCGGCCAAGGCGGCGGCGCCGGAGAGCTCAGCATCATCACGTACCTCAGCTTGCCGCGGCCCATTCCAAGCCTTGATCCCAATGCCGACCAGATACGATCTGTGACATCTGCCCCTGCGAAATCCCCAACAATCCGCGTCGTCTCCGACGGTTGCTCCCGCCTCCAGGGCGGGCTTTTCCATTCTGTGCGACGGCTGTGGCAGGCAGTGTTCGCCAGCGGCGTTCCCGTAAAGCTCAGCTCGGTCCGCGATCAATTCACGGACGAGGACATCGTTCACTACAAGCCCCTCGACGTAGCGGCCTTTCCAGATATCGGACCTCGGGCATTTGGCTACTCCCCGGCGCTCAAGCGCCATCTCCTCGATCACGATGAGACATACGATATTCTTTCAAGTCACGGAATCTGGTCCTACTCCGGATGTGCGGCGTATATCGCCAGCCGTCGGCGCCGCGTCCCCCTCATCATTCATCCACACGGGATGCTCGACCCGTGGGCAATAAATCGATCCAGGATGAAGAAGAAGGCGATCGGTCTCGCCTTCCAGAACCGAGCATTGCGTCACGCGCATGCGATCCGTGTCCTCTGCCAGTCTGAGGCGGACAGTGTCCGGGCGCTCGGATTCCGAAACCCGCTGGCGGTGATCCCCAATGGGGTCAATCTCTCCGAGTACGAGAACCTGCCCGATGCTGCTCGTTTCGAGGAGCGTCACCCGGAGATCAAAGGTCGCCATAAGCTCCTGTTTCTCAGTCGTGTGCATCCCAAGAAGGGCCTGGAACCGCTTATCACGGCCTGGGCTGCCTCAGAGGCGGGGGAGAAGGGCTGGAGTCTGATCATCGCAGGCCCCAACCAGATCGGACACCGCGAGCAGATGGAGGCCCTGGTTTCGGACCTAAACCTTTCCAATTCAATCATCTTTGCCGGCCCGCTTTATCATGAAGAGAAGAGGGAGGCGCTCGCGGCAGCCGACGGCTTCATCCTTCCATCCTTCAGCGAAGGCTTTCCGATGGCGCTCCTTGAGGCAGCAGCCTGTCGGTTGCCGATCTTGATGACCCCGTTCTGCAACTTCCCCGAACTTGCAGATGCCGGGGGAGCCGTTTCGGTGCAGCCAACATCCCAAGAGCTGGAAACAGGGCTCCGAAAGCTGCTCGAGATGTCGGCCGAAGAGCGGGTGGAAATGGCTGGAAAAGCGCGAACACTCGTCGAATCCACCTATACGTGGGACATAATCGCAGAGGATATGGTCAGAATGTGCCAGTGGGCTTGCGGCGGTGGCGATGCACCTGCGAAGGTCCGGCTCGATTGAGCACACAGAAGAGAGGGACACTGGCCATGGTGCCGGACAGCAATCTGCAAGATCTCGCCCCCCCGGATAATGTCCAGATGGATTCGGACCAGCCGAGTCCACATTCGCTGGCGAATAAACTCGGACGCGTCCTTTGGGGGATAGTCCGATTCTTGCTCTTCCGGCCCAGTCCGAGGATCCTGCGCCGATACCGTGTCTTGATTCTAAAGCTCTTCGGGGCCGATATCGATTGGACCGCAATCGTGCATCCAAGCGTTGACATCTGGGCCCCCTGGAATCTCAGCATGGGCCCACATGCTTGCCTGGCACCTCGTGTGACTTGCTATAACGTCGACCGGATCACGATCGGCGATACAGCCACTGTATCGCAGAATGTGCATCTGTGCGGTGCCAGTCATGACTACAAGGATCCGAAGTTCCCGCTCATCTACGGGCCGATCTCCGTTGATGCGGGGGCTTGGATTTGTGCCGATGCATTTGTGGCAATGAATGTGCGGATTGGGAAGAACGCCGTGATCGGGGCGAGGTCTGTGGTCACCAAGGATATGCCGGAGAACATGGTTTGCGCCGGCTTTCCATGCGTACCCATCAAGACGCGGTTCGAGAATCCTGAGGATGGAGAAGAAGTCCGTAAGTGACAGCTCCCGTGACTGAGGCCACTCCAAACACCGATACGGCCGAGGCCCCTGCCGGGCTGCGGCCCAAGGGGCTCGTGCCCGTCAGCATCATCGTACCCGTGAAAAATGAGGAAGCGAATCTGCGCCGCTACCTGAAGAGTCTGCTTTGGGCGGATGAGATCTTCGTTGTGGACTCGCAATCCACGGACAAGACCGTGGAAGTGGCCGAGCAGCATGGCGCCCAGGTTGTGCAGTTTCACTTCAACGGCACGTATCCCAAGAAGAAGAATTGGAGCCTTGAGAATCTTCCCTTCCGGAACGAGTGGGTTCTGATTGTCGACGCCGACGAGGAAGTTCCGAAGGCGCTGGTCAAAGAGATCGCGCAGGCCATCAAGTCCACGGAGTACGATGGCTACGATATTCACTTCCGCTACTTCTTCATGGGCGGCGAGATCAAGCACTGCGGCTATGCGGATCTTCGCGTGCTTCGGCTGTTCCGCCACAAGCTTGGTCGCTACGAGAAGATGCCCACAAAGGCTGGTCAGAATTCCGGCGATAACGAGGCTCACGAGCACGTTATTCTTCAGGGCAAAATGGGCAAGCTGAAGAACAGCATCAAACACTACCCCTATCCCAGCATCGCCGTCTGGGTTGAGAAGCACAATCGCTACTCGACCTGGGAGGCTGACCTTTACGAGCAGTTCCTTCGCGGCGGATTCAAGGAAGGCGAGAAACACCTGGATCGGAAGAAGTACATCAAGCGGCGGCTCAAGCAGGTCTTTCTGCGTCTGCCGTTCCGTTTCGTCTTTCGATTCATCTATGCGTACTTCTTCCGGCTCGGCTTTCTGGACAAGCGTCAGGGATTTGTGCTCTGCTTCCTACTGATGTTCTACGATTTTATGGCTTGGGCGAAGGTCTACGAAGCGCAGGCGACAAAGAAGTGATCTAGGAAAGTTTCATAGAAGAACTCACCAACGTGATTCGAGGAAAGACCATGCAGAAAACGCAAGAAAAGACGTATCTCCTGACCGGTGGGGCCGGCTTCATCGGTGGCCACCTGGCGCACTACCTTCTCAAGCAGGGCCATCGCGTGATCGTCCTGGACAACCTCTCGACGGGTTCCTACTCCAACATCGAGGATCTGGACCAGGAATATGGCCCCGACGGCCGCTTCCGCTTCATCTTCGATACGGTTCTTCACGATTCGATCGTTGAAGAGTTGGTTCGCGAGTCCGATGCGATTTTCCATCTCGCTTCCGCAGTCGGCGTGAAGCTCATCATGGACCAACCCGTTCAGACCATCGAGACGATCGTTGGCGGTACCGAGACGGTTCTTCGCCACGCTGCGCGCTATCGTAAGAAGACCATGGTTTTCTCGACGTCCGAGGTTTACGGCAAGTCCACCGACGTGCCGTTCCGCGAGGAAGGCGATCGCCTCGAAGGCCCGACCACGCGCCATCGTTGGGCATACGCCTGTGCGAAGGCGCTGGATGAGTTCATTGCGCTGGCGCATTGGAAGCAGAATCGTCTGCCCGTCATCGTCGTGCGTCTGTTCAACACCGTTGGCCCGCGCCAGACCGGCCAGTACGGCATGGTGGTTCCGAACTTCGTGCGCCAAGCCATGAACAACGAGCCCATCTACGTCTACGGAACCGGCGACCAGAGCCGTTGCTTCTGTCACGTCCACGACGTTGTTGAGGCTGTTACTGCACTGATGGATACGAAGGGCTGCACCGGTGAAGTCTTCAACGTCGGCCACACGCGAGAGATCACGATCATGCAGCTCGCCGAACTGGTGAAGAAGATCACGAAGTCCGACGCCGAGATCAGAACGATCCCGTATGAGGAAGTCTTCAAGGGCGGTGGTTTCGAAGACATGCAGCGCCGCATGCCGTGCGTCGATAAGATCAAGGGCGCGATCGGTTGGGTGCCCAAGCGTACCCTCGAACAGATCATCGCTGACGTTGCCGAAGAGATGCAGCGCGACGCCAACTGATCCGAGAGCACATTCATGCCGGTGAAGGACCCGAAAATCTCGATTGTCATTCCCACTTACAACAGAGGTGGGATGCTGGCCGATTGCATTTCTTCTGCAACGCGCCAGGAAGGCGATTTTGAGATTCTGATCATCGACAACGCAAGTCAGGACAATACCCGCGAGGTCGTCGATTCGTTCGACGACCCGCGGATTCGTTATGTCTACTTCAATGAGTTGGTGAACATCTGGGGGAATCACAACCGCGCGATCGGGCTGGCTGAAGGCGATTACATCGTCTACCTCCACAGCGACGATGCCTTCGGGGATATCGACAATCTGTGGAAGGTCTTTGAACTGGCGACTGAGGAAGACTTCCTCGCGATGCCTGCTAAGGTTGGCTTGGAGGGAACGCCGACGAAGCTGGAGAAAATCAGCTTCTATCAGATCCTCGGGGCGGCTGTGGGCGGCGCCGAACTGACCGCTGCGCCGTCCGGCATGATCTACTCGCACAAGGTCCTGAAGGAATTCGGTGGTTTCCGCATCGAGTCTTTCAACGCGGATCGCGAGCTTCTGATTCCCGCCGCACAGCAGGGCGTGCCGACCTACACCTTCGACGGGTGCTTCATCAAGAAGGAGACCTGGGACGGGAATCTGACGATGAAGGCCTCACGGACCGGTGAGTCGCACATGCACATCACCGATTGGGTGAAGCGCTTCTTTGCCGGCCGCGACGATCTGGATGAGATCCTGGCCGGGTTCGTTCGCGAGTGCGAGCGCCACCAGGTGATGAAACTCTTCCGCTATTTCCACCACGCGGATATGACCAACGAAGCCGCGATGTTGAAGAAGGAAGCGATCCGGCAGGGCAAATGGCAGCCCAAGACACCGGATTATTACCATGCAGTTCTCGATCGCACCGTCGGTCTTGGCATGTACCTGAAGATTTTCCGATTGGGCAAACGCATGCAGGCGGTGGCCAATCGAGTGAAGCGACAATGAGAATTGCCGTTCACATGAATGGAGCACGCCGCAGCTACGCGCTTCCGACGATGCTTCACCGCGCCGACTTGCTCGATGTGCTGGCCACCGATGTTTATTGCCGCGGTCCTTGGCATCGCGCACTTCGCCAGGCGACAAGACTCTCAAAATCGCCGGCCTTGGGAAGCCTGATGGCGCGTCACCAGGCGCTTCTGCCCGACAGGAAAGTGCTGCAACTCGGGTGGGGCGGCGTGAAGTCCATCCGCGAACGTCGTCGCGCTGCGACGATCATGGATTCGCTGCGAATCAATGCCGAGGTCTCTCGGGAGATCGCTGGGCTGCTTCGGTCGCGGGCAGACAAGTTCAATGTGCTGTATTGCTTCGCACTCTCAGCTCACATTTGTCGCGAAGTCTTTCCTGACAAGTTCATCGTACTCGACCAGATGCACATTCCGATCAAGAAACTCATTCCCGAAATGCGCGAGGAGTTCCGGCGATACGGCGATTGGTTCCTTGAGGACGCGGGCGACTACGACAACGTCGAACGTGAGATGGTGCAGGTTGAGGAGAAAGATCTTCGTTCTGCCGATTTGATTCTCTGTCCCTCTGCCGCCACGCAGCGCAATTTGCTCGACAGCTACTCTTTCGATGACGATCGCGTGCAATTCTGCCCTTACACGAATCCCCTGTGGTTGAATCATCACGGCCATCCTCGTTCTGACGACAGGCAGGCAGAGAAAAAGGCGGACCGGGAAGGCAAGCTACGCGTCTTCTTCGCAGGTACGGTCGGCGTTCGAAAGGGCGTCGTGTACCTCTTGCAGGCAATCGAGAAACTGGACCCTGCTTCCGTGGAGATCCGCATAGCCGGTAGCAATAAGTTGCGTCCGGAAATCACTGCAAAGTACTCCGACCGCGTTGAATTCCTCGGCCGTTTGCAGACGGATGAACTGGCAAAGCAATACGATTGGGCAGATGTGTTCGTCTTCCCAAGTCTGGGCGAGGGATCCGCCGGGGTTGTTCAGGAAGCCATGGCGTTTGGGCTTCCGGTCGTCGCCACGTTTGAATCGGGCGCCGATATGGAGGACGGGCGAGAGGGCTTTGTTATCCCGGAGCGCAACTCCGACGCGATCGCCGAGGCTCTGCAGAAGTACATCGACGATCGAAGCCTGCTGGTCGAGCACGCCAAGGGTGCGCTGGCATCGGCTCGCGGACGGGAATTGGAACCTGGGGCGGAGAAGCTCCGGGCTGTGCTGAGCCGGGCGTTCGCCGAACGCCGCAAGGCCATCTCAAGCTAGGACGATTTGCACGGAATGACATCTCCGCTCGCCATTCTGTTCCACCGTATCGGGCCTTATCATCAGGCCCGCTTACGCGGTGCTGCGCGTCATGGCGAAGTGGTGGCTGTGGAACTCTCCGCGACAACGAAGACCTACGCCTGGGATCATGTGGATCTGCCGGAGAATGTCCGCCGCGTGACTTTGTTCAAGGACTCCGACTCTCGCGATCATTCGATGGGGGAAGTCGCTCGTCGGCTCGACGAGGCATTGCGCGATTTGAAACCATGCGCCCTGGCCGTGGGCGGCTGGTCGGACAACGGCGCTTTGGCGGCGATTCAGTGGTGTTCCAGGAAAAAGATTCCGGTCATCGCCATGTCTGACAGTCAGGAGATCGATGCGCCGAGGCATTTCGTGAAGGAATGGGTGAAGCGTCGCCTTGTCGAGCTCTTCTCCGCAGGCATCGTTGCCGGCGAGCGCCATGGCGATTACCTCGTGCATCTGGGCCTCAAGGCAGACCGAATCGTCGGCGGATACGATGTCGTCGATAACGATTACTTCCGAAGCAAGGCAGAGGAAGTCCGAGAGAATGCCACGGCTGTTCGAGAGAAGAACGGCCTGCCCGAGCGGTACTTCCTCTCGTCCTGTCGCTTCGTGGAGAAGAAGAACCTCTTCCGTCTGATGGACGCTTTTGCGGCTTACCGGAAGGAGACTCCACCGGACGCGGCCTGGGACCTGGTGATGGTGGGGGATGGACCGCAGCGCGAGGAGTTGGTTGCGCATCGGCAGGCGTTTGGGCTGGAATCCGCGATCCATTTTCCCGGCTTCCAACAGATCGACACTTTACCCGAGTTCTACGGCCTGGCGAGCGCCTTCGTCCTGGCCAGCACCGTAGATCAGTGGGGGCTCGTCGTGAACGAGGCGATGGCCTCGGCGCTTCCGGTCCTGGTTTCGCGAAATTGCGGGTCGTCCGAACTGGTCGAGGAGGGTAGAAATGGCTTTGCATTCAACCCCCGCGACACGCAAGACATCGCACGTTGCCTGAAAGCGGTGTCCGGAGCCGACGCGGATCCCGTCGCGATGGGGAAGCGGAGCCTCGAGATCGTCGCAGGCTATTCACCGGAGGTCTTTGGGGAGAATATCTGGAAGGCCGCGGAAATCGCGCAGAAGGCGCCTCCGCCCAAGGGAAGCATGATCACGCCGGTGCTCTTTCGGGTGCTGGACTGGGAATATCAGAAGCTGCGCGGTGACACCGCTGGTTGATCGCTCTTAAGGAAAGAACACGTCATGAAGACCATTATTCTGGCCGGCGGATTCGGCACTCGTCTCAGCGAAGAAACAGTTCTTCGTCCCAAGCCCATGGTGGAGATCGGCGCCAAGCCGATCCTTTGGCATGTGATGAATATCTACGCCGCAGCGGGTTTCAAAGAGTTCATCATCGCGCTTGGTTACAAGGGCGAATACATCAAAGAGTACTTCCTTCACTTCTACGAGTTGAATAACGATCTGACGATCAACTTGGCCGCCGGCGAGAAGGTGATTCGCTCCATCAAGCAGCCAGACTGGTTGATTCACCTGGTTGATACGGGTCTGAAGACGCAGACCGGAGGACGCGTTCGGCGTTTGAAGGAGTGGATCGGCGACGAGACGTTTATGCTGACGTACGGCGATGGTCTGGCGGACGTTCCGGTCGACAAGATTGTCGAGTTCCACAAGTCCCACGGAAAACTTGCAACGGTGACGGCTGTGCGTCCGCCGGCTCGATTTGGCGGCATGCGATTTGATGACGACCGTGTCGCGGAGTTCCTCGAGAAACCCCAGACGGGTGAGGGCTGGATCAACGGCGGCTTCTTCGTTCTCGAGCCAGAGGTCATCGATTATATCACCGAGGGCGATCCTTCCATCTGGGAGCGCGGGCCCCTGGAGAGACTTGCAGAAGACGGACAGTTGATGGCCTACAAGCACCAAGGCTTCTTCCAACCGATGGATACCCTTCGCGAGAAGGAGCTACTTGAACGACTCTGGCAAAGCGGCGAAGCGCCCTGGAAGATGTGGTCCTGATGAATCGCGCATTCTGGAACGGCAAGAAGGTCTTCCTGACCGGGCACACGGGTTTCAAGGGCTCCTGGTTCGCCCTCTGGCTCGCCGATATGGGCGCATCGGTGACGGGTTACGCGCTCGCTCCTCCGACAGAGCCGAGCAACTTCGTTGTATCCGGTGTGCAGGAAACGCTGGCTCGCCACCACGAAGCGGATTTGCGTGATCACGAAGCGCTCGTTGCGGCCGTTCGTGAAGCGAAGCCGGACGTCGTGTTCCATCTCGCTGCGCAGCCGCTTGTGCGCCTCAGCTATCGCGAGCCGCGCGAGACATTCGATGTCAACGTGATGGGCACTGTGAATCTGCTGGAGGCTGTTCGCCTCGCCGATCATCCATGCACAGTCGTGGTCATCACCAGCGACAAGTGCTACGAGAATCGCGAACACATCTGGGGCTATCGCGAGTGCGACGCGATGGGCGGCTACGATCCCTACAGCGCCAGCAAGGGCGCGGCAGAGATCGTCGTATCATCTTACCGCCGTTCGTTCTTCCATCCGGGCAAGGTCGCTGAGCACGGTATCCACCTGGCATCTGCGCGCGCAGGAAATGTGATCGGCGGAGGCGATTGGGCTGTCGATCGCATCGTCACGGACATGGTGCAGTGCCTTTCGCAAGAGCGAGCCGTGGAGATTCGCAACCCGCAGGCGATTCGTCCCTGGCAGCATGTTCTCGAACCGCTGAGTGGCTACCTCCTGCTCGCCGAGAAAATGCATGGCGGAGAGAACGCGGAGTTGTACTGCGACGGGTGGAACTTCGGCCCTCTGCCTGGCAACGAGGCCACCGTTCGCAGGTTAGCCGACGCGTTTGTCGAAGAGTGGGGGAGTGGCAGTTGGGATGATCAAAGCCACGGCAACCATCCGCACGAGGCCGGCATTCTCCGGCTCGCCATCGAGAAGGCGATCTCGAAGCTCGACTGGTATCCCCGGTGGAATTTCGGCGAGACGATTCGCCGCACGAGTGCCTGGTATCGACGCTATTACGCCGGCGAGCAGGCCATGCGCGATGCTTGCCTCGCCGACATCCAGGCTTACGAATCCGCCTGAGAGAGAAGGACGAAAACGAGAATGACAGCATCTGGACAGAATCGCAAAGCCTTCGTGACCGGAGCTTCCGGTCTGATCGGCAGCGCACTCGTTCATCACCTTGTCGCCAATGGCTACGATGTGACGGGCGCTTACACGTCTGACGCGCACCTTTATCGTCTGGATGCCGTGCGCGATCGGATTCGTGTCGTGCGGATGGACCTCTGCGATCCCACCTCCATTGATGCTGCACTTGAGAATTCCAAGCCAGAAATCGTGTTCCATGTCGCCGCCGCCGGCGTGCATGCCGAGGGTGAAAGCGACCGCATCATTCGTGTGAATGTTGAAGGCTCCGCTGTCTTTGCGCGAGCTGCTATTCGTCATGGGATTCGCCGCTTTGTTTACACGGGCTCCGGTCACGAATACGAACCGCGCGGACTTCCGATGGACGAGTCAGTACCCCTGCGGCCGCTGAATTTATACTGCGCGAGCAAGTCTTCCTGCTGGCAAATGCTCGACTACCTTTGCCGCCACGAAGGGTTTCCCCTGGTGACGGTTCGCCCCTTCAGCGTCTTCGGTCCCATGGAGCGCGAGACGAAACTGATTCCGATGGTTGTACGCAAGAGTTTGGCGGGGGAGACGATCGAACTGACCAGCGGGCTCCAGATTCGCGACTACGTATTCGTGGATGACGTGGCGGATGCGCTGCGCCGTTGTGCGGAAGCACCGGAGAGTGCAGTCCTCGGCGAAGTGTTCAACGTCGGTGCCGGCCAGGATCGCGCGTGCTCCGTTCGCGAGATGGTTATGCGAACGATTCAACTTGCTGGCGCACCGGCCGACCTTGCCCGCTTCGGAAAGGCCAGCCGTTCGCGGCACGAAGCTCCCTACTTCGTTGCCGACTTCACAAAGATTGCATACCGCCTTGGCTGGTACCCGACGACGGCGCTTGTGGATGGCCTGACGGCGACCATCGATTACATTCGCAGCCAGGCGGAGTAGACACAAACGACCAACTATGAGCGCAGAAGCCACGCGCTCGATGAACGAGGGAATCAATGTCCGACGCAAAAGCACTGAGAGAGAGAATCCTGGGCCTCGTGTCCGAATACCAGGCGGCGAATTGGCCTGAAAAGCCGTTCACTCCCGGCCAGGACCGCGTTCCTGTTAGCGGAAAGGTATTCGATGCGGAAGACGTCCAGTACCTGGTCGACGCATCGCTCGACTTCTGGCTGACCACAGGACGTTTTGGCGACGAGTTCGAGAAGAAGTTGGCCGAGGAAGTCGGAACGCGCTATGCCCTGCTCGTGAACTCGGGCTCCTCCGCAAATCTCGTGGCCCTCGCCGCTCTCACATCGCACTTGCTGAAGGATCGTCGACTGCGTCCTGGCGACGAAGTAATTTCCGTCTCTTCGGGATTCCCCACCACAATCAACCCGATCATCCAGTTGGGAATGATCCCTGTTCTCGTCGACGTGGAGATTCCGACCTACAACGTCGATGTCGCGAAACTGGAAGCGGCCATCGGCCCGAAGACGCGGGCGATCATGATGGCCCATACGCTGGGGAACCCGTTCAATTTGAAGGTTGTGAAAGCCCTGTGCGAGAAGCACAATCTCTGGTTGATCGAGGATGACTGCGACGCGCTGGGTGCCGAGTACGAAGGCAAACGCACGGGCACCTGGGGAGACATCGCGACGGTTTCCTTCTATCCCGCCCACCACATTACAATGGGCGAAGGCGGCGCCGTCATGATGAGCCAGGGCATCATCAAGCGCTCGGCGGAATCATTCCGCGATTGGGGGCGCGACTGCTGGTGCCCGCCTGGGCATGACAACACCTGCGGCAAGCGATTCGAGTGGCAACTCGGCGATCTGCCCCAAGGCTACGATCACAAGTACATTTACAGCCACATCGGTTACAACCTGAAGGCGACCGATATGCAGGCCGCCGTCGGTGTGTCGCAGTTGAAGAAGCTGCCCGGCTTCATTCAGCGACGGCGAGAGAACTTCGCGTTCCTGAAGGAAAACCTGAAGCAGTTTGAGGAGTTCCTCATCTTGCCGGAAGCGACGCCGAACAGTAATCCATCGTGGTTCGGTTTCCCGATTACCGTGCGCGAAGGCGCCCCGTTCAGCCGCAATGAACTGACCGGCCACCTGGAATCGAAGAAGATCGGCACGCGACTGCTCTTCGCCGGAAACCTGATGCGCCAGCCGGCGTATCAGAACGTCGAGTATCGCATCGCCGGCGAGACACCGAATGCGGACATCATCATGAACCGCACATTCTGGATCGGGGTTTACCCCGGAATTAACGATGCGATGCGCGAGTACATGGTCGACATGTTCCGCGAATTCATTTCGGCGCGAGTCTGAAACAGACGGCGGCTCTCTGGTCGTCATACAGGGAATGGCTTATGAAGAACGTGACAATTCTGGGCGCAGGCCTCTCGGGTCTCGCCGCTGCTCAGAAGGCCACGGAGCTGGGCTGCGACGCTCATCTCTACGACAAGAATTCGTATATCGGTGGACATGCTCAAACGCATGAGACCGACGGATTCCTGTTCGACGAGGGCCCTCACGTTTCGTTCACGAAGAGCGAAGAAATTCGCGACCTGTTTGCGGAGACATTGAAGGGCGAGTTCTACGAGCACCGTGCGAAGTTGCCGAACTACTGGCGAGGCCATTGGGTGAAGCACCCCGCCCAGACGAACCTGCACGGTTTGCCGACAGAAGTTGTTGTCGATTGTGTGCATGATATGATCGCCGCTCATTACGAAGAGGCAGGGCCCCTTCGGCACTATGCAGACTGGTGCCGACAGAGTCTTGGCGAGACCTTCTCTCGGGAGTTCACGGACAAGTACACACGGAAGTACTGGACCGCCGAGCCATCGAACATGTCGACGGATTGGGTTGGCTCGCGAATGCACCGCCCATCGATTCGCGAGGTGCTCCGAGGGGCCGTCGCGCCGCAGGACGTAGATCATCACTACATCTCGCTGTTCCGTTACCCGAAGAAGGGCGGCTTTGGTCAGTACGTCAACTCCGTCGCCGGTCATGGTACGTTCCATCCCAGTCACACAGTCTGCCTGATCGACCTGGAAACGAAAACGCTCGAGTTCGAGGATGGGAAGAAGGTCTCCTTCGAAGAACTTGTTTCCTCGCTGCCGCTACCGGAATTGATCCGCCGAATCAAGGATGTCCCGAAGAATGTTCTCGATGCTGCGAACGAACTCGTTTGTACATCGCTGGTGCTTGTGAATGTTGGTGTGAAACGCCCAGCACTCGAGCCCGAATCGCACTGGCAATACTTCTACGACGAGGACATCCTGTTCGCGCGCGGGAATTTTCCATCGATGCTTTCGCCGGCCAATGCGCCCGAGGGATGCTCAAGCTTCCAGGCCGAAGTGTATCACTCGCGCTATCGCCCGCTGGAAGTGCAGGATGTGCTGAACCGGGTTCTGGAAGATGCCACACGCATTGGCATTCTTCACGAGGATGACGAGATCGCTGTCGCCGTCGAGAAGCGCATTCCCTATGCGAACGTGTTGTTCGATCTGGGGCGCGCGAAGAACCTCGCGATCGTCGAAGAATACGTCAAAGAAAAGGGCATCCACACGTGCGGTCGCTACGGCGAGTGGAAGTATTACTGGACCGACGACTCGATCTTCAGCGGCCGCCGCGCCGGCGAAAGCGCAGCGGCCAAGTAAGACTCAGTTCAGACTCGCGCGATACGCCACTACGACCGCGTTCAGTTCGCTCAATGTGATAATTCCGTCCGGTGTCGTATCGGCACTTGCCGGAGCGGGCGCCAGGCCACGGAACGCAATCACCACAGCATTCAGTTCCTGAATCGTTACAAATCCGTCCCCATCTTCATCACCCGGCAAGAGCGATAGGGGCGTGTGCTCGGGCCCGGAGTACAGATCGTCGATCAGGATCTCGATGTTGGTGGTTGAGTTTGTTGCGGCTGGACGGAACGTCAGGGCCTCCAGCACCCCCCAGGTTCCATCCAGCTGCCCATTGCCTGTGATCGCATTCCACGACGCATTCGGAACATCGAACCATGCGTAGTGCCAGTCTCCAGGCACGAGTCGGACTGTCGCATCCATTTCCTCGACGGCGCCGGTTCCGCCTCCATCATCGCCGGTCGGACCATCGCTATTCGATTCGCGAATCCATAGGCCCATATCGATCTCGCCGCCCGTCAGTTTGTAGTAGACCGAAACGCCGCGATCGAGGCGGATTTCTGGATTTCCTCCGATGGTCACGTTGCTGGTCGTCAGGCGAACGAATCCCGCAGTTGGACTGTTCAGGTCAAACACCACTCGCTCCGCGTTGGAACCGTCGGAAGTGCCAATGCTTGCATCCAGGATCGCATTGCTGTTCGTCACGATAACGGAGGCGTCGTCGGTAGATGTGTTAATCCCCGCAGTCGATCCCGAATAGTCCGGATCGCGGAACCTGGCCTGCGTCCCCGCGGTGTAAGTCTCGAAATCATCAATCAACTCGTTGTCTGTCGCAGGAGTTGGCGATGGCGTCGGCGTAGGAGTGTCCGACGGAGTAGGCGTTGGCGTGTCGGATGGTGTGGGCGACGGCGTATCCGACGGCGTCGGTGTTGGTGTATCTGACGGAGTTGGAGTTGGCGTATCAGATGGTGTAGGCGTTGGAGTGTCGGAAGGTGTCGGAGAGGGCGTGAGTGATGGCGTGGGACTCGGACTTGGAGTCGGTGTCGGCACGACGGCCAATCCGAAGAAATCCACCGCGTCCTGCATCAATGCTTCGCGATCGGCAGCATCCGCGATCAACTCGAATGGGAAACCCAGGTAGATCGAGTCGCTGGCGCCATCGTATGCCACGGCGGCCGTCCCACCGGTGCCTCCTACGTAAGTCAAGGCCGCGATGGAGCCGCCAGTCGTTCCGAGGCGATCCGGATACTGCGCATCGTATCTCGCGCCCGCCCCGACGGAGAAGTCCATTGTGCCCAGCGATGCAAACGGCCCACCGGCTGTTCCGGAGACCTGATAAGTGCCCGCGTCGTCGCCGACGTAGGTCGCACGCAGATAGTTCGCGAAGAATGTCTGGTCCGCAGCCGATCCCAGATTCGCCAGATCCCAGGCCACTTCGGCCCCGGAAACAAAGAGCGCCTTGCCTCCTGCGTTCATGTAGCTCGAAACGAGGCTTTGTTCGGTGGAGGAGAACGTCTCGTCGGCCGTTGACTCTTCGCCACAGATCCAGAAGACGGCCGCATAGTCGGACAGCGTCACGGAACTGTTCTCTACGGCCTCGTTCGATGCGCTGCTGATGCGAACGCCAGTCGGGGCGAGTGCACTTGCGTGCTCGACGGCATAGTCGAACGCCTGGAAGTTGCGCCAATCGCAGCGCTGCAGATCGGTGCCGGCATTCGTGATCGTTTCGCGCGGCACCAAGGCAGACCCGTTCCGATCGAATCCGTTGACGATCAGAACGCTCGCGCCGCCGTCGCTTGCCGCAAGAGTCTCGGTCGGGAAAGACTCACCGCCCGCGTTTGTCGCAACCACGCGGAAGTACGTTGCGGAGTTGACGGAAAGACCGCTGACGATCAACTCTGTGCCGGTGACGACGGCTCCATCATCAAACCCAAAACCATTCGAACTCTTTTGGACTTTGTAGCCCGTTGCCTGATCGCCGAAGTGGATATTCGTAAGATCCGACGGCGGGGGAGACCAGCGCAGTCGGGCCTGTCCGCTGCCAAGCGATTCGACGCGAAAATCCGTTGGCGTTTCAGGAGGATACACTGCGGAGTATCCGTCGCGCTGAGCGAAGTAATCGATCGCTCCGTGCGTGATCGCACGCGCCATGATATGGCGGAACTCTGGCTCTGCATAGGCGGCCGCATCGCTCGAATTGTCGTGAAAGAGTCCCTCGAACAGGAAGCCGGGCAATCCGCTGCCGAGGTTGTCCTGGTTGATCTCGCTGAAGCCGTAGACGTTCTTCGCTCGAACCGTCCATCCGGGAATCCAGAGGTCTTCGACAGCGTTGTAGACTTTGTCATGCATCAAGTACTGCAGCGTTTCCGACGCGGCGCTGGCGTTTGTGTGGCGGTATGTCGTGAGGCCGCGTGCGGACCCGTCTCCGCTGGCGTTCGTATGCCATGCGAAATAGATGGCGTCCTCGACCGAGCCATCTTTCTGGCTGTGTTCCCAGCGCGCATATTGGGGACGATCCGACCACCCGCCGGCTTCATCGTCATCGCCGGAGTACAGCGTTCCACTGTAGCCGAAGCCGTTGAACTGCAGGTAGTTTACGGCCTCCTCTTCCCAGCGAGGGCGCCCGCTTACTCCATTTGTGTGACGAGCCACATCGCCCATTCCGCCGCCCCAGCGCACGGCATCCGAAGACACATTCGTTGCGCCGGTATCGCTACTCGAATTCGTCAGAACGACCTGTCGTTCCGTCGCAGGTGCACCGGCCTCGAAGTAGAAATTGCCGAGCAGGTTCCACGTGTAGCCATCGATCGTTTGATCCATGCGGATTTCGGTGACGCCGCCGCTGTGATAAACCAGGTACTGCGCGTCATGCGCACGCGCGCTGTAGGCCGACCAACTCGCATACACGTTATAGTAGCCGTCTGCCGGAATCGTTGCTGTCCAGGTGGCCGTTGCAGTTGCTGCGCCAGTCGTGATGTTTGCCAGACGATTCTCACCGCTTCCCTGATTGAAGGGATTGATCGTCACGCCTTCCCACGAGGCCGTGGTCTTGTGTTTGAAGCCGTTGTACGAGGAAGCATACCAGGAGCCCGTCTCTGCGTACTCGGCGTCTGCATTATCGACGATCACCATGTTCGTCTGCAGGTCCATTTCGCGGACGGTTTGCACCTTGGCGCCGGCGTTACGCAGCGCCGGAATGACGTACATATCGATGAACTCCGGCGAATCGAAATCCTCCAGAATCCCATAGGCTGCGCTGCGCTGCACGCGCCACCGGTCGCCCGTCCATGTGAAGTCGTCGAACCAACCGTGAGACTGATTGATGTAGATGGTCTTTCCCGAGAGGGAGCCGTTGGCCCAGCCGGGATTGATCGTTGGCGCGGCTCGGTGGGGATCTTTATCCAGGCGTGTCGCTTCCTTATCCGTGGCGTAATCCGGAGGCGGGTTCCACTCGGACACCGGCTCGGCTTCCAGCAGGCTCTGAACATCCACCCATTTCCCCGCCTTGGGATCCGGAACCATCAGGATATAGCGAGTAGCACGGAGTTTCATCGACTCGGCCTCTCGGATCAGTGAGCGACCGGCCGCATCGGCCCAAGCGGCGTCGAAATCATCGCTGGCGAGGAATTCGGGCTGGACCGCCAGATAGAGACGCAGGGTCTCTCCCTGGGCTCCTTCGCGAAGCGCAAGAGCTTCCCCTGCCTGCCCCCAATAAAAAGTACGATCCTCAATAACATCTTTGGCATATGGAAGCGCACTTGAGTCGGAGAGGAGAGCAATGCTGCAAACTGAATCTGTCGGTGCAGCCTCAGCATACATAGCCGGCGGCGGATCGGCCTGGACAGGCGCCGCCAGGGGCAGCATTCCTCCCCAGATTCCCAGCAGAACCGCATGAATTTGATATTTGCGATGAGTCATAGTCCCCTCCACCTCGCGCCCTTTCTTTATTTCTGTTTCTCAGCGGCCAAATCTACCGGAAATGGGTAAAAAATGTACCGAAACAAGGCATAAAGCTACTTGGAGCAGTTATGCATGGGGTTAGGGAGTTGCAAATTGGCGAAGCCACGGTGAACATGGATCAGTTAGTAAAGGCCGATGGCTGAAACTCCGCTTCTTCCTCCTCCCGATGCACAGTTGAGAATCCCGAGTGCAACAAGACCGGTCCAAGCATGGGGTAGACTCTGCATGTCACCCCGTCGCTTCAATCGGTATTTGGAGAGAACTTGTGGATTTGGCCCTGTCCGGTGAAAAAGATTCTTCTTGCATGGTGATGGGTTCATACGAGACACAAGCCATAATAATATAAGGGAATCTTCTCCAGAAACGGCAGCTCAGACATTCGCCCATTCAAACGGAAGTTCTGATGCGGCGAATTCACATTTTCTTTCGAGGCATCGTGCCGAGAACAAGGAGTAGGGTAATGCGAACGAGATTATTTGCGGGGATCATCAGCGCACTTCTGCTGACGGGGGCGTTCGCATTCGCCGAACCGGCTGCGAAGCTTCCCCACTTTGAAGTACCGGGAATGCAGGCATTGAAGAGAATGCCGGCTCGTCAGGCCCCGCCTGCCAGGCCGATGGATGTCGTTGACAAGAACGACTCTTATCTGGTGGGCGGTGAGAGGATCCACCTTTTCCGCGCACCTTCGGAATTTGCCGTTCAATTCACGCCACGCACGGACCTGGGTTCGGCAATTGCCAAGTTGCAGACCCAGCGCTCCGTTTCGGATTTCAAAGAAGTCGGCCGCTTTGGACCTTCCAATGTCTTGATCGGAGGGTTGCCTGAAGGGTCCAGCAACCTGCGCGCAAACGCCGACTTCGTTTCCGCCCTGGGAAGTCAGCAAGGCGTTCAGCGCGTTTACCCCGTCTACGTTGCTGAAGATGGCAATCGGATGATTGCCACCGACATCGTGACCGTCTGCGTCAGGCCCGGAACCGACATCGATGCCTTCGAGAGGAAGGTTCAGAGGATTGCCGGCTCCGGACTGGTCATTGAGAAACTCCCGCGAAGCGACATCGAAGGCTACAACATCCAGCTTCAGAATTGGGATTCACAGGATGCGCTCGACGCGAGCCTGGAAATCTCGCAGTGGTCGGAAGTCGCCTGGGCAGAGCCGGACTTCATCCGGCAGATTGACTTCCACTTCACGCCGAACGACCCAATGTACGGCGACGAGCAGGTCCTGCACAACACCGGTCAGGACGGCGCTGTCAGCGATGCAGACATCGATGCCCCCGAAGCCTGGAACACGACAACCGGCAGTTCCAGTGTCGTGATCGCGATCATCGACGAGGGTGTCGATGTGGCCCACGCGGACCTGAACTGCGATACGGTGAATGACTACGATTTCTACAACAATGACAACGACCCGAGCCCCTCTGGTACTGAGGGACACGGAACCGGCAGCGCCGGCGTTGCAGCCGCCATCAATAACAACAACTACAGGATTTCCGGTTCGGCCGGCGGGTGCACGATTCTGTCAATTAAGGTGGCGGAGACCTATTTTGCCTCCAGCACTGTCCTGGGCAATGCTATCACCTACGCGGCTGATCACGCCGACATCCTGAGCAATAGTTGGGGCGGTGGTTCGGCCTCTTCGTCGATCAACACCGCGATTGACTACGCCGTGACCAGCGGCCGCGGGGGACTTGGTTCTCCCGTCTTTGTGTCGAGCGGCAACGG
The DNA here is from genome assembly GCA_020444065.1 of bacterium. NCBI lineage: Bacteria > bacterium. The sequence goes on along the minus strand of JAHLLQ010000001.1, from coordinate 221,495 downwards.
TGCTTCGACGTGGTACTACGGAGGCGGACGAAGCCGTTGGAAGTTCTCGGATATCGGCCTCGCCTCCGGGAGTTATTACTTTGGCTTCTCTTATGAAACGGACGCAGCCCTGACTGCCGGTGAGAACTGCGCACGCGTCGACAATGTCTGCCTCCTGGGCAGTGACGAGTACACCCCCTACTTCCAGGAAGATTTCGAAGGCGCGACCTTCCCACCGACCGGATGGGGTACGCAAGGCGACGCAAACTGGTACAACGATACAACCAACCATCTGACAGGCACCGGCGGAGCGAAATCCCCGCGCTCCGGAGCCATCGGCGGCAACCAGTACTCGATGCTTGTGACTCCGCTGACTGCTGTTTCCGCCAACGATACGATGGCGTTTGCTTACAGTTGCGCATCCCGTTCGGGCGATGTCCTGGCGTGGTACGTTTTCAATTCTGACGGTAGCTTCAATACTGGCTACTATGTCAGCCAAGGCGGCTATTACACACCGACGACTGCTGTTGCTTATCCCGCAAGTTACGCGAATTCGATCGCTGTCGGTGCTTCGACCGACTGCGACTATCGCTCCGACTACAGCGAGTACGGATCGGCTCTCGATTTCGTCGCGCCAAGTAATGGCGGCTGGCACGATGTGATTTCCCTCGATCCAACGGGTTCGGTGGGATGGACGAGCACCGACTGGAAGCCCCAGTTTGGCGGCACCTCATCTGCCTGTCCGACAGCGGCCGGCGTTGCTGCCCTGATGCTCTCGGTCAACTCCAGCCTGACTGCTGCAGAAATTCGCACCCTGATGCGCCAGAGTTGTGACCAGATCGGCGGCGTGACGTATTCGGGGGGATTCAATACCTACTACGGATATGGGCGGATCAATGCCAACCTTGCGGTGCAGAACGCTGCTCCAGGTACGCCGACTCCGAGCCCGACCCCGTCTGACACGCCGACTGCCACGCCGTCGGACACGCCGAGCCCGACCCCAAGTGACACTCCAACACCGACTCCTTCGGATACGCCAAGCCCGACGCCGAGCGATACGCCGACTCCGACTCCGTCGGATACGCCGAGCCCCACGCCCAGTGCGACCCCGACCCCCTCGCCCACGCCGACCCCGTCCGCGTGCGGTTCTGAGCTCTTCATCAGCGAATACGTCGAGGGCACTGGCAACAACCACGGCCTTGAGATCTACAATCCGACTGGATCGGCGATCGATCTCTCGACCTACAGCATTCGGCTTTACCTGAACGGCTCCTCGACCGTGAGCGAGTCGACCACGCTGTCTGGCGGGCCCATTGCCGCGGGCGGAACCTATGTGGTCACCTATCATCAGGCCGATACTGCGCTGAAGAATCTGGCGGACCAGACCTGGAACAAGCTGACCTTCGATGGAAACGACGCGATCGAACTCGTGAACGGTTCGACGGTTATCGACTCGATCGGACAGGTCGGAGTCAACCCTGGCACCGAATGGTTGAACAATGGCGTTGGGACCGCTGACGAAACCCTCCGCCGTTGGGCGACCATCACCGATGGAGATACCAACTCCGGCGATGCGTTCGATCCAAGCGCAGAGTGGGTGAGTTTCCCGGTCGATACATTCTCGGGCGTCGGAAGCCACACGGTCGATTGTGTCACGCCGACACCCACCGATACGCCGACTGCGACGCCTTCCGATACGCCGAGCCCGACGCCATCGGACACCCCGAGCCCCACGCCCTCCGATACGCCGTCGCCGACTCCCTCGGATACCCCGACGCCGACCCCATCGGACACGCCGAGCCCGACTCCTTCCGACACCCCGTCACCGACGCCGTCGGATACGCCGAGCCCAACGCCCTCTGACACCCCTTCACCCACTCCTTCGGACACGCCGACGCCCACACCGTCGGATACACCGACGCCAACCTTGACACCGACGCCAACACCGGCTCAATTGGCTGGTGATGCCGATGGAAACGGAGAGGTGAATCTATTTGAGTTGAATGCGGTCGTCTTGGGATATCGCGGAGTGGGCCCTGTGCCGCCCAGCGCCGATATCGATCCGACCGATGGCGTCATTTCGATCAGTGAACTGAACGCTGCCGTTCTTGCCTATCGAGGCAGCATCTAATGGAACGAGAGGATGAGATGCAAACTACCAGGTTTACAACGTGCATCGGGAGGAAGTGCCTCGGTCTTGTGGCCACTCTCCTTCTTCTGGTTGGCATCGCCGGTGCCACGACAATCGACATTGGCGAGGAACGAGTTGATCCGGGCGGTACCGTTCAGGTCCCTGTAATCTTCTCGAACACGCCATCCCCGGCCATTATCAGCGCCTTCGAGTTTCGTGTGACGTATGACTCGACGAATCTCGGTTTGCCCACGGCCGTCGCGGGCGCGGACCAAGCCAATCTGACGACATTCATCGATGTGACGGCCAATCCCGATGTCATTCGCGTCTCTGGCTTTGTGCCAAGCGCCCCGAGCATTGGCGACGGCGAGATCCTTCTTCTGGAGTTCACACTCGGAGCAGGCGTCCCTCTCGACCAGTATCCGCTCGTGATTTCGGCGGAAGAAGTTCGCGACACCGCCAATGATCTTCTTGCGGCGGACATCGTGGACGGCGCTCTCTACGTCGGCACAAACGTCATCATCGGAAACGGTGGAGGACAGCCAGGCGATTCGGTCGATCTGGCCGTAACCTTCGTGGGGTCGCCCAATCCCGCCGATATCAGCGCCTTCGAATACTACGTCACCTTCGACGCCGCCTGGGCCGATCCAGTCGTTGCCGTTGGGGCCGATCAATCGAATCTGACAACTTTTATCGATTCCGTCTCCCCAGGCTTCGTGCGTGTCACCGGCTTCATTACCGGCCCGCCGAACGTTGGCGATGGGCACATTCAAACTCTGACCTTCACGATCCCGGGCGCCGCGGCCAGCGGCACCTACCCGATTCAGATCTCACTGTTGGAAGTGCGTGACACGCTCAATGCAGTTATCCCGAGCGCAGGCGTCGATGGTAGCATCTTCGTCGGCACCACGATCCAGGTTGGCTCTGCCAGCGGACTGCCGGGTAACGTACTGACGGTTCCGATCACGCTGACGAATGCACCGGATCCTGCCATTATCAGCGCCTTCCGAATCAACATGAGCTCCGACGTTGCCATCGGTCTGCCGACGGCAGCGGCCGGTCCTGATCAGGGCAACCTGACTCCGATTGTCGATGACCTCGGTGGCGGAACTTACCGCGTGACAGGCCTTGTCGCCTCGTCTCCCAACATTGGCAGCGGACACATCATGGACCTTAGCTACACCGTGCCGGCCGGTCAGCCCGACGGCGTGTATCCTCTCGGCATCGTGGCCGTCGAGGTGCGCGATACCAGTAACACGCTGATCGGTGCGCAGGCCCTGCCCGGCGAACTGGTGATCGAGCAGTGCGACTCTCGCTTCGATTTCGATAACGATGGCAAGCCGGACGACTGCGAAGATGGTACATTCACGGTCCTCATGGCAGGCGGCAGCACATGGACGAACTACTGGCTGCCCGACTCCGATGGCGACGGTCTGCTCGACGGTGAGGAAGCCCTCGCAGGCCGTCTCTCTACCACACCGACGCTCGTCCTGACCGACGCTCGTAAGTTTGACACCGACTTGGACGGCTTCGGCGACGGCATCGAGTACTACGTCCTCGGCACCAACCCGCTGGACATCAACGATCCGGACACAAGCCTGCCCGCCTACGCTGATGCGGACGGTGACGGTGCTCCGTTCCTCGTCGATCCGGACGACAGCGATCCGGACTTCGACAACGATGGTTACATTGATGGCTACGAGTTGGCGCATCGCACGAATCCATCCGATCCCAGCAGCAAGCCGCCACTGGGCGACGGAAACGGCGACGGATTCGTGGATAACGTGGACCTGACAGAGACCTTGAACTACCAGTTGGGTAATTCCGGACTACCTTCGGCGCCCGGCAACACCGATCTGACGCTGGATGGTTGGGTCGATAACACCGACAGCACCAAGCTGCTCAATTACACGATCGGTAACTCGACATTGCCATAAGGAGCGATTCGGCAGCGGGCTAGCTGCCCGCTGCCGCACTCAGGAACATGAAAGCTTGCATCAAGATTTTAGATAGGTCGGGAAGGAGTACCACCGCAATGGAACGAACACTCAAACTTGGAACACTCATGCTCTTCCTGGGCATCGCACTCTGCCTGCCGAAGGTGGCATCGGCTCAGTGTTTTGCTACTCCCTGCAGCGGCAGTACTCCTTCGAGCTCGCCAGGCGACTACCTGATTCAGGGGTTGTACCTGAATGCCTCTCAGGCGGAATTGCCCGGAGGGCCGACCGCGCCTAGTCAGACATTCTACGTCCGACTTGTCGCGAATCGTGGAACTGGCACGCGCGGGATTGATAGTCTGAGCTTCCTGCTCTTTTACAATCCGACGTTGGCTGAGGAGCCGATCTTCGGCAAAGAGCGAACCGCGGAGAATGGCTTCGGCGGCGCCACGATCGGCGTCAGCACGAATCCGATTCTCGAAGGGCAAAATCCTTCCGGCCTGGTGGATCCGCGTTTCACGGACAATGATCCGCAGACCACCCACTACAAGGTGATTACGGCCGCCTACGATACCTGCTATCCGTTGCTGCCGAATCATCCCCTTATCGGTGGGCCGATTCTGACTGACCCGATCATGCGCATTAAATTTGTTACCTCGGCCGGCTTCGCCCCACCGCTCGTGATGGGACTGAAGGATAACCCGGATTCCTCGCGTCCTCTGCAGGAAACCTGCGATGAGGGGGCACGGCGCGCGCCTTACCAATCGAACCCGGCCCAGCACACATTCAACAACACGCAACTGCTGGCCGTCGATATGATGAGCTTCAAGGCTGTGGCCACGGGTGTTGGCGATCCGATCAATGTGACTTGGGATACCGCGGCAGAGATCGACAACATCGGCTTCAATCTTTATCGCGCTACCGTCGATGGGCCTGCCTTCTCACTTGGCGAGCAACTCAACACCTCCATGATTCCGGCCGCAGGTGATGCCACCAGCGGAGCCAGCTACTCCTTCCTGGATGACAAGCCCTTGGCAGCCGGCGAAGTCCGGTCTTACGTCCTGGAAGATGTCGACCTGAACGGCATCTCGACCATGCACGGCCCCGTCTCGACCGAGGCCTTCGGTGCAGGTAGCGACGTCACCGGTGTGGACGACTGGCAGATGTACGACTTCTAATTCTCAGGCCGCTTGCCGGCCGAGATGCAGTTTTGGAGGGGGCCGAGGAGACTCGGTCCCCTTGTTTTTGTTGATGCTCGCTGTGGTATGGCATGCTTTTCGTGAATTGTGACAGAACTCCGAGAGTGCCGAAAAAGTCCGGAAAAAGATACAGCTTGCCATGGGCGGCACCGGGTAGGACATTCCCATGATAAACTGTAAGGATTGGGTATACGAAAGTCCCTCTACCGCATCATGAACCAGGAGGTTCCCCCCATGAGGAACGATAAGCGATTTGCAAGAGCCCACTTCTTCCTTGGGCTTGCCACACTCCTAGGAATGGGAGGCAGCGCGATTGCTCAGTGCACATACAACTCGCTCTGGGACCCTCCGGCTGGTTATTACTCGACAGCGGACACATCGAGCGCGTCCGCTCTTCGAACCTCGCTGCACGCGATCATCGATGGTCACACGCGCTATCCCTATACCTCCTCAGCGACTGACACCTGGGATATCATTGAAGAAGCCGATCAGGACCCCTGGAACTCCAGCAATATTCTCGATATTTACCTCAACGACTCGATTCTGAAGTCAAACCACGTCTGGAATCGCGAGCATACCTGGCCCAAGTCCTACGGCTTCCCCAATGAAGGCGACGAACCGTACACCGATTGCCACATGTTGCATGCTTCGGATGCCGGCTACAACAGCTCGCGCAGCAATCTGCCGTATGGCTTTGCTCCCGGTGGGAACGAGAAGCCGACGCTCCTCTACAACGGCATCGGCGGCGGCAGCGGCACCTACCCGGGCAATTCCAACTGGAACGATGGCACGAATTGGGAGACCTGGGACTACCGCAAGGGCGACGTCGCCCGCGCCGTCCTCTATATGGATGTTCGTTACGAAGGCGATTCCGGAGAACCCGATCTCGTTCTGACGAATAACGCATCGCAGATTGTCACGACGAGTTCGTCTCCCGCTTACATGGGTATGCTGAACGACGTCCTGCAGTGGCACATCTCTGATCCGGTCGATAACTGCGAGCTGCGCCGAAATTACGTCGTGTACACCTATCAGAATAATCGTAATCCGTTCGTCGATCACCCGGAATACGTCTGCATCATCTGGGGAGCCGAGACGCCTTGCTCTGGTGTTCCGACGCCAACACCAACGCCTACATCTACATCAACTGCCACGCCGACGCCGACGCCGGGCGGCGGCGGCACGGGTACAGTGTGGATCAACGAGATTCACTACGACAATGCGAGCACCGACGCAAATGAAGGCGTCGAAGTTGCCGGCCCGTCGGGATTCGATCTCACCGGGTGGTCGCTCGTCCCATACAATGGCAACGGTGGTGCGCAGTACTCAGCCACCTCACTCTCCGGCACCTTCCCCTCAACGGCCGAATGCGTTGGGACTCTGTTCTTCAGCATCGGCGGCCTCCAGAACGGGTCGCCCGACGGCGTTGCCCTCGTCGATGATACGAACACGGTGGTGCAATTCCTCAGCTACGAGGGATCATTCAGCGCTGTTGATGGTCCTGCCTCGGGCATGACTTCGACCGACATCGGCGTCAGCGAAAGCGGCTCCTACGCCGATGGCTCGCTGCAGCTTGGCGGCACGGGCAACCAGTACTCGGACTTCTCCTGGCAGTCAGAGATGGGCAGCACATACAACGCCGTGAATACGAATCAGACATTCACGAGCCTCTGTGCGACGCCAACTGCGACCGCGACTCCATCCGATACGCCGACAGTGACGCCCACGAGCACGCCGAGCCCGACGCCGTCTGACACTCCGACCGCGACTCCTACAGACACTCCCAGTGCGACTCCGAGTGATACGCCGACTCCCACACCGTCTCCGACGCCTGGCGTGGGAGGGACGCTCTGGATCAATGAGATTCACTACGACAACGATGGTGCAGACGCCAATGAGGGCGTCGAGATTGCCGGTCCATCCGGGTTCGATCTGACTGGTTGGTCGCTTGTCCCGTACAACGGGAATGGCGGCGCGGCGTACTCCACCACGCCATTGTCTGGCACGATCCCATCGACGACCGAGTGCATCGGCACGGTCTTCTTTGGAATCCTCGGATTGCAGAACGGATCGCCCGACGGTGTTGCTCTTGTTGATGACACCGATACGGTGATTCAGTTCCTCAGCTACGAAGGGTCGTTCACAGCAGTCGATGGCCCGGCATCAGGCATGACTTCCACAGACATTGGCGTGACCGAGTCCGGTTCCTACGTGGGTGGCTCGGTGCAGTTGGGTGGCACCGGCAGTCAATACTCGGACTTCGCGTGGCAGGCCGAGATGGCGAGCACCTTCGATGCGGTGAACACCAACCAGACATTCGCGAGCATCTGTCCGACGGCGACACCTTCCGACACGCCGACTGCCACGCCGACGGACACACCATCTCCGACGCCTACGGACACCCCGTCGCCCACACCCAGCGATACACCCAGCCCGACGCCGTCGGACACGCCATCGCCCACTCCGAGCGACACTCCCAGCCCGACCCCGTCGGATACTCCTTCTCCGACACCGTCAGATACCCCGTCGCCCACACCGAGCGACACGCCCAGCCCGACGCCTTCGGACACGCCATCGCCCACACCCAGCGATACACCGAGTCCGACACCGTCGGATACACCGTCTCCGACTCCTTCGGATACACCTTCGCCAACACCGACAGCGACACCTTCACCGACGCCGGCGGGCCTGCCGGGGGATGAAAACTCCGACGGCGACGTGAACCTGTTTGAGCTGAATGCTGTTCTCCTTGCGTATCGCGGTATGGGACCCGTACCGCCCACCGCCGATACGGACAACAGTGGCGACATCACGCTCATCGAGCTGAATGCGGTCATCCTTGCGTACCGCACGTACTAACGGTCTTGGCGGAGGCTGAGGGGGAGTGAGGCCGAGACGCCCGGGGGTCCTGTGGGATCCCCGGGCTCTTACGTTTAAGGCACTGAATTGCGCTGACATGGCGCAAGGAATGAGCATAGACTTTGAAGTCGAAACGACACAATTCCGCACGTCTCAGCAAGTTTGCATGGAGGACCCCGTCATGGCTCGAAAGAAGACCCGATCTATCCGGCGAATCACCGCAGGTTGCGTGGCCGCGGCCTTGTTGGCAGCCATCCCCGCCACCGCCTCGGCTCGCGTGATCCTGCAGTGGTTTGAAAGCCAATGGTACACGATGGAGCGCAAGATGCCGGATGCCTTCATGACTGGCTATGGAGCCATTTGGACGCCTCCGATTGCGAAGGCAGATTCCGGCGCGTACAGCGTGGGATTCGACGTCTACAATCGCTTCGATCTCGGTTCGCCTGACTCTCCGACCCTTTATGGAACCGAAGCGAAGTTCGACGCGTTCGTTGACGAGGCGCACCGCGCGGGGGTACTGGTTTTCGCCGACACTGTTTTCAATCACAATGGATTCCGCGATCTGCGTACGCCCGGTTTCGAGGCGGCGGGCGATTATCCGGGATTCATGTTATCCTACGGCGGCGACGCGGATGGAGACTTCCACAATGCATCTTCCGACGGACCGAGTTGCGAAACAGATGCATGGCAATGTCGCCTGGCCGGTTTGATCGACATCGCCCAGGAGAAAAACCACCAGGTCGTCCGTCAGCCTGCAGAGGCGGGGGCGAATAACATCCCCAATGAACCAATCGACGTGAACAACCGGCGCTTCTATCCGGACGTCGATCCGGATCCCAGCGATGTGTTGACCTACTCTGGTTTCAACCTGACAAATCCGCTAAGTGGCGATCCGTATGCAGAAAATGCAACAGGCCTGCTGCTGCGCTATGCTCAATGGCTGGTCGAGGTGAAAGGCGTCGACGGTTTCCGTCTCGATGCCGTGAAGCACACGCCCGATTGGTTCTTCAAGAGCTTCTACGATGCCTGGGTCTACAACAACGGAACGGATTTCTGGGGTGACCGGGTGACCCCATTTTCATTTGGCGAAAACGTCACGAGCGATTGGGGCGCATTGGCGACCTATGTCTGCAAGAACGGGACGGGCAATTGCGATACGGGTGCCGCTCCGGCCGGCAATCGCGATGCGCTCGATTTCGCGCTGTACTTCACAATGAAGAGCGTGATCGGTACGGATAACTTCCCACAGATCCTCGACAGCAGCTTCGATGGATACGATGGCAGTGCAACCGATGGAACTCTCGGCGTGCAGTTTGTCCAGAGTCACGACGGTGGGGGATTGGGCGATCCGCCGTACCTCTCGAACATGGCGTATCAGTACACGCTCTCGCGCCCGGGTTTCCCGACCGTGTACTTCAATGCGGAGGAATTCGGCACCGGTCGCGACTTCCCATCGGATGGACGAGGGGATGCTCTCGGCGGGCGATATGGGAACACGATTACGAAGATGTTGGAACTGCACAACGACTACATCGCGGGGCGAACCAACAATCCATTCTCGGAGCGCTATCGTTCTGTCGATATGGTGGCTTACGAACGCGAGAACAGCGCTATCATTCTTCTCTCCGATCGAGGCGATGCGGGGCACGATGCCTATTGGGTTGAAGTTCTGAGTAGCGAGTTCCGCGATCGCTGGCTTCAGGAGCAGACCGGCAATGCAGCCGATCCTTTTGTCGATCCATACGATGACATTCCCGAGTGGATCTACGTCCCGACAAACGGGTGGGTTGAATTCAAGGTCCCTCGAAATCTGAACTGGGATAACCAGGAGCACGGCCGCCCGTACTTGTTCTACTCACTGCCTCGGCCCGAGGCGACACTGACCGTGACGAACAAGTCATCGACTCTCCCTGCCGACCCAGACACGCCGGACAACAATGGTACGCAGCGTCTGACGGAAGTGGATGTTGTGACCTCCGACACGGCCGTGCTTGTCCTGCAAACGGCTCAGCCGGACGGAACGAACTTCCCGCCGGCCGAAGACCATGCCATGTTGCGTTGGAACAACAACGTCGATGTTAACAGCAACCCAGGGCTCGATTTTGCCGGCAACGCCCCGAACACATCGGACAATATCCTGCGCGGCTACGAAGATTTCGATAATGCGTCTCCACGCGCATCGGGAGGCACGGGGACATTCACTCAAGCCGTCGATCTCGATCGCGAGGGAATCATCGAGGGCCTCAATTACGTTTCAGCAGTCGCCTTCTTGCCGCGGCCTTCCTGGGCGCCAACGACATATCGTACTGTGCGCAAGGTTATCTACGTGGATCGCGTACCGCCCCCGATGGGCCTGATGTATCCACCGAACCCGACGGGCATGCATGACATCGAAGAGGGCGCCTACGAGTTTGTCTTCAAGAGCGAAGACCAGACGGCGAATTCTGTGCATGTGTTCCTCGATCTGCCACCCGGAGAGGAGCCCGTCCTCGACGCCGGCAACAAGGCATCCTGGTGGGATCGCGATGTGTTCCGCTTCGCATTCAGTGATCTGCCGAACGGCCAGCACACGATTACGGTGTTTGCCTTCGAAGAGACTGGCAATCGCAGCCGTACGACATGGACGATCGGTATCGGCGCGCAGAAGGCGGGCGATGAGGACTACAGCGGTCGCGTGACTCTCGGCGAGTTGAACAGCGTCCTACTCGGATTCCGTGGGCTCGGACCAATCCCGCCCAGTGCGGACACGGACGATAGCAACTCCATCTCTGTCTCTGAACTGAACCAAGTGATCGTGAATTACCGCGGTACGCCGTGATCGACTGGGAATAGGAATGAGAAAGGAGGGACGGAGTCAAATCCGGCCCTCCTATCTCATTGGAGAATCCACCATTCGGCTACGGCCGATGGAGTAAAGCCCGTGAACCCGGCGGAGCCATAGGCGGGGTCCGTGGCAATCGGATTGCCGTCGCCATCTTCGACTCCAGTCACTGTTAACATATAGCCCTGGCCGGATGTTTGTGCGGCTGTCTGGACATTGTAGGTATTCCCACCGGCGGGAATTACGCCCGTCACCGTGAGAGTTGCCCGCGTCGATGTCTGGATGGAATACGCGCCTGCGTTCAGGACCGAACCCGGACCGCTTTCGCTCATTGCGGAATCGAATGTGACCACGACTGTGGTCTCATCAAGCGCAGCGACGGAATCGATGGTAGGCGTGTTGAGCACCAGCACATCGATTCCAACCGAACTCATGGCCGGCGAAGGTGCATCATCAGTTGCAGAAACCGTGAGTGTCTGTGTTGCCGCCGCATCCGCATATCCAGGCGCCAGTTGCAGGATGGCAGTCGTTGGGTTGTCCGAAGATTCAGGAACCAAGGAAGCAAAGCTGGGAAGTGTACCAGAAGTCAGCGCAACATTCTCTGTCGGGTTTGAATCATCGGCCGTGATGATTAGACCAACAGAATCGCCCTCATGGAGAGTGCAAGAGGCCTGTGCTAGAATCTGCGGCGCGTCGTTCGTAACTTCGAAGCCGTCGACGAGAACTGCCTCGTCGCCGCCTGGCATGAAAGCAACGACATCATACAGTCCGTAATCCAGTCCACTCAGATCGAAATTGCCGAAGGCCTTCTGGGGGGCGTTGTATTCATTTGTTGCCGCGGCATGGGTGACTGCTCCGCGGCGAAGCTCCAACTGCGTTCCGACTTGGAAGTCAGAACCATCAAGTTCGACTGAAACCATGGAGTAGGCCACACCATCAGCGGGCAGGACACTCGAAATGCTAGGTGAGGCCGCCGCCGCGAGGGATTGTCCTTCCGCGATTAGAGAGTACCACTGCTCGCCGTTTGTGAGTGTGCTCTTGTGCGAGACAGTGACTGTGTACGTTCCTGCCGTTGTTCCGGAGGGCACGATCACCTGCTCGATCGTATCGACAACATTGTCTCCGGTCGTTGCATTGTCTGTCGGATTGTCCGGATCGAGAATGAACGGGAAGAACGTTCCTCCCGGACCAACGACGCGCAGATCCAGATCGTTCACAAGCGCCGGCGTTCGCGAGTCCACGACCAGCGGCAGGGGAGAGCTCGGCGGATCAGTCCAACAGATCGTGACAACCAGATCGTTCGATCCATCCCACACGAGATGGAATGAATCAGTGCCGTTCGTCGTGTCCAACACACCTTCGACGAGATGGAAGCCGCCGGGATTCGTTGATTGGCTCGTGACCACATCGGCGGCGCGCACGCCGTCGGGCAATCCCCATCCGTATTCATAGTCTGGTCCGGGCCGTCCCATGTCGGTCGCTGTTCCCAGCATCAGCGCCTTGATCGTACTGGCGCGAATCGCCGCTCCGCCCAGCTTCTGACTCGCCTGATCGAGGAGCAGAATTGCTGTCCCCGCCGCGTTGGGGCAGGAGAATGACGTACCACTGGCGGACGACGCATACGCGGTATCGCTGCTTGAAATGGGCGTGCGCAATTGTTGGCCGTTCGCGACGATGTCCGGCTTCACACGTCCGTCATCGGCAGGCCCCCAGCCACTGTAGGCTGCCATGGCGGCGACGCCTGGATCGCGCAGCCCCCCGGTCACGGCATCTCCCACGGAACCAACCGCAATGATGTTCTTTGCGTTCGCATTGTCGATCATCGTGTCGAATCCGCCGGCCTCGTAACCGTCCGCGAACGGCGCAGTCGCCAGCGTGTACGTTGTCTCGACCCAGTCGTCGGCAACGTAGTCGTAGAAGAAGAACATTCCAGTGCCATCTGTCGGGCCGGTGTAATGGTCGTCGCGATCGTTGCCGCACGCCTTGAACATCAGCCAGTACGGCGCGGAATAGGCCAGATCATCCACGATGTTCGCGTCTTCTCCGTACCGGCCGAAGTACGCATCCTCCCGATCGCCGGTTCCATCCTCTTTGAAATTCGCCCCGAACCAGTGCCATCCGGAGGAGCCCGAGTAGCTTCCGTTTTCCCATCCGTGCAGAAGTCCATAGGAGTGATTGGTAATAGGCAGGTCCGCGGCCATGTCAGCAGGGCTGGCCGCCAGGCGCGGAGCCATTTCTGCGTAATCATTCAGGTAATCGTAGCACTCCGCAAACGCCATCGGAGCCATCCCGAGCGATCCTGCATCGACGCCTGCAGAGATCATCGTGCCGGCAACGGCGGTCGCGTGGGCGCTGATCGGCGTATCGTCGCCGATGATGATTCGCGTTGAGCTCGTCTGATTGAATTCCTGATGCGTTGGGAGTGCAGTCCCGCCATCCCAGACGCCCGAGATGGTGCCAGTGCCTTCGAGATTGTACGGTGCCTGCTGGAGGAGATCCGCGCCCGTTGAGATGGCAGCGTTTGTGTTCAGTGTTTGAACGTAGAGTGGTCGCCCCTTCGCATCGCGTCCGATTAGTTGGAACTGTTGGCCGTCCGCAGTCTCTCCGGAGATACGCCATCCCGACTCCTTCGCGCGCGTGACTGCTTCGTGCCTCATCAGATCGGCGCGCTGCTGCAGCCTCACTGTCTGTTCCGCACGCTTACTCTGCGCCCAGGCTGTAGGGGAAATCGAAATCATCAGGCAAAGCGCCGCCAGGCGGCACAGGAATACACGCATCGGAAGAACTCCCGGATCGAGGATGAACTGTTCCCAGGATGGGGCCGCGAGGTGCCGTTTGGCAAATGGGAAGTCGTGTCAGAAGTGGGGGAGGTTGCGGGTTGACGACAGGTGTGCAACTCGTCAGGATTGCGTCAATCAGAACGAATCAGGTTCATTGTCTGGAGAGATGGGATCCATGAAGAAGTTCCTCATCGGATGTCTGGCCGCAGGATTGCTCTTTGTCGTGCTCATTGCAGGCATTGTCGGGTTCCTCTTCTTTCGCATACTTCCCACGGTGAGCACTTCGATCGATGTTCCGGGGCGGGTGCAATTGGATGCGGAGTTTCCGATGGTCGTCTCGGCCACGAATCCACACACCCAGGCCGTCACACTCAGCAGTATCGACGTCGACAACGAACTTCTCGACGGTTTTCAGGTCATCTCAATCGACCCGGCTCCACAGAGTTCGATGCAAGTAATGTTCTTGGATCAACGAAGTTGGGTCTTCAATCGCTCACTGGAGCCGGGAGAATCCATCGACGTGACGTTCATTCTTCTTCCCGTGCGCGAAGGGCGATTCCAGGGCAGCATCGATACCTGTAATCCAAACCAGGATTTTGTTTCTCAGTGGGTGGATGTGATCGTCAGGCGAGAGCGATCTGCTCCGCCCCCAGCGCACTAAGGCGAAGGGGCATTTACTCCTACAAATTCACAGAAGTGCTCCGAAGATTTCATTAATTCGTCGAAGGCGCCGCTCGCTGCGATCCTGCCATCGGACAGGAGATGGATCGTGTCGGCTTCGCGAATAAGCGAGATGTCATGGCTCACCAGCAGGATGGAGAGTCGTTCGCGCAAGCCGTGCAGTGTTCGCATCAGACGCACTGCTGCAGCGGGGTCCAGGCCATGCGTCGGTTCATCCAAAAGCAGCAAGCGCGGTCGGCGCACAAGCACACGCGCCAGGGCAAGGCGTTGGCGCTGACCGCCGGATAGCTTCGCTCCGCCCTCGCCGAGTTCCGTTGCCAGCCCGTTCGGCAGCGAATTGAAGAAGGCCTCCAACTCCGCCAGTCGCAGAGCCTCAATGAGCTGCTCGTCGGAGGCGTTGGGTGCTTCCAGTCGGAGGTTCTCTGCCAATGAACCCGTAATCAACTGCACGTTCTGACTGACGACACCGATCTGTCGACGGATGCCGACGATGTCCAGATCCGTGAGTGAATGCCCATCAAAGAGGATTGTTCCTTTCTCCGGGCGCAGAATGCCAAGGATGGTGAGCAGCAGCGTCGACTTCCCTACGCCACTGATCCCCGCCACGGCAGCAATCTCACCGGGGGAAAGCTGCAGACTGAGATCGTTGAGAACAGGTCGTTCCTTCTCGTAGGAGAACCACAGACTCTCGACTGCCAGATTGCCTTGGAACTCGATCTTCTCTGTTCCCTTGTAGGATTCATCCGGCTCTTCGGTCAGGAACCCGTGAATGGCCCCCAGGGTTTCATCTGCTCCAACGATTGTCGGCACGGTGTCGAGCAGCGACTGCACCTGGGCATTCAGCAGCGCCATGCCGCCATAGAAGGCCACCAATTCGCCGCCGGTCATCTTGCCTGCCACGATGAAGGACGCGCCGACGACAAGGACTGCCAGGGAGCCGATTCTGATCGCATTCGACTGCGCAATGCCGGCGGCCGTTGCGAACCACCCCATCGTGCGGTGTGTGCTGCGCACCTGGTTGATCTCGGCTTCACGGACGTTTGCGTCTTCACTCTGGATTCCCGCCTGGCGCAACAAAGGAAGTAGGGTCAGCGTGCGACCGATGCCGGAACTGAAGGTGGCAAATGCATCCCGGAACTCGTGATGCCGGCGGCGGAATGCTCGAGCCAGATAGCGCGTCCCGATCAAAATCGGCAGGTAGGCGAGAATCGTCACGCCGAAGAGCAGCGGTTTGAGATCAACCAGAACCCATGTAAACCCGATGATCCCGGCGGCGGCTGGGATCGATGCCGACAGGAAAGCGCCCGAGGCCTGATCGAGTCGCGCTGTATCCGTGACGATCAGGGCATGGAGTCGTCCGGAGTCTGCTGAGCAATGATACTGGTGTGGCAGATCGTGCAGGTGACGCGTCATCCGGTCACGCAGACGACCCGTCGCGGTCTTCGTGACATCCAGCAGAAGATGCCGACTCAGCAATGTAAGCCCCGCCGACGCCAGAGAAAGCCCCACCATCATGGCGCCGACAATCACGACTTCGGCTGTCTTGCCGGAGGGGAGGGCATCGTCCACAAACCGCCGAAGAAGCAGTGGAAGGGGCACAAGCGACAAGCCCTGCAGGATCGAAACGACCCCGCCCCCGGCGAGTTTGTGGCGCACGCCGGTATGCAGGCGCCAATAGAAGTGCCACGGCCGTGGATCGATGGGCTCGGCGGTGCGGGGCATGAACGAAGCGGACTCCTCAGTGGGTACAGCCGATGATTGTCTCTAACTGAACCCGATGCGCTGATGGCGCAAGCCCAAGGGACAGGCAATGAAATCGGACAGAGTCTATCTGCTATTACTCAAGTGCTTCAATCGCTCCGCCTCGGGTTGGACCCGGATTTGCATAACGGTCCAAACGTCCAATGGCGATCTAACCCTTTGTTTCGCAGTTTTGGGGGACGGAGAATGACGGAGAAGAGCAGTCAATGGGGTTGACCTACGTGGGTAGTGGGGCGGTATGCTCCGGCCATGCAGTAGGCACGGGAATGCACTGCTCGCTCTGGCGTTACATGCAGGGTGACACGGGAACATGGGGTGCGCCTGGGGAAGAAGGGCGTGCGCAATATTGCCAAGGCAAAGAGCCTCGGGACTTATGAGATTTCTTTTCGTCAATCAGTACTACGCGCCGGACTTTGCAGCGACCGCGCAGCAACTTGCGGACTTGTGCGAACAACTGGCCGAATCTGGTCACGAAGTGCATGTTCTGACCAGTCGGTCTCTTTACGATGGGCGCAAGATGGAACTTCCGCAGGAGGAAGTCCTCAACGGCGTTCACGTGCATCGCATCGGGCTCCTGAAGGGCGGCCGTGCCCGGTTCCGCGATCGTCTCAAAGATTACCTTTCGTTCTACGTAAAAGCATTCTGGAAGGTTCACTTCCTGCCGCGTGCCGATGTCATCGTCACATTGACCACGCCTCCGATGATTTCGCTGCTGGGAACCTGGCTTCGAATCCTCCGGCGGACGCGTTTCGTCTATTGGGTCATGGACATTTATCCGGACATCGCTTTGCGCGCCGAGGTGCTATCACGTGTCGGTCCGATTCGACTGATCTGGTCCACGCTTGGGCGCATCAGCTACATCACGGCAAACAAGATCGTTGTCCTCGGCGAAGATATGAAGCGGACCCTGATGGCCAAAGGCGTCGGCGATGGAAAGATTGATATTATCCAGAGTTGGTCCTGCGGCCAGAGCGTGCATTCCGTTTCCCCCACGGAGAATGAGTTCCGGAGGGAGCACACGGATGACGGACACTTCACATTGATGTACTCCGGCAACATGGGAACGTGTCACACGTTCGAGGCCTTCCAGGAAGCCGCCGCGAAGCTTTGCGAAGAAGATGAGATGGATATCCAATTCCTCTTCATCGGCTCCGGAAAGAAGGAGTCGGAACTCCGCGATGCACTGGGTAAGTACGAGGGCCACGTGAAGTTCCTTCCGTACCAGGATCGGTCGAGACTGAACCAGTCCTTGTCCGCCTCTGATGCGCACCTCATCACGCTGGATGCGCGCTACGATGGACTGCTTGTTCCGAGTAAGCTCTACGGCATCATGGCGGCTGAGCGTCCGGTTCTCTTCATTGGCAGCAAGGACTGTGATATCGCCCGCACGATTCGCGAGGCGGGATGCGGAATCCAGGTCAACCAGGATGATCCGCAGGGTGTGATCGACGCCATCAATCGGATGGCCGATCGTCCGGAAGAAACCAGGGAAATGGGACGTCGGGGAAGAGAGTACTTCGAGCGGCACTTTGATCGACCGATTCTTTGCGATCGATTCCGCGAGCTTCTGGAGCAGGAAGCCCAGAAGCCCGGGATTCGCGGAGTGCGTCGACTGGCTCACAAGACCTTTGGCCACGCTCATCCGCAGCGGCGCCAGGTGGAGCTCGATGAGCCTTCGCGCGTTTGCGATTGATATCGGTTGATTCTGCCGACCTGATTCTGCGCTTCTGGGGGCTCGACAAGATGTTGAGCCCCCAGTGCTGACAAAAACGAATGGTTTTCGATCCTTGAGTTCCTCGACCGGTACCCCGTCCCTTCCCATCCCCAGGATTATGCTCTCTCTGATCGCCATGGCGATCGTGGTCGGCTGGTCGATGTCCCAGGCGAGCCGGATGCAAACACGTATCGCCTGGGCGGAGGCACGTCGAGAGAATCCCACCGCAGTTCTTGAACGCGACGAGCCGGCTCCAACGGCGGATGGCAATCTGCTGTTGGCCAATGAGCGCGGTCGAATCCTGTTCCCTCCGGATCATCAGGGGGCTATCGAGTCGACGCGTCGAGCTCTGCTGCTGGATCCATTGGAATCTTCGGCCTGGATGATCCTGGCAAGAGAGAAGCTACTCCAGAACCACATGGACGAGGCACGCGCTGCTCTCTCGCGATCCGATGAACTGGAGCCCCGTTACCCAGGCCAACGCGTCGAGGCGATCCGGCTCTGGAGTCTCTTGGATGAGCCCAATCGGGCCATGGAACTCGCCCGCCAGATTTCGCTGCTCGGAGACGAGTACGCCGCCGCTGCGGCCGCCGAACTTATCGCTACGGGACGCGAGCCGTCCTCCGTCTTCAAGATTCTCCGCCTCGATGAGCTCCCCCCGGACGAGAAGCTGATGGCAGCCAGGGCAATGGCTGCTGCAAATCCCGGCGCGATGGCGCCTGTTCTGGCCACCTTCACCAACGCTGAGCTGGCAGACCACGATTTCGGCAATCAGTTTGTCGAACTCTTGTATTCACCTATGAACATAAAGGAGATCGAGCGGGTCTGGGCGCTTCACAGCACACGCCTTATCGAGGAGCAGGGGCTACTCCTGGCCGATCCGAATCTCACATACCCTCCGTTCGAGCACTCCTTCCATCTCGGCTGGCAGCAGCCGATGCAGTCGACCACCGTAATCAGCCGCTGGCAGCCGGCGGAGTCGGAGATTCGAGATACCGGGGCTCACATCGAGATGCAGTTTACGCGATCTGCCAAGGAGCAGATTCGTTGGATCTTCTATCGCCTTCCGATCCCTCCGGATTGGTCTGGAACGATTGAGTTGCGTGTCCGCATCAGCCCCGCCGCCAGCGCAACATGTCGTCTGGGCACAGGCAGAGGCGGTCAGGCGAGATACAGTGCGCCTTCGGACACGACCGAAGAGGGCTGGCAATGGCTTCGCCTTCCGATCACTGCGACGAAGTCAGGCCGTGTTGCGGATCTGATCTTCGAGCGGAATTTCAGAGGTGGGCGCTCGATTGACTTAGATGACATGCGCGTCTCCATCGATGAGCTGAGGGTCAGCCGCGGCACCGACGAGGAGGGGACGCCGTGATTGAACCGACTGCTCCTCCCTTGAACGCTCCATCGCGGAAGTCCAAGTACTCGCGGGGACTGCCCCCCTGGATTCTGACGGGCGATGCCTTGGCGGAACTGGTCATCTATGCGATCCTTGTAGGCGGCATGGCATCGCACGGGTATGCCGAGTTGGGAATTTATCGAGTCCTTGCATGGCTCGGGTGCGGTTTGCTTGGGGTCTGGGCCGCTATCGGTATTTGGCTGAATCGCTGGCGGGGGAGTCACCTGCGAACCTCGCGGTGGATTCTGTCCGCTTTTGGCGTCATGATTGTCTGGACGGGCTTTCAGACGATCCCGCTTCCCGCAGGGCTGGTGATGGGACTCAATCCGGCCTGGAAAGAGATTCAGCAATCTTTCCAGAGCACCGGTCTGGAATTTCCGACCATGATTCCACTCGCGCTGAATCCGGACCGGGCGATCTGGTCCTGGGATCAGTTGGTGGCGGCGGGATTGTTCTTCGCGGGAGTCGCTCTTCTGACGACCAGGCGCCGTTGCTCGAATCGACTGATTATCGCCGTCGCGTTGGTTTCACTGACCGAAGGCATCTGGGGGTTCCTCAGGTTTGCAGCCGGCGGGCAGCCGCATGCAATCGGAGCTCTGTTCAACCCATCTCATCATGCCGCCCTCGTCCTGGCCGGAATACCGCTGTTCATGGTCTGGACGATCGATCTCTCGCGCCGTTCCGAGGTCTTCAGCGGCGGTCTCTTCAGCGGATCGAATCCTCTCCTGATCGCTGTCGGCGCGGGATTGATCGCCATGATGGGCTGGGCAACATCATATTCTCGGGGTGGACTGGTGCTGGGTGGTGCGGTGCTGCTGATCTGGGTGATTATCGAGGTCTGGGGAGCTCGCAACGAAGGGCCAAGGGACGACGCTGAATCCGTCCCGTTTTCATTGACCGCCGTCGGGGTGGGGGGCACCATCCTGCTTCTCCTTGCGGTGGCCGGTTTGGTGTATTCCGCCTCTCTTCTGGAGGGGATTTCATCCCTGCAGTGGGAGACCGGCGAGCGGCAAGGACTGGGGCGATTCGAGCTCTGGCGCGCAACGCTGGAGGGTCTGGGCGATAGTCCGTGGACGGGCCTTGGGCTCGGCGGCACGGAAAACGCTCTGACACGCTATAGCGTCATGCCGATGCGAACCGATCCGATCTGGTCGCACGGCGACTATGTGCAGATCTTGGCGGAGCTTGGAATCCCGATTGCCCTTGTGGTAGGACTGCTGTTCAGTAAGGCCTTGCTTTCCTTCTGGCGGGATACCCGACAGAGGTGGGAGGCTTTTGAATGGCCTGACCGCATCATGACCCGAGCCGCCATGGCCGGGCTGATCGCACTACTGATACACGCGGGAGTGGATTTCCACCTCCGAATCCCACTTGTGGGTTTTGTAGCATTGATTTTGTTGGCTTTATCAATAAACGATGGGCCTCTGTTCATCGTCAGCAATTCCTCCTCCGGGCGGCGCTAGCGCCATTCCCGGGGGCGGTTTTACTTTGTCTCAAAGGTGATTGACCAAATCATGACACTTGGCACCTGGAAACGCATTTTTCCCCTGTTCGCGCTGCTTCTCGTCGCGAGCGCTTCGATCCTGACGACCGGCTGCGCACGTACTGCCAGCGATCCGGTGATCGGTCCAGCCATCGATCTGAGCGAGCAATCGACTCCAGAATCGCTCGAACGACTCATCGCCAGTGCGGAGATGCAGATCAGTCGCGGTGAACCCTATTACATCGGACCTGGCGATGTGATCGCGATTCAGTTGATCGGACGCGAAGACATCCTGACGGATCGCGACGATGAGCCGGGAGTGGAATTCAAGGTCACCGGCTATCCGATGCTGGCGCTGCCGTTGATTGGCGCGATCAAGGTGCATGGCAAGAGCGCCGAAGAACTCCAGCAGGATCTTCGTGTGGCCTATCGCGAGTACATCAGCGATCCGCAACCCGTCGTCGTGATCAAGGAATTCAATCGCAATAAAGTTTCTGTTCTGGGATCAGTCGTGAAGCCCGGGCGGTATCAGATCGAGTTCGGCGATACGCTGATCGATGCCATCTTCAAGGCCGGCGGATTGAGCATGGGCGGCAGGACAGGCGGCATGGCGCCCGGTCGCTACTTGAAGCTCTATCGCCAGAAGCTATCGCTTCGCCAGGAGGCCAGCATGTCTGTCGACGACTTGGTCCAACTGATCAGTGAGGACGGCAAGGTCCTGCCTCGCGACGAATACGTTATTCCTATCGAACAGTTCGTCTTCCACGGCGTTCTTGACTACAATGTGCCGCTGCTGCCGAATGACATCATCTATGTCCCGCCCGCAGGTACTTGCATGGTTCAGGGCAAGGTCTGGGACCCCGGTGTGACTTTCCTGGGCCCCAGCGTGATGACCGTGACCCAAGTGATCGTGGAACGCGGCGGCATGCGTTTCGGCGGCGACTCCGATATCGAAGTCGTGCGCAGCGGTCGCGACGGCCAGCCTGTTTCTTACTTCATGAATGCGCGCGCAATGTTGTCCCGCGATACGGAAGACTTCGCCTTGCAGGATGGTGACCAGGTTTTCATCTACGGACATCCAGTCCGCATGTTCCTGGAGTGGTTCGCGAAGTTCTTCCAGGGCTCGGTGAAGGCCGGTGCTTCGGCGACCTATAACCCGGTCGGCTGAGGCCAGCCCGAAGTTCATCCCTGAGGGAATATCAGTCGAGGAAAGGCAATACTCGTGAGTAATATCGATCATAGGAACGCAGATGAAACGCCCTCTCGGAACGAGGGGAGAGGCACGGGACTGCGTTCCGAGTTTGACGAAGGCGGAGGATTCGACGTCCGCGAATACGCCGGGATCTTGTGGCGGAGAAAATGGATCATTCTCTTCTCCGTCCTGATCTTCATGTTCATCGGCGTTTTCCAACTTAAGAAGTCGACGCCCATGTACTCCGCCTCGAGTATGATCAAGTACGAGCCGACCTCGACGCAGATCGTCGAATTCGGCGAGATCGGCCGCTCCGTCAGCTACGTCGACGAGATCAAGACGCAGGTCGAGATGATCCGCAGCCCGCGTGTCACCAAGATGGTGATCGACGCGCTGGGATTGATGGATAATGTGAAGCACACGCCGCGCGAACTATCGCCGGTTGAGAAGGTGATCGCCTGGACACAGGAACAGATGCGCAATATCCGGAAGATGGTCATTCCGCATCGCCCGGTTCCTGTCGACCCGAAGGAGTTGGAACTCCAGGGTGCGATTGCGAATCTGCAGAGCCGTGTCGGCGTTCGCCAGCACCTCGAGACGAAGCTGATTCGCATCTCCGTGACGCACCCCGATCCGATCCGCGCCGCACGCATTGCCAATGAATACAGCGTCCAGTACATACGGAGCCTGAACGAGGATAAGAGCGAGTCCTATCGCTACGCGATCACGTTCCTCCAGAATCAGATCGATGATACGAAGGATCGCCTCGAAAATGCCGAGAAGGCCCTCTACGAATATAAGGGCGATTCGGACTTGCGCGTGATGGAGCAGAATCTCTCGATCGCAGTCGAGACGATGAGAACTCTGAGCGCGAGCATCGAGGATACGAAGAACGAGATCTCGATGTACGAGGCAGAGGCCAAAGCAGCCGAGGAATCCGAAGTTCGCAGTTATCTACTGACAGAAGATCCCACCTACGTGGCGTTGTCGGAGAAGCGCAACGAACTCGAAATCGAACGGATTGCGATGGCCGCGGAGAACGAGCCGGATTATCCGCCGCTTCGTCGACTTGAGCGTCAGATCACCGCTCTTGCCGACCAGATCACCAGTGCCA
Organism: bacterium; assembly: GCA_020444065.1. Lineage (NCBI taxonomy): Bacteria > bacterium. The sequence continues at coordinate 198,448 of JAHLLQ010000001.1, read as the reverse complement.
CGGGTCGCGTGCGTACCGAGGCGGCGGGTCGTGCAAAACTGGCCAGGATGCGTCTCGATGCTCTCCAGGATCGTCTTGGCGAAGCAGAAGAACTCGTCCAGCGTCTGCGTGGAGAGATGGTGCAGTACAACGTGCTGCAACGCGAAGTCGACTCGACGAAGGAACTGTACGATTCACTTCTGTCGCGTTTCAAGGAGATCAACGTCTCGGCCGATATCGAAGGGTCGAACGTAACGATTTTCAGCGAAGCCGGCGTTCCGCGCTTCCCGTCGTCGCCCGACTTCACCACGACCATGGTGTTGTTCACGTTCTTCGGTGGCTTTCTTGGTGTGGCGCTCGCGCTTGGTCTACACAAGCTCGATCGCAGCATTCACACGCCGCAGCAGGTTGAGACTGAACTTGGTCTGGCAAGCCTCGGCATGGTGCCTTACCTGGGTGGGACATTCAAGATTCCGCTCGTGAGGCGTCGCCAGCGCCGCCGGATTCAGTTGATCGACGACTCCGGCTCCATGTCCGGCCAGGCGGAAGCTTTCCGCTTCCTTCGCACGTCGCTTCAGTATTCAACGGCTGGGCATTCGCCACAGGTTATCGTCGTGACGAGTTGTTTCCCACGTGAGGGCAAGTCGACCGTCGCCTCGAACCTCGGCATCGTGTTCGCCAGCCGCGGAGAGAAGACTCTTCTGATCGATGGCGACTTGAAGCTGCCGATTACACATCGCTGCTTCCAGATCAACAAGCGCCCGGGTCTCTCTGATATTCTGACAGGCCAGTGCGAATGGCGCGAAGCGCTGCACACCGACGTCAACGGCGGCCTGGATGTCATTCCGGCCGGGCATGATTCCCCCTCCCCGGTGGAACTGCTCGAAAGCGATGCGATGATGAAGTTGATCACGGATCTTCGGAAGGAATACAAGACGATCATCATCGACTCCGCGCCACTGCACGGAATGGCCGACTCCTTCGTCCTCGGCAAGAAGGTCGACGGCGTCTGTCTGGTTGCCAACATCGGCCGCACGCGTCGCGATATACTAGAAAGCGTAACGGACTCGCTTACCAGCATGAACGTTCGCATCCTTGGCGTTGTGTACAACAACCAGGTGAAGCGCAGCCAGAAGTCGACTGCCTACTACTATGGTTACGAGTACGGAAAGCGCTACAACGTGCGCCACCGCCGCGGCTATCGCGAAGAAGAAGAGACGGAGTCGAACGACAACAACTGATCCAAGGACGGCAGCGGATGAAGGCTCTACTCATACTCCTTGTGCGCCTTGCCGTTGCAGTTTTCTATCGAAGAATCGATGTGTCCGGGCTGGAACGTCTGCCGCGTTCCAGCCCGGTCTTGTATGCAGCCAACCATGGCAATTCACTGGCTGATGGGCTTGTACTGATGGCGAAAATGCCACGACCTCCGGCGTTCGCATCGGCTGTGTTCCTGTTTAAGAAGCCTGTACTCGGTTGGTTTCTGCGCAAGCTCGGGTGCGTGCCGATTCATCGCGCGATCGATGCGGGTGCGGATCCCTCCGATAATCGGAAATCACTGGCAGAGCTCGGCGACAAGTTGCGCACAGGGCAAACGGTGGCGATCTTCCCGGAAGGTATCTCGCGACACGAACCGAAGGTGCAGAAGATCAAGGTTGGGACGGCAAGGCTGGCCTTTGGTGCGGAGGAAGCTGCCGGCTGGAATCTCGATCTTCACGTGGTGCCTGTTGGCCTGCAGTGGGAGGACTCTCCGCGATGGCGCAGTGCCGCGCGCATCGTTGTTGGCGAGCCCATCGCTGCAACCGATTATCTGGAGACATACAACGAGCACCCACGGCGCGCGATGACCGAGTTTACGCGGGATCTGGAGTCGCAACTTCGGAGTCTCTCGCTTCACGCCAATTCGTGGCAGGAGCGCACCGAGGCGATGCTGGCAGCGCGTTCGTACATCGCAGAATGGAATCGTGGCGCGGTCAAGCAGCCTCCGGCGATCGATTCTCCCGAACAACAGAGCCAGGCAGGTTCATCGACCGCCGAGCTTTTCCTGGTGTGGCGTAAGCGGGCGGAAACACAGGCGCCCGAAGATGCCGCGCGTATCTCCCGCCGTCTCACGAGGTTCGGTCGTGCATTGGATGCTCTCGGATTGCGGCCGGATGAACTCGACTCGGCTTCCTCGATGTCGCGAGTCGCAGCACGACTTGCGATGAGATCCGCAATGTGGATCATTGGGCTTCCAATTGCCGCATGGGGACGAGTGAATGCCTACATAGCCGAGCGAGCTGTCGTTGCATTCGAGCGTCGGTTCAACCCGGATGGCATCGTTGCGCATTCGACCTGGTTGCTCATTCCGGGGCTTGTGATCGCCCCGATCTTCTTTGCGATCCAGTCGGCAATCCTGATCGCGCTTCTGATCTGGTTTGGAGTCTCGTGGTGGCTATCTATTCTCGCCGGATTAGTATACTTCGTGTCGCTGCCAGGTGCGTGGATTGCCAGTTTGCGCTTCCGCGATCTGCGCCAGGATGGAATTCGTTGGGCGCGCGCCGCAAAGATCCTGCAGGGGCGAAGGCGCCTGATTCCGCGATTGCTCAGAGAACGTGCAGCCATTTCGCGACAGGTCGAGAGCCTGATTGGGACACTGTCCGAGTCCTAAGTCTTCGAAAGTCCATATCCGCCGCCTCCCGGCGTTTCAACAATCAAGCGATCATTCACTTGTAATTCGATGCTCGCACTTGGACTCAGAGAGCAAACGCTACCATCGCTTTTCACTATGCGCTGACGGCCGATCTGTCCGGGCTCGCCACCTTCCATACCGAAGGGACGTTCGACGCGGTGCTGTGTCAGGAGGGAGACCTGCACTGGTTCCAGGAAGCGCAACTCGCGCACCGCTCCATCTCCGCCGCGAAATTGACCAGCCCCACCGGATCCCGTTCGAATTGCGAAGCGCTCAACACGCACCGGGTACCGATGTTCGAGAACCTCCGGATCGGTGATGCGCGTGTTTGTCATGTGGGTATGCACCGCGTCGGCTCCACCGAAACCAGGGCCTGCTCCTGCGCCGCCGCAAAGCGTCTCGTAGTATCCGAATCGTTCATTCCCGAACAGCGTGTTGTTCATCGTGCCCTGTCCGCATGCCATCAGGCCAAGCGCCTTGATGAGCGTATCGACGAGACGCTGGCTCGTCTCTACATTGCCTCCAACAACGGCTGGCGGGGGAGAGGCTTCGAAGTCTGGATTCAACATCGAGCCCATCGGAATGCGCAGCGTTACGGGCGCGAGGAGCCCTTCGTTCAATGGCAGCGGCTCATCGACGAGCAGGCGGAGGACATAGATCACGACGCTGCGCACGATGGCCGGAGTTGCATTCAGATTTCCAGGATGGATTGGTGCAGTGCCTGCGAAATCTATTATGGCGTCTCCATCGGAGACTTTGATTCGAACGCGCAACGGGGATCCGTCATCGAGACGTTCTTCTGCTTCGTAGACTCCGTCCCCTCTTCTACGCAGCGCCTCGCGCATCCGGCGCTCGGCTCGCGCTTTTAAGGCGGACATTGCTCCAGTCAACGCTGTGATTCCGTCCTGTTCTGCCAATGCACGCAAGGCCTCGGTGCCGCGATGGTTTGCTGCCACGGCCGCAGCCAGATCGGCGAGATTCTCCTCAATCAGACGCGTTGGATAACGTCCGCCCGTTAAGATTGATCGAATCTCATCCCACTGGGCTTTTCCCTGTCGGACAAGCAGGCGAGGAGCGATGATCACGCCTTCCTCATCAAGAGCAGTCGCGCTCGGGGGCATGGATCCCGGAGTCGCGCCGCCGATCTCTGCGTGGTGCGCGCGCGTTGCCACAAAGCCGATCAGTTCACCCTGGCAGTGCACCGGCGTCACAATTGTCACGTCGGGCAAATGCGAACCGCCGTAAGCGGGATGATTCGTGATGGCCACATCGCCGGGCTGCAGATCCAGAGCAGCTTGGACCTGCTGAACACACAGGCCAAGTGCACCGAGGTGAACGGGAATGTGCGGCGCATTCACCACCAATTCACCACGAGCATCCAAGACCCCACAGGAGAAATCGAGCCGCTCCTTCACATTTGTCGACATCGCAGTGCGGCGCATCAGTTCGCCCATTTCCCAGGCAATGGCGCGCAGGCGATTCGTGAATAGCTCGAGTTGGATCGGGTCGGCGTGCATGACTATTTCTCTCCGATCGGGGCTAATACCCAAGCCGCCAGCCGCGTGACCCATGAGCGAGGAACGAATCGTTGGATCTGGATCGCGGCCCGGTTCTTCCAGCCAGGAACGTAGACGCTCTTGCCGCGACGATATACTAAAAGGCATTCGCGAACGGTGTCGCCCACATCCGCAAAAAGGCTTTCCTGCTGCATTCGATACGGCGGCCCGGCGTTCAGGTGGAACTCTGTCCTTGTCATGCCCGGACACAGCGCCATCACGCGAATCGGAGTTCCATGCAGTTCTTCGCGCAGCGATTCGGAGAACATATAGAGGTAAGACTTCGTCGCACCATAAACGCCGGTGTAGGGACAAGGCTGGTACGCCGCCAGCGACGCGAGGTTGATGATACCTCCACGCCCGCGCGCGAGCATTCGCTCGGCAATGGATCGGGCCAACAACGTAGCGGCGACGATGTTTACATGCAGCATGGCTCGCGTGGCTTCATTTGTATTCTCGACGATCGCCCCGTGAAAACCAAAGCCTGCGTTATTGACAAAAAGCGTTGGCACGATCCGTTTCTCATCCAGGAATCGCAGCAGCTTGTCCACGCCCCCTGGCTCTGCCAGATCGGCTGTCTCGATCAGCACGCGGACTCCATACTTCGCATGCAGTTCATCCCCGAGTTCCTTGAGTCGGTGACGTCGCCTGGCGGTGAGAATCAGGTGGTAGCCGTCAGCCGCGAGTTGCCGCGCAAATTCCGCACCGAATCCGGCCGATGCACCCGTGATGAGCGCAATGCGTTGTCTGCGAGCCTTGCTGCTTCGCGTCATGGTTCTCTCCTCAGAACGATGGCTCTTACCGCGTCGATGCTCGCAGTCCAGCCCGATTCGACGACGGTGGCGCTGTGTGCTTCGAAGATCAAGGCAGGACCGATAACTTGCGCTCCTGCTCGCAGCTCGCTACGGCGATACGTCGGAACTTCGCCGACGCTCCCTGCCGGCTTTGGCATGTATGCAATTGGAACTGTTGCGTTCTGTACTTCAGTACGCGGTCGCTCGGACACCACCAACCGGAGAGAAACGACCTCCAGCGGGCGCGACTCCGGGCGATAGCCGTAGAGAGCCTCGTAGCGGCGTTCAAAGTCCTTCTGAAGGTCACTGGGATCATCCAATTCGATTGCGAGCGTCGCGTCTTGACCGGCGAATCGTACGTTGGCGATGCGCCGGCGGATGACAATGCGATCGCGCACGAGCCCCTCGCATTGGAGGGCTTTCATCGCCTCTTCTGCCAAGTCGTCCAGCCAGGTAGTGATTGATTCCACGATGTCTGCAAGTGGAGCAAGGACTGAGCGTTCTGCAAACCGTTCAATCATGGCATGACCCAGACCAACCGCACTCAGAAGGCCGGCGTCTTCGGGAACGAGGATCGTGGTAATGCCAAGAAGTTCTGCAACGCCACAGGCATGCTGTGCACCTGCCCCGCCGAATGCGACCAGCGTGTGATCGCGCGGGTCGTAGCCCTTTCGGACGGAGACACGGCGAATCGCTTCCGCCATGCGCTCGTTTGCGATCGCCAGGAAACCCTCGAGAAGTTCTCTTTCCGACATCGTCGTTCCGGTACGTTCGCACAGCGCGCGGAGTGTCTCTTCGAGCCGCTGCTGGGCGTCGTCCGGGAAGATCGGAATTTCGAAGGCCGCAGGATTCAATCGTCCGAGCAGCAAGTTCACGTCGGTCAGAGACAGCGGCCCGCCTGCGCCATAGCACGCAGGACCCGGCGACGCGCCGGTGCTTTCCGGACCGACTCGTAACCTCTCGCCATCGAATTGACAAACGGATCCGCCGCCGGCCGCAACTGTCTCGATTGCAAGCGCGGGCGCTACAAGGTGTGCGTCGCCGACGTCGTGCTCGAAGATGTACTCGAAGTCGCCGTCCCAGCGCGACACGTCGGTGCTCGTACCGCCCATGTCGAAGCCGATCAGTCTTGTGAACCCCGATTTCGTTCCGGCACTTGCGATTCCCGCAACCCCGCCCGCCGGCCCGCTGAGCAGACTGTCTTTCGCACGATAATCCTTGGGCTGAACCAGACCGCCTGCACTGGTCATAACATGCAGAGTGCGAAGGCCGGGTCCCGCCTGGCTAGCAACGTTCTGCAGATAGGCATCGATCACAGGCGAGAGGTAGGCATTCACAACAGCCGTCTGAGCGCGCCCGAGAATGCCAATCTGTTCAGCCAGATCGCTCGACGCGCAGACGTATCGAAAGCCACGCTTACGCAGGCGATCTGCCAGCGTACGCTCGTGCGTGCTGTTGCGATGACTATGCAACAGAGCCACTGCCGCGGATTCGATTCCTGCGTGGAGTAATCTCTTGATGGAGTCATCAAGGGCTTCGACATCCAAATGCTGCAGAACAGAACCGTCAGCCGCCAGGCGCTCTTCGATCTCAATTGCCTCTGCGTACAGCGGCGCCGGCTTCTTGATCTCCAAGGCAAACAAGTCGGGACGTTGCTGTGTGCCAATTCGCAGCAAGTCGCCAAAGCCACGTGTGATGAAGAGCGCGGGTGGAGAACCGCGCCGTTCGAGCAGCGCGTTTGTACCGCGAGTCGTCGCCAGGCGAAGCGTAAAGGAGGGAATGGATCCGTTTGCGGCAACCCCCAGAGCGACACGAGTGGCCAGGATGGGGGCTTCGTCCGGGGAGCACAGTTCGAAGGCATCCCCAGGCTTCAGCTCAAGCGGGCCGTCGATAGAAAGCTCGCTTTCATTCGGATCAAATCCGGAGACGCGCGCTGCTAAAGCTGATTCATCCAACCGCGCGCAAGTGAACCCAACTGGAAGATCCTTCGGCAGGCCGGCCAGTCCTTCGACACGATAGCGCCCGCCTTCGAGAACCTCCGTCACACGGCCGCGCAGCGCGCTGCTACTCAGGACCTTTGCCCGGCGGACTTCGCCGGACGGCGCGATAGCCAGGCAGTCCGTGAAGGTTCCGCCAGTATCGACCCAAACACTCCAGCACGAGTTCTGTTCGGTCAAGTTACTCGCCCACGTGAATGACGATGTTTCGCGATCCGCTTCTCCGCCGATGTTCCCACAGATAGATTCCCTGCCAAGTGCCGAGCGCAAGTCGCCCGCCCAACACCGGGATCGACAGCGTCGTGGATGTCAAAGCGGCCTTGATGTGCGACGGCATGTCGTCCGGCCCTTCCATCGTGTGCGTATAGAGCGGATCGTCTTCCATCACCAGTCGGTTGAGCCAATTCTCCAGATCGTGGCGGGCGGACGGATCGGCATTCTCCTGAATCGTCAGGCTGGCGGATGTATGCTGCACCATGACCGTGCAGAGCCCTTCGCTGATGCCGGACTCGTGCACGACTGCCGCGACCTGGCCGGTGAACTCATGCAGCCCCTGTCCGGAGCCCTTGACGCTGATTCGTTTGACCATAACGTGATCCTCTGCCGTCGAAATCGAAAAAAGGGCCTCTCGCGGAGGAGAGGCCCTGGAAAGCTCGGTGGTGGGTGGTACAAGAGTCGAACTTGTGACCTCCGGCATGTGAGGCCGGCGCTCTAACCAACTGAGCTAACCACCCCCCGAAACGAGGGGAATCTATAGTGACCTCCCCCGGGCTCGGGCAAGGCCAAAGTGGGGGAGAACGAGGATTTTGCCGATTCCCGATCAATCATACTGCCCTCCAGGCCGATGACGCGATGAATTCCCAGATTCCCATTGTAGCACGGAAGAGGGGGCGTAGATTCGACACCGCGTTATTCATTTCCGCGAACTTTCATTGTCGACCATTCTCGCGTTTGGGGAGATTGAGATGAGACGCTGGTTTCCCATCGTCCTTTTAGTAGGGGCGCTGCTCGCTGTTTCCTCCGATTCTCAAGGGGGCCAGATCAGTGTCACGTGGATCGCCGACAATGGGTGGGGGGCTCCCTCCAGTTGGTCCCCGGCCGTTATCCCTGACAATAATCCATCAACGACCTGTTTGGCCATCATCGATGCGAATCCAGGCACGAATGCTCTTGCGGTATTGTCCGGGTCCTACACGATCGATGGGCTGGACGTGGGCGCGGGGGATTCGCTTCAGATAGGCGCCGGATCGGTACTGAGCATCGTCTCCGACTCGTTCACGAATGATGGTTCGGTCGACCTGCCTGGCGGCGCCAGTCCCGCAATCTTGGAAGTGTCAAGTGGCAGCACCATCCATGGTACAGGGCAGATCAGCCTCTCCCAATCCTCCGTTCTCGCGGCAACCGGCGGAACATCTTGGACGATCGGGGCTAGTCAGACGATTCGCGGAAGCGACAGCGCGGAAGTTCGGAAGCCGACGAATCTCGGTGAGATCGTCGGCGAATCGCCCGGCGCTCTGCGAGTGAACGGTGGAGCGAACCAGGGGCTCATTCAGGCCTCATCCGGGGGGCAGATCTCACTCGAAGGCACGATCGACAACACGGGTGGAGTGATCGATGGAAACGCGGTCTCGACTGCAGATATCACTGGCGGTGATATCTCGAACGGCGCGCGCTTTCAGGATTCCACAATTCGTGGCGTTTCGCTGGAAGTCTACAATCAACTCAACCCCGGAGATACGCTGCATCTGGATGGCGACATCACCAACAACGGAACGTTGCAGGTCTTTCAAGGGTTCATCGATGCCGCAAGTTCCTCGATCGTGTCTGGCTCCGGCGAGTTTTATCTCGACAGCGCAGTGCTCGATGGGACTTCTGCACCATTCGTTAATGGACCCAGCCACACGATGCGAGGTGGGCTCGGCACTGAGTTGCGCAATCTCCACAACCTGGGACAAGTTGCAGGGGAGAACCCGGGCGATCCTCTTCGCTTTATTGGTGGTGTCAACCAAGGGACCATTCTCTCCAATTCCATAAACGCGGTCTCTTTGGAAGGGACAATCGATAATACTGGCGGTGTGATCGAGGGCACAGTCGTTTCGCTGGCAGATATCACCGGCGGAACGCTTGCCAATGGCGTCAGGTTTCAGAATTCCGTCATTCGAGATGTGACCCTGGAGGTTTTTACTGAAGGGCAACCTGGCGACCAACTCACTCTCGATGGCCAAGTCACGAACAATGGTACTCTCCAGGCATTCGGCATGACCATCGCCACGAGTGGCACGGCTCTGCTCTCAGGTCCAGGCGAGTTCATTCTGGATGGGGCGACTCTCGATGGAACTTCCGCCCCCTTGACCAACGGCCCGACTCACACGATTCGCGGGGGCAACCTCGCCGAGGCACATAACGTTTACAATCAGGGGACAATTGCCGGCGAGTGGCCGGGATCGCCTCTGCGAGTCATCGGCGGGTCGAACGTAGGAGTTTTTCAATCTTCTGGTTCGAACTCACTGACGCTCGAAGGGAGCATCACAAATACCGGCGGGGCGATCGATGGTCCCGCTGTGGCATTGGGCAGCATCACGGGGGGAACATTGAGCAATGGGGTCCGCTTTCAAGACGCGGTCATTCGCGATGTGACCCTTGAAGTATTTACCGAGATGCAGCCTGGGGATCACCTGACACTCGATGGCGAAGTAACGAACAACGGAACACTGCAGGCTTTCAATGCCACCATCGCCAGCAGTACAACAAGCCAACTTCTGGGAATCGGCGAGCTGATAACCGATGGGACGATCATCGATGGAACCGCCGCGCCATTATTCAACGGCCCCGGACACACAATCCGTGGGGGAAATCTCGCCGAACTGCGAGATCTTCGGAATCTCGGAACCATTTCGGGCGAGTGGCCGGGGAGCCCTTTGCGAATGATCGGTGGGACGAACGAGGGAGTCATTCAGTGCATGGCATCGAACGCGCTTACTCTCGAGGGCGTCATCGACAACACAGGTGGCGTAGTTGATGGCTCGGCTGTAGCGCTTGGAGATCTGACGGGCGGGACCTTGTCCAATGGAGTTCGTTTCCAGAATGCTGTTGTCCGCGATGTGACGCTGGAAGTCTTCACGGAAGCGCAGCCGGGCGATTCGTTGATTTTGGACGGGGACCTGGTGAATAACGGAACCCTTCAGGCCTTTGGCGCCACGATCGCAACGAGCAGTTCAACAGTGCTGTCAGGTCCGGGAGAACTTATTCTGGATGGCGCCATCCTCGATGCGAACACGGCCCCTCTGTTCAACACAGCGAGTCACACGATTCGGGGAGGAAACTACTCCGAGATTCGAGGCATAAGGAACTTCGGCCTGATCCAAGGCGATTGGCCCGGAGCACCATTGCGTGTGTTAGGTGGAATAAACCGGGGTTTGATTACTGCCTCCGGTTCCGATGCCCTCTCCGTGGAGGGCACCATCGATAACAACTCGGGAACTATCGATGGGCCGGCTAATATCTATGCTATCGTTGCAGGAGGTGTGATCGCCAATGGAGGCCGGTTCACGAGCGCAACTCTCAACTCCGTAGCACTGGAGATCACCAATGAAGTCCCGGATGGGGGAACGCTGGTTCTCGATGGTGGCGTTACAAACAATGGCACACTGATGATGTCCGGACTCACGGGTTTGACGCTGGCAAACGCGACTCAAACGCTCGATGGCCTCGGAGAAATCCTGATGGACGGAGGCATGAGCATTGATGCCGCCCCTGGAGCCATCCTGACTCAGTCATCCTCTCATCGGATCCAGGGCAACGGGGCAATCCTTCATGGTGCGGGCGGCTTCCGGAACGAAGGGCAGATCGTCGTCGATTGGGGGACGATGACCGTTCAGCCGGGCGCTGAAGGATTCGTGAACGCGGGCGTGCTGCAGGTCTCTTCCGCCGGAGTCCTTGAGTTTGTCGGGGCTGGAGCCACTCAAGAATCAGGTTCGATGCTCGTGGAAGGGGCTGTGGTCGCTCCTGCTGGAAGCCTCCTGATCCAAGGCGGCACAATTGGCGGGAATGGTAATGTCCAGGGAACTCTCGAGCTTGCAGGAGGAACTGCGGCGCCAGGCTTGTCAGCGGGAACTCTGACAGTGGACGGGGATTACTCGGAAACTGCAGCGTCGGCACTCGAAATCGAGATCGGCGGCTACGTTCCCGGGCTCGAGCACGACTTGATGGCAATCACAGGGAACGCGGGCTTCGCCGGAAACCTGCATGTCCAAGTCATCGATGGCTTCGTGCCAGCTTCAGGCGATGAATTCACGGTCGCAACGTACAGCTCCCACTCGGGCTCTCATTCCAGCATCCTCGGGAGCAATCTTGGTGGGAATCTCTACCTGATTCCATCCTATGGGGCGACGAGACTCACTTTGATTGCAGCTTTGGCCGGAGATCAGAATGGTGACGGAGAAGTCGTGCTCTCAGAGTTCAATCAAACCGTTCTGGCATTTCGCGGTCTTCGTTCTGCTCCACTGTCCTCCGACCTGGATGGGAATGGGATCATTACAATCGACGAACTGAACGCTGCGTTGCAGAGTTACCGCGCAAGTTTGCACTGACCTCTCACATTTCCGATTTCCCTCGTTCGCCCGTCTCCTCATAGTGCCGGGCATGAAGACGGACGAGCCACGAAATTCGCCAACCGCCACACCGCCCCCGATCGCCCGTTGGGAGTGGATCGCGCTTGCTGTGATCACACTCGTGGGAGGGCTCCTGCGTTTCTGGCATCTTGATGTCCTGCCGCCGGGCTTGTGGTACGACGAGGCGATCAATGGACTCGATGCATGGGGGGTCATTCACGGTCATGGATTCCCGATCTTCTTCATGACGGAAGGGCACCCCCGCGAGCCGCTGTACATGTATCTCGAGGCGATCGGCATTCTGGTCGGCGGGCCCAATGCGACGGCAATTCGAGCCGTCAGCGCAGCGATCGGCACGCTGACAATCCCGGCGGTCTGGTGGATGTCGCGACAATTCATGGGGCCGCGGGATGCGCTCACCACTGCTTGTGTGTTCTCGTTCATGCGTTGGCATGTTCATTTCTCCCGCCTGGCTTTCCGAACGATTCTGACGCCGTTCTTTGCGGCGCTGATCACAGGCTTTCTGTATCGGACAATCAGGAAGCGCAAGCTCCTCGATGCGATTGCTACGGGAGCCCTGCTCAGTCTGTCGCTGTACACGTACCTGTCGATGCGACTGTTTGTCGTTGCTGCGCTGATTGGGATCGTTCTTGGAATTGTCTGGAAGCTCAAAGTAGATGGCGCCCACTGCAGCCGGCGCGCATCCGTTGCGGGGATTCTGGCCGCGATCATTGTTTTTCTTCCGCTCGGCATCGACTACATCGCGAATCCCGAGCACTTCAGTGGACGCGAGAAGGAAGTCTCGTTAATCAGCCAAGGGCCTGAGGGTTGGGCGCGGATTGCTCGGCAGGCGCGCGATGTTGCGCTCATGCCGGCCTTTCGAGGCGATCACGTTGGCAAGCACAACATCCCTGGGCCACCGCGGTTCGTGCAGAGCATTCTCTGGTCTTCGGACGGACCCGACTCCGCAGCGCGTTGGATTGATCGGAAGCGTTCCGGTGCCCCCGAGATGGATCCCCACGGCACAGGCATCCCCGTTTTCGATATTGTCACCGGACTTCTCTTCTACTTCGGATTCGCGGTCGCCTGCAAACGAGCCTGGCGCCGACAATGGCCGGAGGCCTTTCTGATCGTCTGGCTTATCGTGGGGTCGCTCGCATCGGTTCTCTCGTTCGGCGCGCCGAATATGCTGCGACTGCTGCTTCTGACTCCTGCCGTGGCAGCCGTCTTGGCGCTGGGTCTCGAGGCCATCCTTGCCTTCGCAGAGACCCGAACAAATCGGCACCTGGCCGCGGGCATCCTCCTCGTATTCCTCGCATGGTTCGCAGCGGGGGAGATGCTGCGCTACTTCCGAACCTGGCCGGACCATCCGGCGACCGATCACGAATTCAACAATACCTTTGCCGAACTGGCACGGGCACTTCGTTCAGCAGATGACGCGCCGGAAATGATCATCGTGCCGGACTGGATTCTCAATTCCCCAACCTTCAAGTTCGAGACGCTCGCATTATCCGCGACGCGTTCGGATGCAGACATCCCCACCGATCTTCACGGACGCATCTGGGTTGTCGCGCCCCAATCTCCGTGGCCTCCAGTTGCCCCATTGAGCATTGGAGATGTAGCGGCAAAGATTGTTCAGAGCCTTGATACCCCAGAAGGCGATCGGTGGGTTTCAATCGTAGAAGTTCGTGTCCCCTAAAAAGAAACCTCCCGATCCAGTGTGGCCGCTGGATCGGGAGGGCCCCCTAGAACTTCCTATTGCTCGGACTGTAAAGCCGAAGCCTTCTCAGTACTGCATCCAGTCGCTCACAGCGCTGCCACTTGCTGCTCCAGTGACTTCCAGGCTGTTGAAGTAATACGCCCAGCCCGCATCGGACGCGCTGCCGCTCGGTGCAATGTTATCCGCGAAGAATGCCAGGTTGTCGATGACCTGGCCGCCCGATGGCGAGGCGAGCGATCCGGAGACTGTATAGACGGCTCCATCCCGATAGCTTGTCACGACCGCGGTGTACGTCGACGCTGTGTCGAGTGTGAACTCGACCAGGAACCCCTCCTGGGACCAACCCAATCCGGTATCGGTCTGGCCGGCACCATCGCTGACGTAGAATCCGCTCCCACCACCGAGGAATTCGATGGAGAGCAGTTTCTCATTGCTTGCGTTCCGCAAAGCCGCACCAACCAATCCACCATTCTCAACGAAGGAGTAGTCCATCTCAAAGCTCACGGTTTGTCCGACAGCCAGCGCGGTGCTCAGCGGGCGAACCGCCTCGGCGATTTCGCTGTCTGATGCGCAGATGCCCCACGCTGTTCCCAGATCGCCACCGGGCGTATTGATTCCACGGCCGCCAGTGCTGCCGTTTGCGCGAGAATCGCCTGTGAAGGCGAGCGCATTGGTTCCGGTCGAAAGCACCCAGGCACCAAAGCCACTTCCGCCATTCAGCGCCGTTGAGAAGCCACCGTCGTAGGCCGCGTCGTCTGCGTCATCTGCCGCAACAATCGTCGGAGTGTCCGTGTTATCATCCACTTCGATGCTATTGAAGTAGTAGAACCAGCCCTGATCGCCGCTGGAACCGGATGTCGCCACGTTGTCGCACGTGAAGGCGACCTGGTTGATGGACTGACCTCCGGCAGGGGAGGCGAGCGTGCCCGACAGATCGGTCACCGAGCCATCATTCAAGCGCAGAATAGACGCAGAATAGGTGGACGCGCTGTCGAGCGTGATCTCAACCTCGAATCCGTCGGAGGAGTAATCGATTCCGGTGGCTGTTGTGCCGCCAGCGTCCACTGCATCGAAGCCGCCGCCGCCTGTGAACGTCAGTGCCATCACCTCTTCGCCGCTTGCGTTCTGCAAACGCGCACCGATCACGCCGCCGTTCTCGATGAAGCCGTAGTCCATACCAAACCGAAGTGTGTGTCCGACTTGCACGGCGCTATTGAATGGCAGGACCGCGGAACTGGCATCGCCGTCGGAAGCCGACAGGCCAAAGGCGCGCCCGGTGTCGCCACCTGGCGTATTGATGCCCATGCCGGCCGCGAACCCATTGGCGCGCGAGTTTCCTGTGAATGCCAGAGCATTCGTGGCGGTCACAACGGTCCAGGCGCCACAACCAGTGCCTGCGGAGATTCCATCACTGAACCCACCATCGTAGGCCGAGTTGTCGGCGGAATTACTGACGACAAGGGCAGCAGATGCGGAGCCGGCAAGCAGCCCACAGCCCAGCGCCATAGCGAGAGTCTTGCGTGTACGTTTCATCATAATTCGTCTTGTCCTTTCTGGAGGTCCTTTCTTGAAGTGTAAGCGCTTTGACAACTTCCTCGTGATTCTCTGCTGCTCGGTTCTTTGACGCATAGCCTTGGAGGGGTTGATTGTCCGAAATGGCCTGAGAAACTCGGCAGACAGCGATTTCATTTGGACCGCATTGCGCTCCCAGGTCAAGTGTAAAAGTGCTTTAACTAATCCGGGCAAAACGCGAAACAAGATGCAGATAGATTCGCTTCCACCGGCAATGCAGCCGTGCGTGAATTAAGTCAAAGCGCTTACTATTACTATTTGGCCTTGCAATTGCACCCATTCAGGTTTTGCCCGATCATCACGAGTGCACACCCCCTGCGTTCCCCGTTCCATTCAAAACCCAAGACTTTGCTTGCTCCCGTACGCCGAGGAAGGCAGTCAAACAGGCTGGCTTTGTTCAGGAAACGTTACGAGGCGGGCACCCGCCGCAGGAGTAGTGAATTGTCTCGGATTATTCCGTTCTTCGGCATCCTGGTCATGATGGCGATCTGTCTGGCCATGAGCAAGGATCGCAAGGCAGCGCTGAAGCGCTGGCCGCTGATGGCTTGGGGACTGGGGCTTCAGCTCATCTTCGCGCTGATCATTTTGCGCACGACGCCCGGCGAGTGGTTCTTCACTCTCATGAATAACGTCTTCATGAAGGTCATCGAGGCGACGCAGGCCGGTTCGGAGTTCGTCTTTGGCGAACTCGCGAAGCCAGGCGGTCAGGGCAAGTTCGGATTCTACTTCGCGTTCAACGTCCTGCCGACGATCATTTTCTTCAGCGCACTGACCGCCATCCTTTATCAGTTGGGCATCATGCAGCTTGTTGTGAAGGGCATTGCCTGGGTGATGGCCGTCACGATGAAGACGAGTGGTGCGGAAACACTGTCGGCATCCGGCAATATCTTCGTGGGACAGACCGAAGCGCCGCTGATTGTGCGGCCGTTCGTTCCGACCATGACTCGCAGCGAACTGATGACGGTGATGACCGGCGGTTTCGCCACGGTGGCAGGCGGTGTGATGGCGGCCTACGTAGGGATGCTGTCGAAGGACATCCCAGGCATTGCGGGCCACCTTCTTGCGGCCAGCGTCATGTCGGCTCCGGCCGCGCTGATGTTTGGCAAATTGATTGTGCCAGAAACGGAAACACCAGAGACGCTCGGCAAGGTAAACATCGATATGCCGAAGCAGTACGACGGCGTCGTCGATGCAGCGGCCGGCGGGGCTGGCGAAGGCGTGAAGCTGGCTCTGAATGTTGGCGGCATGCTGATCGCCTTCCTGGCGTTGATCGCCGTGTTGGATCTCGTGATCGGCCTGATCGGTGGCGCGATCATGTTCCCGTTTGGCGACGGTGGATTCCACCTGCAGGAAGCCTGGAACTTGAAGACCATCGTTGGTTACATCTTCTCCCCGCTCGCATTCATGATGGGCGTTCCCAAAGAGGAGATGGTTCAAGCGGGCCGCCTGATGGGCTTGAAGACGATCGCAAACGAGTTCGTCGCGTTTGCCGATCTGCAAAGCATGGGTGAAGTACTGAGCCCCCGGACGCGCGTGATCATGACTTACGCGCTGGCCGGGTTCGCGAATATCGGTTCCATTGGGATCCAGATCGGTGGCCTCGTCATCATGGCGCCGCAGCGTCGTGCGGACCTTGCGCGACTTGGCTTCGTGGCGTTGATTGCCGGAACGTTCGCGGCGAATTCCACGGCCTGCGTCGCCGCGATTCTCTACGATGAGGCGAAAGACCCCTCCGAATTGACCGTCTCATTCGAGGTGCCCGAGGCGACGGACTTAACACCGCTGCTCTCCTGGTCGGGCGACAAGGAAATGAAGTACGAAGTCTATGTCTGGGAGCAGGGGACTGATCATCCGGACCAGCCGACAACCGTGGTGGAAGGCTTCTCCACGGTGCTCGACACGCCGCTGAAGCCCGGCGCGTCCTACTACTGGTACGTTGTCGGAAGGATCAAAGATCAGCCGGATTCTTTCAAGAGCCAGCGAGAAGAATTCAAGGTGCCGGGCGAACTCAGTCAGCCGGCCGAGGAAGCGCCGGCCCCTGAACCTGTACCGCGAGAGTGACCCGCCATTCGGCATGCCAGGTAAATGAACGGCGTGTCGAGAATTGCGACGACGAGTTTGAGGACATAGGTCGTCACAAAGATGCTCACAACGACTGATGTCTCAAAAACTCCGATGAAAGCGATCGAGCAGAAGACGACCGAGTCGATCGCCTGACTGACAATCGTCGACAGATTATTCCGCAGCCACAAATGACGACCTTTGAACCGGGCCTTCCAGTAATGGAAGGCCCAAACGTCATGGAACTGGCTGACCATGTACGCGATGAAGCTGGCGGCGGCCACGCGGGGCAGGAATCCGAAGATCGCCTGCAGGTGCGGATCGACGAAGTCGGAACTGTCTGGCTGGAACTGCAGCGCAAGTTGCATGTAGACCGTCATGATCAGCAGCACGACGAATCCGATGATGACGCCCTTGCGCGCCGCCGACTTGCCGTAGACTTCCCCCAGGATGTCCGTCGCCAGGAACAGGCTGCCGTACAGGATGTTCCCCAGCGTCGCCGTCATGCCAAAGAGTTCGACGGTCTTGAGCACCTGGATGTTGCACAGTAAAATGCTGTACGCGATGGCGATGTAAAGGCCCGTGCGTCCGAAGAACCGAAACAGCACGAGCAGCACGCCGAGATCCAGAATCAGAAACAGGAACCAAAGAGCTTCATTCGACAGCATCGGCATTCCCTTGCGGTAGAATCAACATCGCGTCGCCGTAGGAGTAGAATCGATAGCGCTCGCGGATCGCTTCTTCATAGAGATCGAGCAGGCGTTTGCGCCCGATCATTGCGGCCACGAGGCAGAGCAGCGTCGAACGGGGTAGATGGAAATTCGTGATCATCCCATCGACGATGTGGAACTTGTAACCGGGAAGGATCATCAGGCGCGTCTTCTCGCAACCTGGAACAACCTCTCCAGTCGCGCCGGCGCTCTCAATTGTTCGAACGGAAGTGGTACCGACGGCAATGACTCGACGCCCTTCCGATTTTGCGCGGTTGATCGTCTCCGCGACCTCGGGGGAAATCTCATATTCCTCGGCGTGCATCGGATGATCTTCGATGCGATCCACGGCAATGGGCTGGAAGGTCCCGGCGCCAACATGAAGCGTCACCCGCGCCGTCTCGACTCCCATGTCGTTCATGGCGGCGAGCATCTCGTCGGTGAAATGCAACCCGGCGGTCGGCGCTGCCACAGAGCCTTCGCGATCGGCGTACACGGTCTGGTAGCGTTCACGATCTTGGGGCAGCGATTCGCGCGCTCCACGTCGTGCGAGAATATACGGCGGCAGCGGCATGTGCCCGAGCCGATCCAGGGCCTCGCGGAATTCGCCTCCGCACTCGAAGCGCAGAAGGCGCTCGCCGCCTCCCAGATCTTCCTCGACTTCCGCGGCGAGCCCTTCGCCGAAAACGATCCGTGAACCCACTCGCAACTTCTTACCAGGCCGGACCATCGCCTGCCATTTCAGATCGCCGGCCGGCTCGAGCAGAAGCACCTCGCACTTGCCGCCGCCCGGCTCACGATGTCCGAACAGGCGCGCCGGAATCACGCGACTGTCGTTCATGACCAGAAGATCGCCGGGGCGCAGATACTCGGTCAGGTCACGGAACTGGCGATGTTCCGAGCCCGCGCCGGGCGGAACCACGAGCAGACGCGATTCATCGCGCCGCTCGCTCGGGTGCGCGGCGACCAATTCTTCCGGCAGGGTGTAGTCAAAATCGCTGACGTTCATCGGTGTTGGCAGCTTGCTATTGCGCCCTTCTCTATTGGCTTGGCGAACCGTCCCTCTTGACCTTCCCGGCCATCCGCGGCTTTCCTCCATCTCATGACGAACGGGGCAAGCATCGAGCAGCTTCAGGATTTTGCGTGTGGGCGGCGCGTGGCACTGGTCCACGACTGGCTGAATGGCATGCGTGGCGGCGAGAAGGTGCTCGAGCATGTCTGCGAGCTCCTGCCCGACGCCGATGTGTACACGTTGCTGTACGAGCCGGGCAAGGTCAGCCGCACGATCCGTCGAATGAACGTCATCGAATCGCGCTGGGCCGATCGTCTCCCGGCGCTGCGACGCCACTATCGCAAGGCTCTGCCGATGATGCCGCGGGCGGTGGGGGAGTTCCCGACCGCCGACTACGACCTCGTGGTCGCCACCTCGCACTGCGTTGCCAAGGGCGCCCCGCCGCCCCGGCGAGGCACCATGATGGCCTACGTCTTCACGCCCATGCGATACGTGTGGGATCACTTCGAGGACTATCTATCGGGCAAAGCCATTCAGGATACGGCCCTGAAGCTGTTTCGCGGCCGACTGCAGCGTTGGGATGCCGCGACGGCTCAATCCATCGACGCGATTGCCGCCGATTCCGCCCATATCGCGCGGAAAATCGAGCGGTTTTGGGACCGCCGCGCAAGCGTGATTTACCCCTCTGTGGATCTGGAGTTCTTTGTCCCCTCCGAAGATCCTCCGGGCGATTACTTCCTCGTGGTCTCTGCACTGGTGCCCTACAAACACGTCGAGCGCGCCGTCGAGGCCGCCCGGCTGGCCGATGTGAAGCTTGTCGTCGTCGGTGACGGTCCGGAACGGGAGGCTCTGCAGGCTTCGGCCCACGAAGGCGTGGACTTTCGAGGCTGGGTCCCGCAGGAAGACCTTCGGGACGCGTATCAGCACTGCCGGGCGCTGCTGTATCCCGGCGTGGAGGACTATGGAATCGCCGCGCTCGAGGCCCAGGCCTGCGGCAGGCCGGTGCTTGCCTTGCGGGCAGGCGGCGTGACTGAAACTGTCGTGGAGGACAAGACGGGGCGGTTCTTCGAAGGAGAAGATGCAGAATCTTTGGCCGAATTGTTGACGGGGTTTCAGGAAGAGGACTATAGTCAATCTGAGGCGAGAATGCACGCGTGTAAATTCTCTCCCGCGAATTTCCGTCATGAGCTCGCCCAGTGGATACTCCAGGAAGCCCAACTGCGATGCTGAACCATCGGTCCAAGGGAACCGAATTCCTTCTGCTGCAGACCGTGGCCGACCTGATGGCGGTTCTCGTGGGGTTATCGTGTGCCTATTGGCTGCGATTCCATGCCGGGCCCATCGCGCCGTCCGGCGGCTGGGATCCATGGCTCTACATGGAGCAGCTTCCATGGGCCATGGGGCTTTGGTTCCTTGCTCTGAATCTGACGCACAATTACCAGAACCACCCGCGCGTGATCTCTTTCAACCGCGCTCGGCGGCTCTTCAAGGGATCGGCGCTGGCGATTGCGCTCATTGTCGTTCGGAACTACTTCTGGCGCGTGCCTGACATTGCTCGCCTGATGTATCCGTACACACTCATTACGGTGACGGCCTGTCTCCTGATCGGGCGATTCCTCCTGCAACGCATCATCGTGCGCTACTTCATGGGGCGCAGCCTTCCGCGGACGCGGGTTCTGATCATCGGCCTGGGGACGACGGCGATTCGGCTCGCCGCACGCCTGCGCTGGCGTCCCGAGTACGCCTACGAGCAGGTCGGCTTCGTCGCGTCGGACGCGAAACGCGTTGGTCAAACGATCGGTGGCGTTCCCGTGCTGGGCACAACGGAGGACATCCGCCGTTTGCTGCGCGAGCATCACATCCAGGAAGTCTTCGTCGCGCAAAGCGAACTGCCTCACGACAGCCTGCTGCGTCTCTTCATGGAAAGCGAAATGGAAACGGTCCGCGTGAACGTGATTCCCACGCTGACGGAGATGATGCGCACGCAGATTTTCTACGACGAGATCGCTTCTGTTCCCATCTACACGCTGCGTGAGACGCCTCTCCAGGGCTGGAATATTCTGATCAAGCGCGGATTCGATATCGCCGTTTCGATGATTGGCCTGTGTGTTCTGATTCCCGTGTATCCGATTCTCGCGTTCCTCATCAAACGCAGCTCTTCGGGGCCTGCCGTTTACCGTCAGGCGCGGCTTGGCGTGGATGGCCAGGAATTCACGATCTACAAGTTCCGCACGATGCCGCTGACGGCGGAGCCTGAAGGCCCGCAGTGGGGGAGTCAAGATGACGCGCGCGCTACGCCTATCGGCCGATTCCTGCGGCGCTGGAACATCGACGAGTTGCCGCAACTCTGGAACGTCCTGCGCGGAGACATGAGCCTTGTTGGACCGCGGCCCGAGCGCCCGTATTTCGTCGACAAGTTCCGCGAGGCAATTCCCCGATACATGGCCCGGCACAAAGTTCGCACCGGCCTGACAGGGTGGGCTCAAGTCCATGGCCTCCGCGGCGACACATCGATTTCGCAGCGTCTGCGCTACGACATGTATTACATCGAAAACTGGTCGCTGTGGCTGGACATCAAGATCCTGATCATGACATTCCTGGGCCCGCGCAGAGCCCGCCGTGTGCGCCGCGGGAACACTCCGCCGCCTGTGTTATGGCTGGACGATGACGATCAAAACGAAAGCGAGAACTCCCCATGCCCCAAGGAAGTCGAGACCTCCACGGAAAGACCGCCTGGATCACAGGAGCCAGCCGAGGAATCGGACGAGCAGTCGCTCTCGCCTTCGCACGTGCCGGGGCGCATGTAGTCCTGGGCGCTCGGAATGCCGAGCAGATCGAGACTGCAGTCGAAGTCCTGAAGCAAGAAGGAAACGCCGCCACCGCAATCGAACTGGATGTCTCTTCCTGGGAGAATTGCCAGGAGTTTGCCAGCAAGGCCATCGACGCAGCAGGCAATCCGGATTTTCTCATCAACAACGCAGGCGTCGGCGTCTTCCGCCCGATTGACAAGTTCGAGGATGACGAATTCGAGCGTCAGTTCCGCGTCAACGTCTTCGGGACATTCTACATGACGCGCCTGGCCGTGCCCCGGATGAAGGAAAACGGTTGGGGTCACATCTTCAATGTCTCGTCGTTGGCGGGGGAGAATCAGGCGAAGATGGGCTGCGGGTATTTCGCGAGCAAGCACGCCGTGCACGGGTTTACGAAGTCCCTGCTGCAGGATGTGCGGGAGGACGGCATTCGCGTGACGCTGGTTTGCCCTGGGTCCGTCGATACGCGTTTTCACCACGAATCTCACCCGGGCAGTCACCAGAAGGATCAATCGTGGATGGTGGCACCGGAGCAGGTCGCCGAGACGATTCTGCACGCGGCATTGCTGCCGGATCCGGCGCTGGTGAGTAAGCTGGATATTCGTCCGGTGACGACTGACGGGAAGTAGTTCAGCCGTTGACGTTTTCGCCGGACCGCATCTCGTTTCGGCGCTTCTCCATGAAGCTCAAGTATTCGATGAGCATCAGGACGCCAATCCCAAGTACCCCAACGTTCGCTAGCAGCAAGACGGAGCGTCCCTGGGCCAGCAGCACAGAGTTGATACCCAGGAAGAACGTGACGTACAAGAAGACGAGAACCACGCGCCGTTGGCTGAGCCCGACGTCCAGCAGGCGGTGGTGCAGATGGCGGCGGTCAGCTTTGAAAGGATGGCTGCCGGTCAGGATGCGCCGCGTGAAGGAGAATACCGTCTCGAACAGCGGCAGTCCCAAGGCGATCAACGGCAACAGGAGCGTCAGGAGCGCGGGGGCCTTGGTGCTGCTCACGAGCGAGGCCGCTGCCAGGATGTAGCCGATCGACATTGATCCGCTGTCGCCAAGGAAGATCCTTGCCGGGTGCCAGTTGTGGAAGAGGAAGCCAAGGCAGGCGCCCGCGGCGACGACCGGCAGCACGAGCCCGAGAGTCAGGCCCTGTCCGAATGGTGCGATCATTAATCCCACTGCGGCGAGACTGAGCGAGGCGATGAAACAGACACCGCCCGCCAGGCCGTCCAGACCGTCGATCAGGTTGATGGCATTCATCAGTGCCGCGAACCAGCCTACCGTCAGCAAGAAACTCGGCAGGCTGCGAATGACGGCTGCGATGAGACTCGCGTTGCCCTGAGCGATCAGGCCGAGCGGCTCGCCGAATCCGACCGTGACACGCTCGATGCGCACGCCGGCAAACCACAAGCCCGCGGCGACGCCCAACTGGCAGCCCAGCTTCACAATCGGCCGCATTCCGGCCACATCATCCCACAGTCCAACGAGGAAGATCACCAGAAGCCCAATGATAAAGGCGAAGATCAGTTGTTGGTTGCCTGCCACGTACAGCGGATTCATCCAGCCGAGCAACGCCACGCCGATCAGCATGGTCAGGCAGATGCCCAGCCCTCCCAGGTAGGCGATCGGCCTACTGTGGATCTTGCGGGCATCGGGATAGTCCAGAATGCCGGTCTTATGGCTGATTACGCGGGCCAGTGCAGTGGCCACGACGCCGATCAGCGTGCTGGCAGCGAGGAGTAGTCCGCAGGCGGCTGTGGGTGACAAGAAGCAGTCCTTCTACCGGAAATGGGTTCGGCCGGGAGTGTGGGTAGTCGGAAGCCTCGGGGTCAAGCGCGAGAACGCGGCGCGTGGCCTTATTCGGCCGCTTCTCCACCGGCGACATCGCCGAGATTCTCGGCCAATGCCTTTGCGATCATCCCGATTCCCACTCGACTTCCGACTCGCAGACCGCGTCGTGCAATGGCGGATCCGCCGGCCACGCAGAGCAAGAATCCCGCCCCGGCAGCCAAGCCCAATCCAGTCAGTGGATGGCGGCAGGTGAAGTCCTTGAAATCAAGGCTCTTAGCCGTTCCACCGGCCTTCTCGAGGCTGCTGTTGAGTGCTTTTCGCGCCACGAGTCGCTCGGCCTGGGCGTCTCGGATCGCCTGACGAGATGCTTCGAGACTCATAGTCGGGTCCTCTCCAGGTGGATCTTGATCCCCCAGGCCGGCAACAGGTGGAGGATCATGATGGCAAAGGGAGCCGCCCAGGGAACCGGGCAGTAGGTTTCAATGACGGTCCAGATCGTCACGATCAGAAACACCCAGGCGAGAATAAGCAACACGAGCATCGTGACCGTAAGTGCAGCGCGCAGAAAGATATAGCGCGACCCCTCGACTGTCATTGTGCGCAGGTATCGCCACTCGGCCTTCGCGAGGCCCAGGAAATTCTCCCAGACGGGCAACAGGGATGCTTTCAGGCGCTCGAGGTATTCGAGCACCTCGCCCATGCCGCCATCATCCGGCGGCGGGTCGGGCGCGGCGGACTGAGATGTGTCCGTACCGGGCCCGGTCCCCCGCGGATCAGGCTGATCGGATTGCAGGTTGTCATCCATGGGTGAGCGTCAGTCTCGACGGCCCCTGAGCAGAGCACCCACAAGAACGCCGGCTGCAGCGGCAATGGCGATGCACTTCCCGGGGTTTTCTTTCACGTAACTCCCGACGGCATCCTCGACGTCCTTCAGGCTGGAGCCCTCCACTTTCTCCCAGGTTTCATGCACGCGCTCGGAGGCCTTGTGATAGCCTTCCTGGGCTTTGCCCTTCAGTTCGTTGATCTTCTCGCGGGCCTGTTCTTTCACCTGGTCCAGTCGTTTTTCGTCCGCCTTGCCGACCGTGACTTCGTCCATGATGATTCCTCCTGATTTCAAGTGAGGGTTTCAATGGTCGCTTTGCGACCCCTTCCCAACCTGTACGGCGCCAACTCAAGAATAATCAAAACAAGATGAGGTTCCAAAGGCAATGGAAAGTCTCACTCCCCCCAAAAAGCGCCCGCCGGGACAACTGTTTGCTGTCCCGGCGGATCGAATGAGCGTTTTGAATTGGGAAGAATTACTTCACCTTGATGAGTTCCACCTGGAAGACCAGTGTCGCGCCGCCCGGCATTCCGGGGCGACCGCGGTCGCCGTAGGCCAGGTCTGATGGGATGATGAAGATCCACTTGCCGCCTTCTTTCATCATGCCGACGCCTTCGGTCCAGCCGGCGATTACTCGATTCAGCGGGAACGACGTGGACTGCCCACGATCGTACGAGCTGTCGAATTGCTCGCCGTCGAGGAACTTGCCCCAGTAGTTGACTTCGACTTCATCGGTCGGCTTGGGCGATGCGCCCGTGCCTTCCTTGGCCTTCAGGTACATCAGGCCGGAATCGGTCGTCTGGAACTTGCCACCGAATTCCTCTTCGTACTTCTTGATAACGGGTTCGAGCTCTTTCTGCTGGGCCATAGCGGCCTCCTCTTTCGCTTTTTCGATAGCAGCCATCTTGGCATCGACTGCGGCCTGAACTCCATCGGACACCTTGTCCAGGAGCTTCACGTCCTCAATCACAACCGGCGTTTCCGGGGTGACGGCCTGGGGCGAGGGGTACTTCGGATGCTTCACCACGGGGGTATTCTCGATCTTCTTCACGACGTCCATCCCCTCGACAACTTTGCCAAAAACGGCATAGCCGGCGCCATCGCGAGGCACGTCGAGGAAATCGTTATCGTTCACGTTGATGAAGAATTGATCCGTGGCGGAGTCGGCCTGGCCACCGAGGCGAGCCATCGCGATCGTGCCCTCTTTGTTCTTCAGGCCGTTCTCCCACTCATTCAGAATCGGCTTGTGGTCGCCCTCTTTGGCCTTCTTGTCCATGTCGACATTGAAGCCGCCGCCCTGGATCATGAAGTCCGGCATCACGCGGTGGAAGATCGTTCCCTTGTAGAATCCATCCTCGACGTAGCCGAGGAAGTTCTGTGTCGAGATCGGGGCCTTCTCGCCGTCCAGTTCGATCACGATATCGCCCAGGGTGGTTGTCAACTTGACGCGGGGCATCATCGTCGGTTCGGCGGATGTTTCGGTCTTTGCCGTCTCAGCAGCAGCCTCGGCGGATGCGGCAGGTTTGGTGTCGTCCTGGGCCAGGGCCGGAGCAGAGCTCAGCCCTAACAACAGTAATCCCAGGCTTACAGATTTCAGCAGTGACATGTTGTCAGCTTCCTTTCGTCGTTCGGATTCGAGTTTTGGCGCATTCATGGGCCATCGTGCGCATTTGGCGGCCGGACGCAAGGATTCCCGTCGGGCAGCTCCCCATTGGGGGCAAACTCTATACCAGGACCGAGAGTGTCCCGACGGAGTTTGCAGAAAGGGCCGCAACGCTCTGTGCGCTGCGGCCCTGTTGGGGTTTCTCGAATCTGAACGGTCCGGCGTTACTCGGTTGGGATGACGCGATGGCGGTCGTGGGACCAAAGCAGCAGAAGTTGGGCGTCCAGGAAGTCCACATCGTTGTCGCGATCCATGTCCCACTTCTCGTCGTAGGTGAGAGTGCCGCCGTTGCTCTTCGCGGCACGGTACATGGAAATGCCATCAAACGCATTCACGAGACCATCGCCATCGTAATCGCCGAAGTCGGGTCGCGAGCTGGGATCGCCAGGGAGGGACCCCAACTTCTCCTCGATCTGATCGGTAAACCCGTCCCCATCCGTGTCGGTGGGATCGTATCCAGGGAGGGGCTGCTCGGCATAGGCGCCGCCGACAATCTCCGTCGGGATCTCGACCGCGCTGTCGGCAACCGGATCGTAAACAAGTATCTTCGTATCTCGAAGTGTCCCGGACGGAACCGGGAGGCCCTTCAAGCCATAGGCATCCGTCGCGCCGAAGACGAGCTTCCCATTATAGAAGCCGAGTGGGATCGTCATGTTCCGATCGACGTCGTACTCATTTGTGGTGGCAACGAGTGCGGATCGACTGGAGGGAGGCTGATACTTCAGAACCATGGATGTATTGCGGACCGGGGTGTAGGTTCCGCCGGCAAGATCCAGGGCATTCGCGGCGGGGATGGAACCAATGAAGAGAGCATCTTCACCCTGTGGCCGCAGTCCGAAGATCGGCATCAGGTCTTGCGCCGGGAACGAGAGGTGTTGCTGGGCCCCGTTCGTGCCGACAACAAGCGAGCCGGCAGTGTGCGTGATGGTGTCGCCGTTGGAATCTTCGAACGAGAGAAGAGTCGGGGGGAAAGTAATCTCGGAACTGCTCGGATTCACGCTGATAATAGCACTTCCAGAATTGTCCAGCGTGTTCGTTGCCGTGTCCAGCGAGTAGACCCGGTAAGCATCATTGATCAGGATGTACATCGGGAACGGAATCGTTGTGTACGTTTGGAATCCGTAATAGCCCGAGTAGATCAGCAACTTGGATGAATCGGTCGGCGCAATTCCCGGGGGAGGCAGCAGCGTCATGCTGGTTCCGTCAGGGTAGGGGAACGAACAGAACGTACCAGGCTGGCTGGCTGAATCGTTCTGCGTCGGTGGGGGAACGTTGATTGTGTGCGTCACCGCCGGCGGATTCGCCCGACAATTGACCGCTTTGACCGTGAAGTCTTCAAAGTTCACGAAGTAGCCGTAGTCGCCGCTTTCGGTCAGCCAGAAGGGACCGGGGCCGCTGCCTGTATCGATGACTGTGACCTGTGTCAGGGTGCGATCGGGCTGCACATCATAGACGAACAGGTTCTGTTCTTTGCCCTCCATGACATAAACGCGATCGCCCTGCTCAGCCACAGTGACACCAACTGGTTCGACAGCGTCTTCGTCCGAAGAGGGATAGCTGAGTGTCTGGAATGGCGCATCGGGCGTCTGACTGTTTCCGAGCTTCGTGATCACGTCGTCCGTGTCGTACAAATACATGTAGCCTGTCGGCAGGCTGGCGTTTCCGTCCCCGCCGACGATGACGTATGCGACGTCTCCGTTGGGGCTGAAGGAAGGCGCCGTAGGGTCTGCGCCGGCGCTGTGGTTGGTGTATTGCCAACCGCTCGCCGGGCCCACAACGCTCTGCGTCTTCAGGTCGACGACCACCAGCCTGTTGCCTGTCTTTGGAGTATCCGCCGTAGATCCCATCATCCAGCCGTAGGGCTGAGCGCTGAGCGTTGCAGCGGCTGCCACGCACAGGATACCTGCTGCGAATTTCTTCACCATCTTCCCTCTCCTCACATAAGGAAATGACGCGCTGGAGCGCAATCCTCCAGCGTGACGCATTTTGAGTTCATCTGAACGGCGTGAGTTTTTCAGAAGAACCGCATTGGGGCAAGAGAAGTGTGGTTCCAAAGCCACACGGATCTTTGTGTGCCAGGACGTTGAATTTGCTGGTGGGATGAATTTTACGCCGAGAATTAGACTGTTCGAAATATTGAACAAAAGATCGCTGTCTGAAAAATTTTCCGGATATTCCGTGCTAAACATGCATTCCCAAATGCGGATGGGATGCTTCGTCTTGTCTAAGGTTCAAAAAAATGCGAAGAAGTAAATCCAATCTAGATTATTGATAAACAAGACTTTGGGTCCTTTCTCATTCTGCCATATGCTGATTTGGAGCGGTTTGGGTGGAAAAAAAGTTAAAAATTCGTATTTTGCGTCTTGACATCCGACCGAGCTTGGAGCACATACACCATCTTATTCCGATTCTCGCTCGTCTTCGGCCGATGTTTCCGGAACCACCCCCCAAGGAGGCCCGCAGTATATGATCTTCCCCCGAACAATTCGCATGGGGCGCGTTGCCGCCCTCTCGGCTCTTGCCGCAGCCCTGGGATTCGTCTCGGCTCCCAGCCAGGCCGCCGATCTCGATCTCGCTGGTCCGAGTGTCATCCAGCACGACCATGAAGGAAGCCCGGCATGGGTGCAGGAAATGCTCGCTCGTCCCCAGGACTCGAAAAAGATCGCCCGTGATAACGGGACCGATTGGTGCCAGACGGAAGTCAAGTTCGCCCTCGACAATCCCTTCTATTACTCCTCCCGCGCATGCGCGACGGAAGGCCCCTGCGATACGCCCTCGACGCGTGACGGTTACGTCCCGGGTTCCGGCGATCCGATTCAGGTCGTCCGGCTGAAGTTCAACGTGTTCCGCAGATCCAATGGATCGGGCGCCACAGCCACGACGTCGGATATCGCTGCCCAGGTCTCCCAGTTGAATAACGACTACGGCCCCAGCGGCATTCAGTTCACCTACACTTACGAATTTATCGACGACTCGCTGTATCGCGATTTCGCCGACTCCGAAGAGTCAGCGATGAAGAACGCGTATGCCGACAGCCCCGGGACGCAGTTGAACGTCTACGTCGTGAATATCCAGTCCGGCTACCTGGGCGTTGGCACGTTCGCTTGGGAAGCGGACGCCACGAGCAACGGCGGCGGCTTGATTGTCGATGACAACTACTTTGGCTCCGGCCAGAAGACAGCGACCCACGAGATCGGTCACTGCTTTGGTCTTTGGCACACCCATCATGGTGTGACGGAAGTCACTTCCTGCTCCGCATGCTGGGAACGCGCCGATGGCGTGAACGGCGACACGACGGGTGACTTCTGTTCCGACACGCCGCCGACGCCGGTGAATTACAACTGCGCTCCTCCTGGGGGGACGGATTCGTGCAGTGGGACTTCCTGGGGCGCCACCGCTCCGGAAAACTATATGGGTTACGCCGACGACGCTTGCTATTCGGAGTTCACGCCGCAGCAGGCCGGCCGTATGCGCTGCTGGATCGCCTCGGAACTCAGCGGTTGGGTTGACGGCGGCAGCAATCCGACACCGACGGCCACGGCCACAGCGACTGCCAGCCCGACACCGACGCCCTCGAGCAACGTGCTCAGCAGCGGCGTGACGGTTAGCGGCAGTGTCGCTCAGGGCGCGTGGGATCACTACACGATCTCCGTTCCGTCCAATGCCTCTCAACTCCAGGTCGTCATGACCGGCACGAACGACGCCGACCTTTACATCAAGCAGGGCAGCGAGCCGACGACGAGCTCCTGGGACTTCCGTCCGTACGTCAACGGCTCCAGCGAGACGGTGACGGTCAACAGCGGCTCCAGCCCGGCCCTGGTTCCCGGAACGACCTATTACGTTTCGGTGCGCGGCTATAGCTCCTCGACGTCGTCCTACAACCTGACGCCGACGATCACGACGTCCTCGCCGACGCCGAGCCCGACTCCAAGCCCGACGCCTTCCCCGAGCCCCAGCCCCTCGCCGTCCCCGAGCCCGACGCCGACGCCTTCTCCGTCCCCGTCTCCAAGCCCGAGCCCCACGGCCAGCCCGAGCCCGTCTCCGAGCCCGACGCCCTCAAGTGGCGACCTGAACGTGAGCGGTAGCGTGAACAAGAACGCTTGGGATCACTACACTCTCTTCGTTCCTTCGAATGCTACGCAGTTGCAGGTTGTGATGACCGGCACAAACGACGCCGACCTGTACATCAAGCAGGGCAGCCAGCCGACCTCGAGCTCCTGGGACTTCCGTCCCTACCTGAGCGGCTCCAGTGAGTCCGTTACGGTCAGCGGCAGCTCAAGCCCCGCGCTTGTTCCCGGCACGACTTACTACATCTCGGTGTGCGGCTACAGCTCTTCGGCCTCGTCCTACAACCTGACCGCATCGGTCACGACGAGCGGCAGCTCTACGCCAACGCCGACCCCGACCGCCACGGCAACGCCCGAACCGACTCCTTCCGGCTCGCTGACCAGTGGCCAGACGGTCTCCGCTTCGATCGCGTACCACGAGTGGGTGCACTACTCGATCTTCGTGCCCTCCGGCTCCGGCCAACTGTCGGTCGTGATGAGCGGCACCGGTGACGGCGACCTGTACGTGAAGCAGGGCAGCCAGCCAACGTCGAGTTCCTGGGACTTCCGTCCCTACAAGTGGGGCTCCGCTGAGACGGTGACGGTAAACAGCAGCAGCAGCCCGTCGCTTGTCCCGGGCACGATGTACTACATCTCGGTTTACGGCTACAACGCCTCGAGTATCAGTCTGACGGCAACAGTCAACTGATTCGCAACACCTGACTGAGCTGGGCAGGACCCACTAAGCTGCTCCATCGGCGATCCCCTCCGGTGGAGCGGCTTTCTTTTTAGTCGGTTGCGCTGGCGCGGCGAAGGCGATCGTGGATGGCGGTCCAGTCGTCTGTCACTGGAGGTCGCTCAAGCCAGATCTCGTGCGCACCGCTGGCCTGGCATTCCCACAGGACACGATAAAGAGAGGACGCGAATCGGGCCGGATCTGCAGGCAGAATCCCGACCAGTGAATGATCTCCCGAAAAAGTGGGGACGGAGTCAAGGAAGACACGAGAGACTTCCGTCGCAGCAGTCAGCATCTCGTCCCGCGACTTGATGTGCAGTGGAATGCGAGGGGCGTAGTGCTTCGTCAGAAGGCCAGGCGATCGTAGCTCGGACTGTTGATCGGCAACGCCCTCTGCGACGGCAGTGCCGAGCGCCGATTCCAATGCGGCACGATCGATCATACCGGGGCGGAGAATTCGCGGCTCATCTTGTGACAAGTCAATGACAGTCGATTCGATACCGATCCGACAGGGGCCACCGGCGATCACGGCATCGATGCGTCCATCGAGATCGTGGATCACATGATCAACGTCGACGGGGGAGAGGTGTCCGCTGACATTCGCGCTTGGTGCCGCGATCGGCCGCCCGCACTGCGCGAGCAACTCCAGCGCGGCGGGATGATTCGGTGCACGGAATCCAGCAGTCTTTCCTCCGGCCAGTGCCGCTGAGGAGAGATCCGGCCCGGCAGGCACAACAATCGTCAGCGGGCCCGGCCAGAACCTCTCGGTTAGCCGTTCGGCCGCATCGGGCCAGGCTGCCGCAAATCGTTGAGCAGCGGAGCTGTGGTTGACGTGGATGATTGTCGGATTGTGGGAGGGGCGTCCCTTTGCGGCGTAGATCGATCGCACAGCTTCATCGTTTGTCGCATCGGCGCCGAGCCCGTAAACCGTCTCGGTCGGGAACGCCACGAGGCGACCACCACGAAGTAGCTCGGCCGCACGGCTCAGATCGGCTGTGCTCGTGCTCAACCGCAAGGTCTTCACGACGCGCTCTCTTCTTCGGCTCCGATGGTGCTGTCGGGAGAAACGACCTCAAGCAACTCCTCGCGGAACGCTTCCGTCTTCGCGTCCTTTTCGAGGCGGTTGTTTTCCCAGTCGGTGATGTAGAACACGTCGACGCCCTGGTAGCTTTCCGTCGCGATCAGGGCCAGGTGGATGTTCAGGCGATGCTGATCCAACAGCGATGTGATATCGTACAGGAGCCCAGGGCGATCGGGTGCCTTAACCTCGAGGACCGTGTAGTTCTCCGTCGAATCGTCGTTCGAGATGGAGACGGACGGCGGGAACTGATCGAGTCGCGCCGCGGAAATCGGCTGTGCCCGGCGGGGGAGAAGATCCTTCCACTTCCCCGGGCGTTCGCCGAGGAGGACCTGGTTCAGTTTAACGCGCAAGCGCTCAAGGGCACCGATGTCGCTGGGAGGCTGACGATCGGCATCCTGGATCTGGAACACGTCGACGCAGACGCCGTTCTTTGCCGTGTAGATCTGCGCGGACAGGATGTTGAAACCGCGCGATGCCAGTGCGCCGCAGAGATTGCAGAAAAGGCCGGGGTTGTCCGATGCCACGCAGTGCAGAATTGCATAGCTGCTGCCGGGCGCCTGTTCCAATTCCCAGGTGACGAGTTCCTGCTCATTCAGGCGCTGCGTCATGCGAACGTGGCGAGCGACGAGTTGCGGCGGAGTGGAGCGGCGATAGCGACTTGGCATGTCGCGCAAGAACTCCTCAACTTCCTCCCGCCGCAATTCGCGAGAACCTTCCTCGCCGGTAGCAGGATTCTCCTGAACTTCCTTCATCACCTTCTCGGTCACAGAGCGATGCGACGGCGCGGATCGACGGATCTTCTCGCCTTCGCCGCGCAGGAAGTCCATCGCGCGCTCGAACAACGAGGACAGTAGTGATCCCCGCCAGTCATTCCACGATTGCTCGGAGACGGAACGTAGATCGCAACAGGTCAGGACATACAGCATTCGCAGCAGTTCGGGATCGCTGATGTCTTTAGCCAGCTCTTCGGGGACCTTTGGATCTTCCGGATTTCGCCGAAGCGCCATGAAGCTCATGCGCTGATGATTAAGCACGAGTTGGTAGAGAATCTCAGTCTCTTTCTTCGTCATGCTCAAACGTTCGGCAATGCGCTGGATCATGTGCGATCCGCGGATAACGTGACCGCGGCCTTCGCCCTTGCCGACATCGTGAAAGAGCAGCGCAAAGACAAGTAGATCCCAGCGCAGCAGGTCGCGCGCGACGCTGCCAGCGTGGCTTCGATAGAAGCCGTTTTCATGGTCGACCAATTGGCCGGCACACTCAACCGAGCGAAGCAGGTGCTCGTCGACGGTGAACTGGTGGTAGTAGTCGATGCGAGGCAAGTTACGGACGAGTGCGAATTCCGGCAGGTATGTGTCGAGGAACCGGCACGCATGCATCTGCCTCAGAGTCGCGATGCATTGCTTCGGGTTGCGCAGAATCCCAAGGAAGCGATCGCGATTCAGCGGCGAGCGACGATAGGCTTCATCGATCTCATGCAGATGCTGCTCGACGAGATTCAGGGTGAAATCATCCACGAGCAACCCGCGTTGGGCGCAGACCGTGAAAAGGTGCATCATCCAGTCCGGATTGCGGACCACGGTGTTTACTTCGCGCGGATCGACCCACACCAGGTTGTCGCGCGTCCAGAACTCGCCTTCGATGCGGCGGCGACGGAGTCTGCCGGCACGTCCGGCTTCAGACTGTGACTCTTCGCTCGACAGGCGCTTGAGCAGTCGGCCCAACAACCGATCGATCGCGCCGACATGCTCGTAGTACGAGCGCATCAACTGCTCTTCCGGAAGAACGTGTGCCTTCAGATCGTGCCCCAACTCGGGGGCCAGCTTCATCTGGCGCTCGAAGTTCAGCGCGTCGGTCTTGCGTCCTTCCATCAAGTGCAATCCATTGCGCAATTCCAGCAGGAAGGAATGGGCTCGGCGCAGGGATCGTTCCTCGCGCGTAGTCAGCAATCCCTTGTTCGTCAGAATCGAGAGAGTTCCCTGGCCGAAATGGCAGAACGCCGCCCAGAGGATCACGTGGAAATCCCGCAACCCGCCCCGTGCATCCTTGATGTTCGGCTCGAGAAGCAGCAGCGTGTCCGAATGCTTCAGATGTCGGCCGTACATCCGACTGAGGATCTGATCCATGACCTTGGATGACTTTCGTGTCACGGTCTCGATTCGCAAATGGTCCTGTAACTGCTGCGCAATCTCCTCGTTGCCCCAGATTGGATGAATGCCCGTCATCGAGGTTGTGAAGTCGAGATCCGAGCAAATCTCGCCGTAGGCCTGCTCCAGCGTCTTGATCCCGTACCCGAGATCGATCTTCAGATTCCACATCGGATACAGGAATGCGCGGATGAACTCCTCGCAAACCTCGGTGGGCTCTTCACGGAAGAGGAACAGCAAATCGATGTCGGAGTGCAGATTGAGTTCGCGGCGGCCATATCCGCCGGTCGCGATCAATACGCACCGTTCCGTCACTTCCTTGAACTCGGGATTCTGACGGATCAGGTCGTTGATGTGTGTCTGGATCAGTCGATCGATGTCTTCGCTGTAGCGGCGGACGACTTCTTTACCGGAGCGATGCCCGTGCTGCTGAGCAAGACGATCGCGTGCTCGTGTGAGGCGTGCTTCGAGGGTGGTGGCTTCTTCCGTTTTTTTTGTCGTCATTCAGACAGGCTCGCAGTTGCCGTTAGAAGACAGTTTCACGATCGGCGTCTTCATCATGGGCGTAGATGGAAATGCCGTTCTTCTCGGCTTGGGCCACGGCCAGCGCGCGATCGAAGAAGAGAGACTTGCCGGCCGTCACACACAGTGCCGCCGCTTTCACGTGGGCCAGGTTGTTGATCGTTGTGATGCCAATGACCGGCACATCGAAACGCATATCCTGGCGAGGCTTCGAGACCTTGACGATGACGATGCCCGGGCCGCCCAGTTCACCGGCGCGTTTGATCAACTCGTCCGTGCCTTCGATTCCCTCAACGGCCACAACGATCTGATTCTTGACGGCGATCGTCTGGCCGATGTCGAGGCGAGCGATTTCCTTTGCGATCGGATAGCCAAACTCGATATCGCGCCGGACTTCATCGGTCAGCGGCTCATTCTTTGTCAATATCCCCGGCTCGGGCATGCAGGACTTGAGGAACATCGTCGAGTCCAATACCTGGATGCCTTCCTTCTCGATTTCCTCGGTAGCCGCACGCAGCAGCGAGTCAGCCTTCTTGTTCCGGAGATTGCCAATGATCTTGAAGATGCGGGGATCCAGACTGATCTGTCGCAGCAGCACCTTGTGCGGCACACGGCCGGCCATGATCAGGTGGCGGATGTCGTGCTCGCGGCAAACTTCAAAGAGACGCGAAAGCTCCGTCAGCTTGAGCGTATAGACGTGGGATGCATGGGCCTGGAGCCGATCGCTTGCCAGACCGTGAATGCCGATCGCAATGACTTCCACGCCTGAACCACGTGCGCCCTGGGCCAGGAGCAGCGGAAAGTCACCCTGGCCGGCGATCAGGCCGATTCGCTGGGGCATCGGTTCCGGTGATGTATTCGAAGTGAGAGCCACGATTTTCTTTGCTATCCTCAACTACCGTTAGCGTCGTTGTTCTGTTTCTGGAACGCGAACATCAGCGTGCACTCGCAGATGACTTTCTCGTCCACCTTGATGTGGCTGATGAACTTCCCCGTCCGCGACTTCAGATTTGTGATCTTGCCCCAAACCTTCAACTGGTCGCCCGGTTCAGCGGGACGACGGAATTTCGCCGACTCGACGCTCATCAGGTAGGCGATCTTGCCGCGGTTCTCTTCGCGCGACAGAATCCAGCACGCGCCGACCTGGGCCATCGTTTCAATCTGAAGGACGCCGGGAAAAACTGCGTGCGCAGGGAAGTGCCCCGTGAAGAGCGCCTCATTGGCGGTCAAATTCTTGATCCCCGCGATGTAGTCCTCGCCCATGTCGGTGATGCGATCTACGAGAAGGAAAGGATAGCGATGCGGGATAATCTTCTGGATGACTTCTACCCCGAATGGCGGGGTGAAGGCAGGATCAAGCGTCACGATTCAGCTCCTTTGCAAGCGCTTGCGCAAATCGAATATGGCTGCGGTGTCCGGCGCGCCAGGCCCAAAAGTGCCCCCGAAGGGGCCGGCCGATCAATGCCAGATCGCCCAGCAAATCGATCACTTTATGGCGAACGACCTCGTCCGGGAAGTTCAGCCGGTCGTTCAAATACCGTTCGCCGTTGAAGACGACAGCGTTATCCAGGTTTCCGCCTTTGGCAAGCCCGGCTTGCTTCAGACCCTCGATGTCGCGCTCCAACGCAAATGTCCGAGCCGGGGCGGCTTCCTTCAGGAAGCTCTCCGGCGTGATCTCCAGGCTGAAACCCATCGAGCCCACAACCGTGCCCGGGAATTCTACAAAGCAACTGAGCCGCAGGCCGTCGTGAGGCGTGGCAACCAGTTCCGCATCCCCGTCGGTCACGGCGATCGGCTTATCGATCACGAATGGAGCGACCTCAGCTTTGAGCTTCGTGCTGCCGGTCTTCGTCAGTCCCTTCATGTACTTCTTCGAGCCGCCATCCAGGAAAGGCGGCTCAGGGCCGTTCTGGATGACTCGGGCATCGGTGATCTCCATCGCGGCCAGCGCGGCCATGACATGCTCGAGTTGCTGGAACAACTGCTTCTGCGGCCCGCGAAGGACCGTGCGGCGATCGCATTCCTCTGCGACGGCGTGCTCGATCGTCGCAGGCAGCGATGGCCAATCCGCGCCGGCCTGCTCGAATGTAATGCCCGCATTCGCCTCGGCCGGGTGAATCTCCAGCCGACAGGGCGCACCTGTGTGGATGCCGGCGCCTTCAAACGTCAACTTCTCCGCCACCGTTCGGCGTGCGAGGGGTTTGTGCGTCTTCGATTTGCTCATGGGATCAGCGGCAATTCAGCTCTTGGGGTTTGCACGGGCCGCTGCCCGGGGACCCGTTCACGGATGCCGGAAGTTTCCTCGTCGTCGGACTGAACTTCCGTTCCGAAGAGTTCCATAATCTCAGCTTCGCGTGCGTCGACCTCGGAGATGACGGCAGGCGTCAGATCGACGGCCTTGTTGCCGTAGATCACGACCTCGCCGCGCAGGACCATCGCGTAGCCTTGCTCCTCGGCCACGTCGGCGACGATCTGCATGATCTTCTGAAGCACTGGCTCGATCTGGCGTTCGCGGACGCGCATTTCCTGTTCGAGCTCGAACTGCAGGCGATCGATTTCTTCCTGCAGGGCCGAAAGGTCCGCACGACGCGATTCGCGTTCGGATTCGGCAAGCACCCGCTCCTGCCGATCCAAATCGAAGCGCTGGCGCCGGAACTCGCGCTGCTTTTCGTCGATCTCACGTGCAATCACTGCCAGTTCGCGATCTACGGCATCGAGGGCTGCGCCAATGGCACGGCTGTTCTCGATGATCAATTCCACATCGACGAATCCGACTTTCTGGTTCTGTGTCTGTGCGTTTGCCCCGACGGTCAGCAGACAAACGAGCGCCACAAGGGCGAGCGAAGCGATCTTATTCATTCAAGTCTTCCCAATGATCCTGTGTTGGTGTTCGCTCGTGCAGTCTTAGAACGCAGAGCGAATCTGGAAGTGCAGCACGCGCGTCTGATCGTGACTCTTCTTCACAACCGCGCCGGCCAGATCGATGTCGATCACGATCGCGCCCATGTTGAACGACACACCGGCGCCCGCACCGACGCGGGGCTTGCCGAAACTTAAGGCGTCAAACTCCAACATGCCGGCGTCGACAAAGACGCGGCCACTGACGACGCGACTGAAGCGATGGCGCAGCTCATGACGCTGTGTCAGCATTGTCGAGCCGCCGATCACGACGTCATCCTCGCCCTTATCCTTTGGCCCAGCGCCGTGGTACTTGAATCCACGGAGCGTCGAGGAGCCGCCGATGAAGAAGCGCTCGGAGATGCCGATGTGATCCGCATCGTAAGGCTGGATTCCGACCCGGTGACCGTACATGTAGACCCAGTCCTCAGCCAACTCCTTGTACCACTCGAACTCATGCATGAACTTCAGCATTGCGCCGCTGGCATAGCCGGTCTCAACGCCGCCGGACAGCAGATAGCCCGACGTTGGCCACCGAATCGAATTGCGCAGATCCTTCTTCAGCATACCGCGCAACGCAACAACGCCGTAGGACGACATGGACTCTCGCAGGTCGTCATCATGACGTTCCAGACGCACTTGCTCGACGCGCAGGCGCGCCGCACCGCTGACGTATTCGCTGAAGGGATGTTCCAACTCTGCGGAAGCGCCGTATTTACGCCATGCATAGCCTTCGAAGCGCGAATAACTGCGATAGAGATCGAGGGCCAGAGAGTCTTCCGAGTCGCCGATGTAGCGTTCGAGGTAGCCGATGTTGAAGAACGTCGTGCTCTTGCCGAGCGTCACGTTCGCCTTTAGCACGCGGGCTTCGCCGAACAGGTTCGGGTTGATGTAGTTGAACCCGACGGCTGGTCCGGATTGCTCGCCGACGCCGGCAGTCACGGCAAAGAACCCAGCGCCCGGATCTTCCTTCACCTGGACAACCGCATCGTTGACCTGCGGATCGCGCGTCGGCTGGCGATTGATGTTCACGGTATCAAAGAAGCCAAGACGGCGAAGGCGCTCTGCTGAACGGACCTCGTCCGCGGTTCGGTACTTCTCGCCAGGCTTCAGCTTCAACTCGCGCCGGATGGTTTCCTCGGAAACGCCGGGCGAGGTCCAGTTGATGAACTCCTCGAGCGGGTTCAGGTCGAATTGGTATTCGTATTCCTGCTTCTCAACCATCACCTGGCCGACGTACACGACCTGGTTCTCGGTGATGGAAATCTCGATCGAGACACGGCCCTTTTCGGGATCTTTGATGAACTGCGGCTCGAACTGGGCATTGACGTAGCCCTGGTTCCCATAAAGGAGGCGCAACTTCCTCAGGGCCTCATCGAACTCGATTCCACTGAAGTAATCGCCGACCACGTGCCTGAAGGGGCGGTTGACCTCTTCATCCGTAAAGAGCGTGTTTCCAAGGATTCGGACTTCGCCGACGCGGTAGCGGGGACCCTCTGTGATGATGACAACAGGAGAGACCCAGGCTTCCTTGGCATCGTAGATGAACTCGCCCGGGCGAGCCGTCGCATCCAGGTAGCCATCGCGGTGGTACTTCGCTTCCATCGCGCCGAGGTCATCGGCAAACGCGCGGTCGTCGTAGTAGTTATTGAAGAACAGCCAACTGCCGGAGTTGACCGCCAACATCTTCAGGGTGATGTCACAGAAGTGGTGGTTTCCGCGGATGATCAGGTCCTTGATGCGGATCTTCTCGCCCTCGTCGATGTTGATCAACACGTCGACGTGGCCAGGCTCATCGGCCGGATTGACCTCGAGGCGAACCTCGGTGGTCTTGTATCCGCCGTCGGCGTAGAAATCGCCGATCGAACGCGGAACGGTTCCACGGGCGCCCAGCGGCAGAATGTCGCCTTCGCCGAAATCGAGTTCGCGCTTCAGGCGTTCTTCGTCGTACTTCAGATTGCCGACGATGGAGATCCGGTCGACGATCGGGTTCTCCGTGAGCTTGATCCGGACGACCGCGCCTTCGTCGGTCTTTTCGGCGGTGAATTCCGAACGGAGGGGATCGAAGTACCCTAGACGATAGACGGCCTCCCGGTCGCGCCGGAAGGACTCGGCCATAAACGGCTGGTTTTCTTTGAGTTCCATGACGCGGGCAACTTCGTGTTCCGCCACCCGTTCCAGGCCGGTGATCTCGATCCGGATGATTCGCGTGCCATCCGGAGGCAGGTTGTCCTGGGCCACGGCAGGGGAGAGCGCCCCAAACAAACACCCCAACACCATCATGATGAACCACGCAAAGAAGCGTCTCTGCTGCACGATCAGGCCAAGCCTCTGTCCAAGAATTGCCGGGCGTAAATATCCCCAGCCCTCGACGCCCCTTGGCGCCGAACAGAACCGGGTAGGCCGTCGCGCCCCTGGAGAGCAATGGGAATTCGGCTCTGGGCAGTCGCAATGCCTCGATTTGATGGGCATAGTATGCGAATCAGCGCCGGCGAATCATGATGATGAAGCCGCCGATGAACGCGAACACGATGAACCCCAACAGACCAAAACCAATGGCGCCGCCACAGCCCCCCGTCAGAAGGCCGTACCCGCCAAGGAGAATCGTCCCCGCAACGGCGAGGCCAAACTGAAGGGCATGGTCCGTCAGGCGGGAATTGAAACCAACCTTCTCGGTCGCCTTGTGGAATGGCTCCAACTCATCCTCGATGGCCTGCAACGTAGACTTCGGCCGAGCAGGTGGCGCCTGCTCTTCCATCCCCGGCTGGGGCGGCAACGGGGTCGGCGGCGGTGTTGGACATTCGTTGGACATCTGGTATCCTCCCTCGGAGATACTCCCTGGCTACATCTGTTTATGACTGGCCGTCAACGGAACATACCGCGGGACGGGACACCTGTTTGGATTGCCTCATCGCTACAGGTGTCGCAGGAGTTGGCGAGGCAACGAGGGGAGAATGCCATGGTTCTGACCGATTTTCACGACCGCACCACGCGGGCCATCGCTATCCTGCGATCGCTCGATACGCTTCCACGAGACCTGTCTTGAGGTCCTTTTTCGATATCACTCATTTTCGAGAGATCAACTCCTGAGCCAACCGGAAGGCCTCACCCAATGGGACGTCAGATCGACTACTTCATGACTGCGAAGGACATCGAGGAGTTCCGCAGGTTCCTTGCGAAATGGGACGACGGGATCTTCCTGCCGGATCGATTTGATGAGGATGCTGTTGTTCCGGTCGATGACATCAAGGAAGCACGCTTCCTGACGAGGAAGCCGTTCCTGAAGACCGTGAAGCTGAAATGCCTCCCCAATGAGGGATGCTGGGTGATCGATGACGATCCTTGTTCGGCGATTGAAGCCGTCGGATTTTGCCCATCCCCTCTGACCGAGACATCGATCCGGAGGGGGAGGATGTCCTTCGATTCCGTCTATACGAGCCCCCAAGGCAGCGAATTCAATTCGAAGAGCCCTGAGTTTGTTCAATGGGCAGACTCGCTGTTAGAATGGATGTTCGAGTACTGCGAGATGTTGGATGATTCTACTCATACTGGTCCGGATGCGCATCACTGGGCCGAGGGAAGCGCTGCGGCAATAGTGCGAGGCGTTGAACTCGTTGCCGGCGCAAAAGGGAAGGATCAGTACGAAGGGATGAACGAATACTACTGGCACGACGGGATATTGCTGGGTATCTCGATCTGCGGAGGACGCGATTGGATCGAGTGCGTAGAAATCGACGTTAATCTTTACGGAGCGATCGATGGAGGAACTCGATGGAGATTCATCTTCAAGGAATGTCTCGAGTGCCGGTGTGCTCTTCACGGCAATCTTGCCCACCCAGTAACCATTCAGAGCGCAGGCCTCATTGGCCACTCAGATCTGCTCCAGGATGTCTTGAACAAATGGAAGTCAGCCGGTCTCTCCAGGCGAGATGTGATTCACTTCCGGATGATCGACAATAATGCAGGCCAAATCGATCTGATTGCGCGTGGCTGGGAGAAAGTCTCGCTCGAGTAGACCAATGAAGTTCCCAAGAACTCGATTGGAAGCCTGCCGAGCTGTTACGCCGAAATCGCCTCGGCTGTTGAATCAGCCGGGAGTTCGGGTGATATTGCGGGCGCGTTGATCTGGAATGCGCCAATTACTTCAGGTATCGAGTGGCACGCGATAAACTCTCTTCGCTCGGTGTCGAAGATTGTCAGGAACCAGCCTCCCAGATCGTGGCGCGTGACGTTCTTGCTGCAAATCAGGATGTAGCGATCTTGCACCACATCCAATGACGCCACGTACGTCTTGAAGGCTCGCGCAGGAAGGAAGTGGCGCGCGGCATTCAGTTCCTTCAGAAAGTTAGGGCGGCTGCTGAAGTCGGAACCGAAGAACACGCACCCGTTCAATCGAACACAGTCTGTATAGCCAGCCAGGCGTTTCTCCTGGCATCCGCGGAACTGCAGCGTGCCGTCGTCCGTCAGTTCCCAAATATCGAGTCGCTTAACGGAATCGCCCGTCGTGACGTAGAACAGGCCGCGCACTCCGGTGGGATGGATCAGGTGGATGTGGCGCAGGCCTTTGATGCGATTGTAGTAGTCTTCAATCGTGCAGTCCTCCTGCGTCACGACTGCAAGGCGCCCGGACGCATCGCCGTACTCGCCGAGGATCAGGTAGCCGTCCTGCTCGACGATCGATTGGCGGCGGCACATTTTGAAGTCCTCAGGGATTCGATCGATCGCATAACGGTCCCCATAGCGCGCGACGAGATCTTCGCGAAACAGCACGTGAATGCCGATTCGGTTTCGACGATGAGAATCGATGAGATCTTGCGCTACGCGACGGATATCGTCGGCCACGAAGGATACTTCGCGCTCGACCAGCGGGGAGGGACGGAAGCGGATGAATGAATAGAGCCCGTGCAACAGTTCCAGGACGCGCCCCTGTCGAATCACCATGCAGAAGAAACGCAGAAGCGAAGTCACTCCTCCGCCGCGCCGAAATTCATCAAAGCACTGAGTAATCGTTTGGCGATTCGCTCGCATCCCGCCGCCTCCAATCCCCATCAGCCGGCATTGCGTTGATCGCGTTTCAGTCTGTGCGAGTTCGCTCCATCGTTTCGCATTCGGCGGAGAGGTCAATCGCAAAGCCGGATGGGCAATTCGGCTTGGGTGATCGATGTCTGTCATGGAATAACTGCCCCTATCATGAGCGGTTCGTCCCACAGTCTACCGATCAGAATCGTCTCCGGCGGCCAGACCGGCGTGGACCGCGCGGCGCTGGATGTGGCGTTGGAGTTGGGCATCCCCTGTGGCGGGTGGTGCCCGAAGGGACGGTGCGCGGAGGATGGGCCGCTACCGGAGCGATATCCCCTGCACGAAACTCCGTCTGAGGAGTACGCTCAACGCACGGAATGGAACGTGCGCGATTCCGGCGGGACACTGATTCTGGCGCGGGGGGAATTGACCGGTGGGACGGCCCTGACCGTAGAACTGGCGAGGCGCTATGATCGCCCCTGCCTAGTCATGGATCTTTCGGCTGATTGGGCGTTGAACGAAGTATGCGCCTGGATCGAGGAGAATGAGATCCATACCCTGAATATCGCAGGCCCACGTGAATCCGGGCAGCCCGGAATCGCGGATCAAGCGATGCGCTTTCTGCGCCTTCTCCTGGCATAACGAATCGGGAATCCTGACTGCTGCGCCAGATGCGCGTGCGTCATAGACACGTATAGGTTCTACGCATGGTCACATTTGGCTTTACACTCGAGCATTGGCGTTCGAGACTGCAGGCACTCTTGGTCGAGTTGGTGTGTCTTCTCTAACGAGAGCATGTGCGAGTAGGGCCGAGGTAGGAGTGTGCTCGCACGCAGTGGGGTACTCGCCCGGGGCCACGGCTCCGGGCGAGTGCTTTTCACGGCGACAGGTCCGCATTCCTGTTTCCTACTCCTTCAGGCGAAACACATCGCCGCTGCTTGCGGCCCCATTTGTAGGGTCGAAGGTCCATGTTGAGAGCGTGCTGATATCTGAGGAGAGATTCTGTTCGAGGACCTCTGGGGTGAGATCTAAGTCCAGGTCCGGCCCTCGAGAAACGAGAATCCACAGATTCCCATTCTTCCAGTATCCATACGGGAGCGTTCCTTTATCGTGAGAACGCGTGAAGACCCGTCCGTTGTGGTAGAGGCGAAAGCGGCCTTTGTCGGAATACGGATCCAGAAAGAACTGCAGATCGGAGTCGAGGTAGGGTTCTACGAAATGCCGCTGAAGAGGAAAGTCCTCCCCATCAACGATGGGGAAGTATGACCTGTGATCGACCCAATAGGACTCGATCGCAGTCGCGATGGATCGCATATCCGATCTGGCCCTCTGGGTGGCGTTCCGGCTCCCGGTTCCCAGGAGTTCTCCGATGTCGTCCGGGAAGAGCGCGCAGAGCACTACCAGCAATATAGCCAGGAGGATCAAGGCGCATCCAAGCCCAGGGATCGCAAGCGCGCGTCCGCCCATCCAGCGGAGTGCTGGAGCGCCCTGGTAGTCTTCGGATTTCCGTGACACTTGACTCCCTCACTTCCATCGGATTGGACACATCCACGATTCAACCCAGCCCTCCCTCAGGCAATCTGAATTGCCAGGGGTCTAATTCGGCGAATGTCCTCCCAGGCGGCTTGACATTCATGGGCTCGGCCGGGGAGAAGTCGGGGCGATGAGGATGAATTCCCGCCAAGGACGCCTGTTTGTGCGCCGAATCCTGCTTCTGATTGCTCTCACGACGGCTGTGGCTTTGATGGCTGGCTGTCGGGCAGAGCGGACATTCCATTCGCCGTATGATATTGAAGACCAGCCGCGTACGCTGGAGCGTGGGACGATTGCGGAGGTGCATGCCCTCATGCGCGAACGTGCAGTCGATCATCCGACGCTCTGGTCTGGCGGCAAGATTGTGATCAGCGTGCAGGGCGAACGGAAGAAGCAGTGGTTTGACATGACGCTGCTGTTCCGATCGCCGGACGCGATTCGCTTGCGGGGTTCCCGCATACCGATCGGGACGTTGTTCGAAGTGATCATGAATGGCGATTCGGCGTGGGTGTATCTGAACCGAGAGAAAGAACTCTACGCCGGTCAGCGGGCCGACCTGAGCAAGGTGTCCGGCGTTACCGGCGCCCTTTCGCTGCAGGATATGATGGCGGCAATTCTTGTGAATCAGGACTTGCTGCGTCGTCTGGACGAAGGCGGACGCTGGACGGTGTTGCCGACGCAAAAGGATGTGCTGCTGGCGAAGTCGA
The DNA here is from genome assembly GCA_020444065.1 of bacterium. Taxonomy (NCBI): domain Bacteria; species bacterium. The sequence continues at coordinate 153,990 of JAHLLQ010000001.1, read as the reverse complement.
TCGAGGACGGGCGCCAATTGATCTGGCGTCTCCGTCGCAGCGATGGGCTGGTTCGCGAAGTCGTTCTGCGCGGTCCGCAAGATCGAATCGAGATGCGCGTCTCTTACTGGGACTATGCTCTCGAATCCGATGCGACGGAGCCATTGCCCGAGGAATTTGTGATCGGCCTTTATGAGGACCAGTTGAACTTCGACGTGGAGATCGACAAGTACAAGATCAATCCAGCGCTGGTCGATGCCGTGTTCCTGCCGCCGAAGGCAGAGAAGGTCTTCCCGATGGAGATGTTGAGCCAGCGGGATGCAATCGAAACCGATGAGTGATGCACTCAGGGGTTTGAGCCCTCGTTTGAGCCTGCGAGCCCGATGACCCAGTTTTCCGTTCGCCACCTGTCCCGCTTCGTTTCGCGCCACCCGAACTGGTGTTTGTTGTTGGCGGCGATCTTCTCCGTGGCCTCGATCATTGCCATCCGTTCGTATCTGCGCATCGAGATGGACCTGACGGCGCTGTTGCCGGAGAAGTCGAAGGTCGCCCAGATTACTCAATCGGCACTGCGGGACTTCGAGTCGTTCGACTTCATGTTTGCGGTCTTGGAAGCTGATGGACCTGGGCACGAGCCTGAATTGAAAGCCGCCGCCGAGGAACTGGCCGTCGCGCTGGAGGATCGACGCTTCGTTCGAAGCGTTACTTACCGGATTACTCCCGAGACCCTGGAGATGGGCACACTCGAAGGTGACGCGCGCGCGATCGCCGTGCTGACCGACGAGGACTGGGCGGTGATGGAGCGGAAGCTCTCGCCCGAGGAAATCGAGCGTTCGATGGTGCGCCTGCGTGGCTTGCTGAACGCGCCGTTGCCAAGGCGCAGTCGCGAGAAGTTGCTGCAGGATCCGTTGAACTTCACTGAGGTCCTTCGCGAGCGGATCAAAATCAAGAGCGGTCCGCTGAAGGTCAATCTCCGCGACAGCTATTTCATGTCAAATGACGGCGAGATGTTGCTGATGGTGATCTGGCCCGTGCGGCCGGCTACCGATCTGGCCTTCGCAAACAAGTTCCAGGACTTCCTGGAGGGCTCGAGACGCGGAATCTTCCTGCGCAACCCGGAGTGGGCACGGCCGGACAAGCCCGTCGGCAAGAATTTCCGCGTTCGGTATTTTGGATCCCACTACGAGGCGATCTCCGATGCACAAGTCATCAAGGGCGACCTGATTCGCACCTCGATCGCGTCGTTTGCGGCGGTCTGTCTGCTGTTCATTGTTGCATTCCGCAGGCCAGAAGCGCTGGTATTCGTCGCGATCCCGCTACTGCTTGGCGTGCTCTGGACGCTTGGGTTGACGAGTGTGCTCGTTGGTCGCCTGACGCAGGTCACGATGGCCTTTTCGGCGATCCTATTTGGCCTAGGTATCGACTTCTCTGTCCACTTATACAATCGCTATCTCGAGGAGATCCGTCGCGGTCATCCAAACCGTGAAGCAATCCGCCACGCCGTCAAGGAAACCGGTCCGGGCATCATCGCCGGCGCACTGACGACGGCCATCGCGTTCTTCGGCATGATGGTGACCAGCTTTGTCGGGTTCCGCGAACTGGGTCTTGTGTCAGGTTTGGGTATTCTCTGCTGCCTGGCTTCCGTCCTTCTCGTCTTGCCGGCGCTGCTCCTGTACTTTGGACAGGGACCAGTCGGCGTGTTTACGCAGCGGCCGATGAGTACGCTCGGGCTACGTCGTTTCTACTTCATGGTGATGGCGTACCCGCGGATCACCGTTGTTGGCGGATTGACGATTTGCCTGTTCCTTGGATTCCAGGGGCGTGGCGTGACGTTCGAGGACGACTTCCGAATGTTGAAGCAGCCGAGCGACGAGTACCTCGACTTGCGTGAACGAATCGAACAACACTTCGAGGTCCCTTCGAACCAGATCGTCGCGATCATTGAGGGCAGCACGATCCAGGAAGCGCTGGAGAAGAACGATCAGCTCTTCAGTAATATCTACGCTGCGGAGACGCTCTTTCCGCTCGTTGCGAAGGACTCGCTGCGGTACTTCCTTCCGTCCGCCAAGACGCAGCAGGTGCAATTGGAACGTATGGCCCGGCAGGATCTTCCAGGCATTAGAGCTCGACTTGATGCTATCGGTGCCGACTTCCAGATTGCGCCTGCAGCATTTGATCCATTCATGGAGCAATTGGCCCGCTTCCAGGAAGCGGCACAGGTCGCCTTGCAGAAGAATTCGATGCCAATCAATCTGGCCAGTCTCGCGCGCCAGGAGAACCGCGCGCTCGGGCAAATCGCCCAGCGCTACATCTACAAGTCGGAGCAGCGTGTAGGAGAAGAAGGCAAGGAGCGCTGGCGAATCGCGACGCAGATCTACCCGCCGGAGGGCGAATGGGTGAGCTCCGTTCCCGAAGCCTTCATCGATTCATTGGGCGTCGGCGTCGAGCCTCCCCCTCAGATTACGGGGTCGGCGATTCTTCAACAGGAACTCCGCACGATCATCATGGGTGATTTGGCGATCGCTGTCCTGGTCGTCATTGGCGCGGTCTTTCTCTACCTGTTGATCTACTTCGAGAGTTTCGTGCGTGCCCTGCTGGCGATCACACCAGTTCTTCTGGGACTCCTGTGCATGCTTGGCACCATCAAGCTGCTGAACATGCATCTTCACTATCTGAACATCATCGCCATGCCGATGGTTGTCGGTATCGGCGTGGACGCCGGCGTGCACTTGCTGCAGCGCTTCTATGAGCGCAATCGCCGCGATTTGCGGGCGACCGTTACGCGCACCGGGCGCGCTGTGCTGATTACCGGGATGACGACGATTTTTGGATTCGGGTCGCTTGCGCTGGCGAACTTCCGAGGCATCCGAGAGCTCGGTGTCTTCTCGATCGTAGGAGTTGGCTTTACGCTGCTGGCCTCTCTGACGATTCTTCCCGCATTGCTGCGCATGACCGATCCAAAGGTGCCCTACGAAGGCGGTCCAGGCGACACGATCGGCTAGTCCTCTGTCGGGAATCGAGCTTGCTAGACAACGCCACACGGGCTCTAATCCGAGCAAGAAAGGCGCTCCCATGACTTTCCGACCATTGGGCCGAATCTGCACGATCTTCTTTGCTGCTGCAGCGACTGTTGTTTCAGCCGAAGCACCGGATGTGATTCTCGGGTCGGCGCCAATCATCGAGAATCCCCCCGAAGCCTCCGCCGCAGATTCCATTGCCCGCGATGGAGGAATCTCCGTCGACAATCAGAATCGTGCGGCCGTCATCCAATTCTACTACACCTATTACGTCGGAACGGCAGACGTCCCCGCCAATTGGACGGGCAGCGTTGCTTCCTGCGATCCGGGAACCGTGGATGCGGCCTACCAGGATGCAACGATGAAACGAATTAACTACTATCGTGCGATGGTCGGCCTGCCTGGAAACGTCACTCTGCGTTCGGATCTCAGTTCCAAGGCCGACGACATGGCAGTGATGATCAGCGCGAACGAGAATGAGCCACTCAACCATGCGCCGCCTACATCCTGGACCTGCTGGACGCAAGACGGTTACGACGCCGCCCAACGTTCCAATCTCGTCAGAGGTGCCGACGGGGTCGCCGCCATTGATGGATATATGGAAGATCACGGCGCCGGCAATACCTACGTCGGGCACCGCAGATGGACTCTGTATCCCCGTTCATTGACGATGGGAGTCGGAGATGCGCCGACCGGGACGATATCTCCACCGCGCGCAGGTTGTCTTTGGGTGATTGTGCCGGAGGACTTCGGTTCGCGTCCCGCGTCTCCAGAGTGGGTCTCGTGGCCACCGCCGGGATACGTCCCGTACCAGGTTATCAACGCGAAGAATGGAAGCACATCGCGCTGGTCCTTTTCAATGTACTCCGCCGACTTCACAAACGCCGGTGTGATGATGGACCGGGAGGGCACAAACGTCCCGGTGACCGTTCAGCCAATTTATCCGGAATTCGGTTCGAGCACGATCGTCGGTGATAACACAATCGTGTGGGAATTCTCGGAGACCGACTTCACGACCTCCACGGACGTGGAGTACAACATCCACATCACGAACGTGGTCGATCAATACGGAGCTACACGGAACTTCAATTACACGGTGACCATCATCGATGCGTCCGGGACTCCTCCGGGCGCTCCGAGTGGCTGGATGGGGCACTGATACCATTTGAGCAACACGGGGCCACGATCTTCCTTGACTCCTAATCGGACAAGGAGGACTCCTGTTGGTTGATTATGACACAACTGACGGAGGGAAACCGTGCGTAAACAGAAGGTTATCATCATGGGAGCCGCCGGACGCGACTTCCACAATTTCAACACGTACTACCGCAACAACGACAATTTCGAAGTCATCGCCTTCACTGCCACCCAGATTCCCGATATCGATGGGCGTGTCTATCCGCCGTCGATGGCCGGCGAACTCTATCCCAAGGGCATCCCGATCGAGGCCGAGGCCAACCTGCCGAAGCTGATCCGCGAGCACGATATCGACCTCGTGGCTCTCTCGTACAGCGACCTGCCGCATCAGTACGTGATGGAGAAGTCGTCGTTGGTGAATGCCTGCGGAGCGGACTTTGTGCTGCTCGGGCCGCGCCACACGATGGTGAAGTCGAAACTGCCCGTGATCGCCATCACCGCGGTCCGCACAGGTTGCGGCAAGAGTCAGACGACGCGCCGCGTTCTCGATATTCTACGCGAGCGTGGGAAGAAGGTGATCTCGATTCGCCATCCTATGCCGTACGGTGGCGACCTGGAGAAGCAGAAGGTCCAGCGGTTCGCCGATTACTCCGATCTCGATAAGCACGAGTGCACGATCGAGGAGCGCGAAGAATACGAACCGCACATCGATCGCCAGGCCGTGATTTACTCGGGCGCGGATTATGAGGCGATCGTTCGCGAAGCCGAGAAGGAAGGCTGCGATGTGATCCTGTGGGACGGCGGCAATAACGACTTCCCCTTCTACAAGCCAGACCTGTGGATCACCGTCGTCGATCCGCATCGTGCTGGCCATGAGTTGACCTACTACCCGGGCATGGTGAATCTACTGGCCTCCGATGTGATCGTGATCAACAAGGAAGACACAGCGGACTACGACGCGATTCGGGAAGTGCGTGCGAACATTGCAAAATACAATCCCAACGCAGTCGTCATCGACGGTGCGTCGCCGATTCTCGTGGACGATGCACACACCCTGAAGGGCAAGCGCGTTCTAGTGGTCGAAGATGGTCCGACCGTCACGCATGGTGAGATGCGTTTTGGCGCCGGTCACGTTGCGGCACAGCGCTTTGGCGCCGGCGAGATCATCGATCCTCGCCCCTTCGCCGTGGGTTCGATTGTCGACACGTTCGCGAAGTACAGTCACCTCGAACATGTTCTGCCGGCAATGGGCTACGGCCAGAAGCAGATGAAGGAACTGGAAGAAACGATTAATGCATCCGACGCAGAGATCGTCGTGATCGGCACCCCGATCGATCTGCGCCGTATCATCAAGATTAATAAGCCCGCTGTCCGCGTTCGTTATGAACTGCAGGAAATCGGCAAGCCAGATCTGGAAGATGTCCTGGGCGACTTCTTGAAGTAAGCATGATCATCGTTGTGATGGGAGTGACCGGTTGCGGCAAGACCACGCTTGGTCGAGCGTTAGCAGCGCGGCTGGTCATTCCCTTTCACGACGCCGACGATCACCATCCAGAAACCAACCTCCAGAAGTTGCGCCGCGATGAGCCTCTCGATGATGCAGACCGGGAGGATTGGTTGCGCATAGTCGCGAGCCATATCGCGGAGTGGAAGGCCGACGCGGGAGCCGTGCTGGCCTGTTCCGCCCTGAAGGAAGCGTACCGCAACGTCCTGCGCGAAGCAGATTCACATATTCATCTTGTCTACATCGAGTGTACGAGAGAAACGATCGATGCGCGACTTCGCCATCGGAAGGGACACAGTCTGGTCGGGCGATTCGACCGAATCATCGAGGGGCAATTCCGCGATCTGGAGCCGCCGCGCGACGCTATTCGAGTGTCGTGTCTCTCCTCAGTTGAAGCTGCCGTGGAAGAAGTCCTGGGGCATCTGAACACATGACTTCGAACTCGTCACTTGTCACTCGCCACTTTCGCCCGAGGCTGCTGCTGCGAGATGCAGTGTAGCGCGCCGAGTCCCCACACGAGTTCCGAACACGGGATACCGACGATCTCTCGATGCGGGAAGAGGCGCTTCATCGTCTGCAGCGCCCGCACATCATTCGCACATTCATAAGTCGGCACCAGGACGACGTCGTTTGCGATCAGGAAATTCGCGTAGCTGGCCGGCAGGCGCGTGTCTTCGTAGATGACGGGCGAAGGCATGGGCAGCGTCTCCACGAGCAGCGGGCGGCCGTCCTGGTCTCGCATACCGCGCAGTCGACGCAGGTTCTCCTGCAGGATGTCATAGTTCTCATCCGCGGGATTCTCCTCGATCACGGTTACAACTGTCGTGGGGTCGACGAAGCGAGTGAGATCGTCAATGTGCCCGTCCGTATCGTCGCCGACGATTCCATCGCCGAGCCAGAGGATGTGTCGCACTCCCAGGTAGGCCTTCAGGTACTCCTCGATCTGCTCTCGCGTCAGGTGCGGATTGCGATTCGGGTTCAGTAAACACGCCTCGCTGGTCATCAGAGTTCCGCGACCGTTCACATCGATCGAGCCGCCTTCCATTACGATCCCGGGCGACCACATCGGGAATCCGTACATCTCGGCGATTTTTGTGGGGACCTGATTGTCGAGCCCATACGGCGGGTACTTGTCGCCCCACGTGTTGAACTCCCAATCGATCGCAGCAAGTTCGAAACCTCCATCGGCCGCCGGACGGCGAACAAAGATTGGTCCGCAATCGCGCATCCACGAATCATCCGTCGGAATGACGATCAGTTCCACGTTCTCGTTGTACGCACTGAAGTGGCGCAGTGTCTCTTCGGCCTGGCCACGCAGTTCTTCGTCGCGCACGAGAACACGAACCTTCTGGTGCGGCATCAGGGCCTTCACGATCTGTGCATAGATGTTTGGAATCACCGGCAGCAGTCCGGGCCACGAAGACTCGCGGTGCGGCCACGCCAGCCACATGGCCTCCTGGGGCTCCCATTCGGCCGGCATCGAGTATCCCAATCCAGCGGGGAGTTCAGAGTGCTTCAGCGCATACGGAACCATGTGCTATCCTTCGATCGCTTTCAAATGAACCGCCAGCATGACAAGCAATGTCCCATCCGGATGTTCGCAGAGACGGGAGGAAGTCCGAATACTCGTTCCTTCAATTTGCAGCGCCTCGTCGCCGTCGGAGAATACGAACCGGTCTTCATTTGGCAGCCACGTCAGAGGTCTCGCAGCTGCGACGCTCGCCTCCTTCGTGGCACGGTCTAGCATTCCCACCAGGCAATCGCACCCAACTTCGCGGATTTCGACGGCGGCTTCGGATGTGCGAAAGCCCCAACTGTTGCGGGAGGATCGCACTTCGACGAACGCGCCGGCCGCGTCGTGCCAGATCATCTCGCCGATTCGATCCTCGCCTGCGCGGACCTCGACGATGCGAGAATCTACTTCATCGATGGCGAATTCAAGCTCCCGTGTTGCAACATCGGCGAGAGACTTCACGGCGTCAGTCCACGAATCTCTTGGTGATATCGCCGTAAGCGTCGATGCGCCGGTCGCGCAGGAACGGCCAGTGCTGGCGCACACGTTCGCAACGCGCGAGGTCGACTTCCACGATCAGGTTCTCTTCCTTCTCCGCATCGGCCCGCGCGATGATGCGGCCTTGCGGATCCGCGACAAAGGACTGGCCCCAGAACTGGATGTTGCCCTCGATGCCGACTCGATTGACCGCCGCGACGTATAGGCCGTTCGCAATCGCGTGGCCGCGTTGGATGGTTTCCCAGGAATCGTGCTGCACTTCGCCGTACTTCTCTTTCTCCTCCAGCAGCCAACCGATCGCAGTGGGGTAGAAGAGAATCTCCGCGCCCCGCAGTGCCGTCAGGCGGGCCGCCTCCGGATACCATTGATCCCAGCACACCAGCGCGCCGAGCCGCGCGAACTTCGTATCCCACGCCCGAAATCCCAGATCGCCGGGCGCGAAGTAGAACTTTTCGTAATAGTTCGGATCGTCCGGAATGTGCATCTTGCGGTAGAGCCCGAGCACTTCGCCGGTCGCTTCGAAAATCACGGCCGTATTGTGGTACACGCCCGCGGCGCGGCGCTCGAAATGCGAAGAGACAATTGAGATGCCCTTCTCCTTGGCCACCGCGGCAATGCGATCCGTGGTTGGGCCGGGCAGGGGCTCGGCAAGCGCGAAAAAGTCGTGGTCTTCGCTCTGGCACGGGTACGGGCTGCGGAAGAGCTCTTGCGTACAGACCACCTGGGCGCCGTCATTGGCGGCTTCGCGGATCTTCGCGATGGCCTTGTCGACGTTCTCCTCGGCGTTGTCCGAGCAGGCCATCTGAACGAGGCCGAGGATGACTTTGCGGGCGGGATCTTTAGGCATTCGCGGGGCTCCTTGAGGGAAATCAGCTTGCGTGTCGAGGCACCGGCTGTGCTTGTCTCGAAGACTCATTTCGGAGGCGAGAGAAATTCGTGCCGCCGCCGAGGGAACTCCAGGAGTTTTTCATGTCCGACGCCCAGAAACCAAGCATGGATTTCGTCGAGGACCTGCGCCGCGCGCTAGCGACCGCGCAACAGGGCTTCCGGGATTACAATCGCGCGGCCTTCCCCGAGCGCCCCGCCGAGTTCTTCGCCCTCGAACTGGCAGGCGAGGCAGGGGAGATCGCCAACAAGGAAAAAAAGGTTTGGAAGGGGCGCGACATCCCGCTGGAAGACCTGGCGGACGAGGCCGCCGATGTCGTGATCGCCGCGGTCAACTACTCGAACGCCCGCGGGATCGACCTGGCGCAGGCCGTGGCCGACAAGCTCCACGAAATCGAACGCCGCCGTCTGAGGGACAAGGAAAAGGGGCTGCCGCTCTGAAGTAGACAGGATTCACAGGATGAACAGGATTCAGAAGAAGAGACTCATGTCGGCCGTACGACCCGTCCGGCATCCTTCCTGTATTGTGAAGAATCGAAGCCGATGAAGGACCGCACTCACTTCCCCATGTACTATCCCCCCCCCCGAGATTTGCCGGAGTCACTCCCCCTTATCTCTAATCTTGTCCATCTTGTAAATCCTGTCCACAATTGCGCTGACAGGCTTCGCTTCAGCGTGACAATGTGAAGGGGTTGTCGCTTTGAATTGGTAGGGGTATGATGAGATTCTGGATACACCCGGTACTTCGCCACTTGATTGAGACGCTCAGGGTGTCCAGATGGACCTTCAAGACCCCTCTATCTCTCGCCTTGGGAGCGTTCTTGCTGGCATTGGTGGCGCCGGTTATTGGTTACAGCCGCGGGATGATGTTGATTCTCCTTCTCGTGGCGCTGGTTCTTGCGATCATTGCTCTTGTGTACGGGCGGATCTCCAAGAGGCAGAGGGCAGAGGTCTCTGGGATGTCGGTTCTGACGTTACTTTTCTCGGCTAACGCCGTGATTCAAGGCCCAGTCTGGCCGGAGATCCATGAGGCGCGCGATAGGGCGAAAACCAATATCGAAAAGCAACGTCTGCGCGATATCGGCCAGGCCATCGAGGCCTTTCGACGCGACAATGAAACACTCCCCCTCTTACTCACCCCTGAACTGACGACGCCAGTATCGTATCTCAAAGAGCCTCCACGGGACGGGTTTTCTCGCGAGGGAAGCGAATTCCTGTATCTTCATACTGATACGGACTGGGTCCTTGTCGGACAGGGGCAGGACAGGAACCTATCGACTGTATGGCGAGATCGAGAGATTCTACCCCTCCATGAGTTAAACGCACTCTCCTATGATCCGACCAATGGGAGCATCTCGGAGGGCGACTTGATCTTCAGCAGCATGGAAATGAAACGTTCCACGCGATGAGTTTGAGGATGTATTGGATAGGATTCACAGGATGAACAGAATTTGAGGCAGGTGAAGTATGAAGTAGAAGAACCTTCCTCCGGCTCCACCGACTGCACGGCACGAGCCGACCTCCATTCCGTCCCTTCACTTGGAATCTTGTCCTCCTGTCCACAATTCCCCTGACAGGCCTTATCCGGGCGCCCAGGCTTCAAGTACCGGGCGCGGGAGGAGTGCTTGTCCAGATGAAGAATGATCCCTTGATCTACTCGGCTGCCGCCTTTGTCGCCGCAGTGGCGGCAATCTCTGTGGAGTCTTACCCTCCGCTGTTGGTGTTGGCGGGACTGGAGACCATGAGTATCCAAGTGAAGGCCTATCGGAAAGACCACGGTGTGAATACGGCACATCTGACTCCTGAGCTCACTACGCCGGTGGCGTACTCGCAGGACATGCCTTACGATCCGTCTTCGAGGGATCCAATGCGGGCCCCCTATGGGTACATTGCAACGGAACAAGACTGGCTTCTGATTGGTCGTGGGCCTGATGAGCAGTTGTCGCCAGTGTGGAAAGAAGGCACGATTCTGGACGCAATGGACTTGATTCTGCTCTCTTATGACCCGACCAATGGGATTGATTCGACGGGCGATCTGTTCTTCTCCCGTTCCGACGTGAAAGGAATGCACGAATGAAGCGAATCAAGAAGCGGATTGGGGCCTATGTGCTCAGCACGGTGCTGGGTGCGGGCCTTTTCTCGGCTGTTGGGGCACAGCCCGCCCGGCTGCGAGTGCCGGACGTCGAGTTGCCCGCCGCGGCGACGGCCCCTGACGTCGAGGCGCGCTCGGTAGAAATGCAGGCCGTTGTCGAGGACGAGAGCCCTCAAAAAAGCACTTCCAGAATAGTATTACAAATCAAAGAGATACAGAAGTCTACACTGCCGATTGTGGCGAAGGAGAGACTGCTCTTTGAGGCCGCGCAGTTTCTCGGAGACGCCGGAACCACCGATGCCGTTCCGACGCTGCGGGAGCTGTCGCGCCAGCCGGCTGAGGCGACGTTCACGATCCCCGACGAGCGCGAACCGGTGACTCTGGCTTACTACGATTTCCCCAGAGCGGCGGCGATCGCGGCCGACAACATCGAATACCGGGACGCAAAGGCACAGTTTGTCGCACGGTTGAGCCAGGATGCTCCCGCGGCGGTCCTCCAGGCCGCCCTGGATCAGGACGAGCCCGCACGCGTTCGGGGTGCCCTGGACGCGCTGGAAGATTCGGACGTTGCATGGCAGAAGCTGATCGATTCGCCGGAACTTGCGGCCGGCAAGTCGCGACCTGTGTTGGGGGCACTGATTGTCTCCGCCGAGCGCCAGAACCGCGGTGATGTGTTGGTGCAGTTGGCTCGCACGCTGGATACGTCTCACGCTCAACTGGCAATGCTGGCCTACGGACGCGTTCGAGAAGTTGTGGGCGTAGGAGCAGAGGACACACTGAGAATGATCGACGAACGGCCGCAGGTCCTGGGCGCGGTCGCCCTCGGGACGTTGCATGCCAACGATGCAACGCCAGAGGTGCAGGGAAGATTGAAGGAGTACCTCGGCGATGCCGACCTTGGCGCGGACGCCGTAGCCGCCTTGCAGCGCATGGATGATTCCGTTGCCCGCCAGATCGCATTCGACGTGCTTGCAGATTCGGCTGGAGGTGTCGCCGAACGGCGCGCCGTGCTTCTGCTGATGCGGGACAATACCGAATCCGCCCGTGAAGCACTCTCTGAATACGCAAATCGACCCGCGGAAGCCGCCGCGGACGCAGCCCTCAAGAAGAAGGTGACTCAATGGCTCGCAAACTGATCGGCCTCGCGGCCTGCATGATATTGGCTGCGGGGTTCGCCTCGGCCCAGGTTTCCACTTACACCGAAGCCGGCCTTGGTTATCCCGTGCCGATCCCAGTGAACTCGACAACGCCGGTGGAAGGCTTCCGTTCGTATTCGTCGCTCAACACACGCACGGGCGACCTGGCGCTGGCGAACGACTTCATTACTGAGTATGAGCTTGGTACCACAATCGATGGCCGCACCATTTACGCCTATGTGATTGGCGACAGCGACAGTGTCGGCGTGGATGGCACGATCGAGGCCTCGGCGGCGGTCAACGGGACGATCCATGCCCGAGAGTGGGCATCGCCGGAAATTGTGACGCGGCTGCTGGAGTACTTCGCAGATGGGTACGGCACAGATCCGATTGCGACCTATCTCGTTGATCAGAACAACCTCGCGATGGTCCCAGTTTTGAATGTTGATGGGTTCCTGCAGACGCAGCGCTATCCGAGTCAATACATCGACTCGACGGATGGCCGCGAGCGTCGCAAGAACATGAATGGCGTCGACGAGGATTTGGCGGGCACGACATCGGATGCCTATCTTGGCGTCGACGTAAACCGCAACTTCCCCGTTGGCTGGGCGAACTCGAGCAGCAATCCATCCAGTTCCTCTTACCACGGCACGTCGGCCTCTTCCGAACCTGAGGCTCAGGCGTTGCAGGCATTGGTTGGATTACTTGGCCCCGAGCCGAATCTGCGATTCTATGCCGACATGCACGGGGCGATCCCTGCAATCTACATCATCTACAATGGCGACACGGAAGTCGAAAGCGCCGCTGCGCAACTGCTGGGGCGCATGCAGAACACGTATCGCGCGATCAATGGCATCTCAAACAGCTACCAGACGCTCGTTGTTTATCCCGGCGATGAAATCGGCGCGACCGACGAGTACTTCAGCCACACGTACAACATTCCGAGCTACACAATCGAGTACCCGACACCGCGCTATCGCGTTCCTGGCTCTGGGCCAACCTTTGTCTTGCCTGACGACGAAGTTGAAGAGGTCACGCACGAGAACATCCAGGCTTTGCTGCTGGCCATGATGTATACTTCCGGTCCTCCGATTGTCGAAGACCTCAAGGTCTGGCAGGATGCGAATTCCGATGGGGAGATCGACGTTGGAGAGATCGTGTATCACTCCAACTGGAGCCCCGATTCTGCCGGAGGCACGACGCGTTCGCGAATGGTCTCCACCAATGAAGAAGTCGAATACGGCAAACTGTTCAAGGTGCTCGTTCAGTTCAACAAGCCCATGCGCCAGCAGGTTGGTGGTGTTCCCGCAAACTGGCCCGGCCAGGCCATCGGGATTCATCCAACCGCGCGTTTGACTCTGCAGACAAACGATCGCGCGACGACGACTCAGATTCTTCAGCCGGTCGATGATGGTTGGCAGGCAGTCGCTTCCACCCCAAGCTCGCCGGGCTTCGAGCGCTACAAGTACGATACATGGATGTGCTACCTGGATCTGCGCAGCGTCGGTATCGGCGAAACGAATCCCCAATCGGTTGCGCTCGAGATTACCACACAGGATCTCTACGGGCACGAGTTGGATGCACAGCCCGCGACGGTTGCGGACTTCGATGGCGGCTGGATCGGCTACGAGGATTCCACCGGCAATGGCGATTCCGGCGGCACAGACGAAACGTTCACTCTGTTCTTCGATTATCCCGCTTCGTCGGTAGAGGGATGGCAGTGCTACTGAGCGATGTCGCCTCATCCACTGCATGAACAACCTCGATGAAGTGTTTTGCGACATTCGAGCCTTCGGGTTCGTACACCAGCTTTAGATCCAATTCCGGATCGAGTTCGATATCCGGCAGGTCTCTGCGCTGCATAAAGTAGATGTAGAGCGGAGGCTTGCCGCTTGTTCTGATGTACGCGGCACGGTACTGCTCGAAGAATCTCGGCTCGCGGGCCAGGTCTCTGGAATTGAAGACTCTCTCAGGAAAGTGATCCCACGGCAGCAACTCCCATCGGCCGGGTTCGGCAAGCATCAAGTACTCAGGCATCAGCGCGGCCACCCGTCCTGAGTGCACGCGTCCCCAGATGATGGGGTTGCCCCTCCTGCCCAGCTTGACTTTTCCCTCTCTCGCCGTCTCCTTGTCATTCAATCCCCATGCGTCCAGCGTATACGCGTCGGAGAAGTAGGAAATCACCCCTGCCACGTCGGAGTAGACGATGTCCTCTTCGTCGGTGAATGTGCCCAGTGCCGACTGCGATCAGGACTCCGGCCAGAATACTCGCAGCAACCTGGTTGGCGCGGTTGGGAGGCAGGAAGCGTCGCGCACCTTCGATCAGGAGCACGCCCATCGAAAACAGGCCGCCAGCAAGCAGATAGAGATAAATGCTCATCACAGGCATTTCCATGCGCCCCAATGGCATCCAGTCCAGCGGAAGCCTCAGCAAATACGTTTGGAATCCGGTGTAGATGAGCAGGAGAAGGATCGGGACTGCATTGCGCTTCCACGCATCGACAACGAACCCAAAGGCGATCACGAAGAGGCCGGGAAGCCCTTACAGGAAACCTGCAAAGCTCGAGTAGGGCGTGAGTCTCTCAGCGCCCGTGCTGCTGATCTTTGCGTAGAAAGGATTCGGAAGGAGTTCGCCATAATATGCGATTCGCCCTGCTTGATATAGGATGTAGATGATCGTCGGGATCGCTGCCAGTTTCACGTAGGCCCAGAACTTCTTCTTCAGCCACAGCCATTGGAACAGCATTGCCAGACCGCAAAGCCCGAATATCAGTACACCATCGATCCGGGCGAGGGCCGTCAGCATGAAGAACATCATCGTGATCCAGTTGGGCTCTCCTCGTCTGATCCAGAAGAAGACGCCCATGGCGACCAGGAGGCTGACGAAGATCGTCTCCATTCCACTGACCGCGTAGTAGGCGTAAGGAGTGTAGGTCGCAAGAAGCACGATCCACAGAATACGCCGGGCTGGATGAGAGATAGCGCGAAGCAATTCGGGCGGCTCTTCGCACCGTTGTTTCGCAATGAAGGCTGCCCCCAGAATCATTCCCAGGAAACTCGCCGCACCAATGAACTTGACGATCGGAGTGATGTCGCGAGTCGCGCCCGCAAGCAACTGAATAACCGCCAGCAGAAGGGTCCAGAGGAAGTTGCTGTATCCTTCGACCATCTCACCCATCGAGTTGTAGGTGAGGCCATGCCCACTGGTCAGCATCTTCGCATAGCGCGCGGAGATGTAGTAATCGTCGATGACGAAGTTCCAAGGTGGGATCAGGCTCTGGAACGCCACCGCGAGTCCAAAGACCGCAATAATCGGCAGCAGCCAGCGTTCGAGCGCTGCGTCGGTCTCGTGCGAAGTTGGACTCTCGACTCTCATGCGGAGTGCTCGGCCACTCTCGTTTGGGTTCAATAGAATGGGCTCTCTACCGAAGCAGAGAGCCCAACATCAATCGACATTATCAGGAGCTTAGCGACCGGGAGGACGTCCGCCGCCACCACCGCGCGGGCCGCGATTGTTGTTCGGGCGCTCGGGGAGTTCAATTTCCGGGATCTCGATTTCCGGCAGATCGTACGGCATCTCGGGCTCCTGGAATTCATAGCTCTCGAGATCGCCGATGTTGAGGTCCCGGCCGCCGTCGTAGCTGAAGAGATACTGGAAACCGCCCGCCAGGGGTTGTTCCGACAGGGCAGGCTTGAGTTCGCTTTCCGGAGCCTCGTCAGGCATCTGCAATGCGGTGGAAGTCAAGGGCATCGGGATGGCCGCGACGATGTAGCGACCGGCCGGCAGGGTGATCCGTCCGGTGCCTGTCATGCCGTAGCTGTCGTATGGCGACAGCAGATACTCGCGGCTCATGGGGCCACTGACCAGGAAGCGGACTGGATGTCCGGTTGCATTGAGCAATTGCACCTGGGCCGTCTCGGCGTCGATGCGACCGATGACCTTGGGTGGAGAGAGCAGGATCGTGTCCTGGCCCGCCAGATCGCGGACAGTCGAATCGAGTGCCTCCTCTTTGTCGCGGACTTCTGTGCTGACCCAGCGATCCTTGAAGAGAACCAAACCCTTCGCGCGCTGATCGGCGGCGAATTTCTCGCCTCTCTGCTGCGGGGTCATCCACTCGCCATTGTATTCGACAAGGCCCTTGGCGGATTGCTCACGCGCGAAGGCCTCTGCGGCCGGAAGCCACTCGCCTTCGTAGTTCACGAGTCCGACAGACTTCGGTTCGACCCATTCACCACCAAAGTAGACAAGCCCCTGAGCCATCATGCGCTCGCGCAGTGCCTCCGGTGTCTCGACAAGTTCGAAGGAGAGTTTCTCATTTCGGGCGGGGTAGAGCTGGGCCAATTGCGGCAGAGGACGATAGAATCCATCCTTCTGGACAGTGATCCAGACGGAATCGCCGTATCGGCCGTATTCGCTCAGGGGAGTCTGAGATTTGCCGGTGGATTGAGACGACCAGACACGGGGAGGCCACGGACGCCAATCCTGCAGTCCGTCAGGGGACCAAAGGACGGTCGCCCCTGGCGGCGTCGACTCTACCTTCAGCCGAGTGCACGCGGTCAGGGGGAGAATTGAAACAATCGCGATCAGTAGGAGGAACTGCCGGCACATTATGTTTGGGGGCTCCAGGTGAAGGATGAGCGGCCCGGGTGCCTCAGGCTTCCGCTTCTGCCTCCGCCTTTTCTGCCTCGTAAGTCTCATCCTCACTCAAAATGCGGCCGCAGTTTTCGCAGGTTTCGATTCCTGCATCTTTGTGCAGCGCAACGAGCGGATTCGGCAGAATGGCGTAGTGGCACCCCATGCAGCTTCCATTACGTACGCCGACCACCGGGTCCAGGGGCCAGCGGTTTCTTATACGCTCATACAGCCTCAGGGCTTCATCATCGACCTTCGCAGCGACCTTGTCGCGGTCCTTCTGCAGGCTGTTGAGGCGCTTTTTCTTGTCATTGACCTGTTCGCGGATGCGCTCGCGCTCGGTGCGGGCATCCGCCTTGGCTTCGCCCAGGGCCTTCTCGGTGACGCCCTGATTGTCTTTGATCGCCTGTTCCTGATTGATCAGCTCCAGGCCCTGCTCCTCGAGCCGCTGGATGTTCTTGCGCAGCGCTTCGATCTGGTTCGAGATGGCCCCGTATTCTTTGCTGGTCTTTACCTGCATTTGCTGAACCTGGTATTTCTTCAGCTTCTCGCTGCTCAGGCGGAGCTCCTGCTCGATACGACGGCGGTCGCCATGATAGCTCTTCGCAGCGGCGTCGGCCTGGTCGAACTCGTCCTGCTTGGCGCGCAGGGTGGCTTTGACCTCTTCCCAGATGCCCGGATACTGATTGAGCTGTTCTTGCAGCTCGATCATCTCGCGATCCAATTCCTGCAGTTCCAAGAGCACTCGGACTTCTGGGTACATAGCTGCTTACGACCTTTCTCGTCGAATAGGGACATGCTGCTGCTTCCGCCAGGGGCAGAAAGCGCAAAACCGGCGGATCCAGACGTGCCTGTATCAAGCATCGGTTTGCCGGAAACGACGGGGATCAATCCAAGCTGACCCCGCGAAGCCGGGGGAGCTTCGCGACCGTCGCGACAACTTGACCCATCGGACCCCATGGTCCCTTGCCGCTTCAAGCGTTTTCTAGGCAACAAAGTACAGGGATTCGCCCTCTCCATGCCTCACGGGCTGCCACAGATGGCGGAGAGTCCAGAATTTTACGGTTGCGGCTCAGCCAAGTCCGTCTCCAACGTCCGGGACGAAAGCTGGGACACATTTGAGGAAACACCCAGGATATTTTTTACCGAATCCATTCATTGGAGCAAGGTGGAACTTATGAGTATCGAAATTGTCATCGCAGCGGTCGCTGCCATTCTGGCTCTGCTGTTCGTCGTCTATCTCGTAAGAGACGTCCTAAAGGCCCCTCGTGGCAACGAACTGATGATCGAGATCAGTGACGCCGTACAGTTGGGCGCGAAGGCATTCCTGCGTCGCGAATATATGTACATCGGAATTTTTGTCGCCGTCATCTTCGTCCTGATCACGGCGGCCCCATTCATTGCCAAGGGCGAGGCCATTCATGACAGCCTTGGCTGGCAGACGGGCCTTAGCTTCATCATCGGTGCCCTGGCCTCCAGCGCCGCGGGCTTTATCGGAATGAACATCGCCACTCGCGCCAATAGCCGTACGACGGAAGCCGCGCGCAAGGGCGTTGAGGACGACAAGGATCCAGAATCCGGTCTGAAGAACGCCCTCTCCGTCGCCATCTCCGGCGGCGCGGTGATGGGCATGAGCGTCGTGGGCATCGGCCTGCTTGGCCTGATCGTTGTGATCTTCATCGTTGATATTCTCTCCGGCGATGCCGGCTGGGGAAATCACTCCGGCTGGATTAATGGTTATGCTATGGGCGCGTCGCTCGTTGCCCTGTTCGCG
This sequence comes from bacterium, assembly GCA_020444065.1. NCBI lineage: Bacteria > bacterium. Next base: position 135,822 of record JAHLLQ010000001.1, on the reverse strand, counting down.
CGCTCCGGCGGCGGCATCTTCACGAAGGGTGCCGATATGGGCGCCGATCTTGTTGGTAAGGTCGAAGCCGGCATCCCGGAAGACGATCCCCGTAACGCCGCGACGATCGCCGACAACGTTGGCGACAACGTCGGCGACGTGGCCGGCCTCGGTGCCGACCTGATGGAGTCCTACATCGAGTCCATGATCGCCGCGATGGCATTGGCCGTTGGGCTGAACATCGTTGCGCCGAACCTCGCTGACAATCTGACGGGTGGCATTGGCGATATCAGGATGTCGATGCAGGTCCTGCCTCTGGTTCTCGCCGCGGTCGGTATCGTTTCTTCGATCATCGGTGTCGCGACGGTGAAATTCGCACCCGGCAAGAAGGTTCAGAATTCTCTGATGAACGGCACCTACGTGGCCGCCATCCTGGCCATCGTCGGAACATTCGTCGCCACCAAGATTCTCCTTCCCGATGGTTTCTCGATCGCCTCAGTTGCCGACAAAGATATCATTACATACACTTGGTGGCAGATTGCCCTCAGTGCGACCGTTGGCGTTGTCGCCGGTTCGCTTGTCGGCTTCTTCTCGGAATACTACACCTCTGCGAAGTATTCGCCTGTGCAGAAGATGGCGAAGAACTGCCAGATGGGTCCCGCAATCACCGTGACTGACGGTCTGGCCGTCGGCATGAAGAGCTGTATGTTCCCGATCATCTCCCTCGCTATTGCCATGCTGGTCGCCTTCTGGTGCGGCAACTTCTACGGAATCGCCCTGGCGGCCTTCGGTATGCTGGCGACGACCGGCATGATCGTCGCCGTCGATAGCTATGGCCCAATCGCCGATAACGCCGGTGGCTGTGCGGAAATGGCTCATCTGGATAAGGGCGTTCGCGAGATCACCGACAACCTGGACGCGGTCGGCAACACGACGGCGGCCATCGGCAAGGGCTTCGCCATCGGTTCGGCGGCTTTCGCGGCACTTGCGCTGCTGGTCGCCTTCATGGCGGCCGCGGGGATCGAAGGTGCCGACCTGAGCAGCCCGAGGGTCATGTTCGGTCTGCTGCTCGGCGGAATGATGCCGTTCTTCTTCTCCGCGCTTCTGTTCGACGCGGTCTCGAAGGCTGCGTTCAAGATGATCGACGAGGTCCGTCGCCAGTTGCGCGAAATCCCCGGCATCATGGAAGGCAAGAACAAGCCAGACTACGCCCGTTGCGTCGACATCTCGACCGACGGCGCGATCAAGGGCATGCTACTCCCCGGCGGACTCGCCATTCTTGCCCCACCGGTCGTCGGCCTCCTCTTCGGTGGCGAGGCGCTGGCCGGCTTCCTGATCGGCGCGCTGATCACCGGCGTGATGCTCGGCCTGATGAGCGCCAACAGTGGCGGCGCCATGGACAACGCCAAGAAGTACATCGAAGAAGGCAAGGTCACGGACAAGGACGGCAACGTGCAGGCCAAGGGCTCTGAGGCCCACAAGGCCGCCGTTATCGGCGACACCGTCGGCGATCCGCTGAAGGACACGGTCGGTCCCTCGATCAACATTCTGATCAAGCTGATGGCTGTTATCTCCCTGGTCCTGGCCCCGCTGTTCATCAGCAGCTAATTCCCAGAGACTCAATCAAATGGTAAAGCCCGCCCGAATCGCTCGGGCGGGCTTTTTTTCCCTTGCCCGCGGAGGGGGTGATCGCCTCAATACCCTCGGTATTACGAAGGAATACGGAGGCTGAGATGGCCAAGAAGGAAGAAGTCATCACATTCAAGGTCGACCGAGCGCTGGCCGAGGCGATGAGCGGAATCTCTAATCGATCCGCATTCATTCGTTCGGCGATCCTGTCGGCTCTCGACAACACCTGTCCGCTCTGCAACGGAACGGGCGTGCTGACCCCGCGGCAGGCGGACCATTGGCAAGAGTTCTCGACCCATCATCATCTGGAGGAGTGTCCGGACTGCCACGAGCGCCACATCGTGTGCGACTCGTCCCCGGACTGCGACGCATGATTCGGTTTTTCTCTTCACTGATCTTCACAACTCTCCTGGCTGGAATCGCAGCGGCAGAACCGTCGGTTTACGTCGTGGCGACGACGCCGTTTCTGCAGGACATCGCCCGCAATGTCGGCGGCACGCGAGTCCAGGTCGATTGCCTGGTGCCGCCCTCGGCCGACCTGCATCTGTTCGAGCCATCTGCCGCGGATGTTGAAGCGCTCGTGAACGCTGACCTCGTGATCATCAACGGACTTGAACTCGAAGGCTGGATTGAGAAGCTGATCGCGAACTCCGGTTTCAAAGGTCAGGTGGTGACCGCCTCCGACGGCATCGAAGTGTTGTCGACCGCGATGGAAGAAGACCACGATCATGACCACGCACACGAGCACGGCGCGTCGGATCCGCACGCGTGGATGAATCCGCGCAACGCGATGCGCTACGCGGAGAATATCTGCGCTGGCCTAGTCGCCGTGGATGCGGAAGGGAAGCCGGACTACGAGTCATTCGCGCATCTCTACATCGCTCAATTGCGAGTTTTGGATGGATGGGTTAAGCGCGAAGTTTCGAAGATCCCGACCGCGCGTAAGGTGCTCGTGACGGAACATGCAACGCTGCATTACTTCGCGAAGGCTTATGGATTCGAAACGCGCTCGCTGCGCGGCATCACAACGCGCGACGAACCGGATGCGCAGGCGATGGCAGAACTCGTCGACTACTTGCGGGCGCACGGGGTTTCGACTATCTTCACGCAGGATGGGCAGCGCCCACGCTCACTCGGGCAGTTGAAGGACGAACTGGGCGATCTGCAGACCGTTGACCTCTACGTGGGAACTCTCCAGCCTCCGGGTCAGCCCGTGGACTCCTACATCGCGATGATTCGTCACGATGTGCGCCTGATCGTCGGGAGTCTTCAATGAGGCGATTCGGTTTTACAGGATCGGCATGGCTTCGCGTCCTGGGCGTCGCAGCCTATGCGGCAATCGCCTCGATTGCCGTGTGGGCCGTCGAGTCAAAGTCCGTTGCTACGTCACCGGAACCGACGGCCAAGACACCGTCGGCAATTAGGCTGATTCACATCGAAGCCGAGAGCACATTCGCCGTCTCTGAATGGACCGTGACGCTCGATGGCAAGCCGATCGCAGCCGACTCTACTTCGGAATCGACGTGGACCGGCGCCGTGAAAGTGGCTCCCAATGCGCAATTGCTGGTCGAGGCGCGAAGTGATGATTTCTTCTCGGATTTCGGCCAGGCTGTGCATCTGAGAATCGAGCAGGATGGCCACGCGACTGAGGAGACACACTGGGGGAAGGGCGAAATCACAATCCTTCGCAAAGTGGGGACGGAGGTCGCGCCCGATGAATGAGGAGATCCTTCGATTCCAGAACGTCACAGTCTGCTATGGTGATTCGCCGGCCGTGCATCACGTCACCGCGACAGTTCATTGTGGAGCTCTAACGGCTCTCCTGGGGCCGAACGGCGCCGGGAAGAGCACACTGATTCGCACGATCCTGGGCTGGCTGCCGCTGACGACGGGAAAGATTCTGATCGGCGACGATCATGCGCATCATCAGTTGCCGCGAATTGCGTATTTGCCGCAGCGCAGCGAAGTGGATTGGAGCTTCCCGGTGACGGTGCGGACGATTGTGCGGCAGGGGAGATACCCTTCACTTGGAAGCTGGCGGCGCTTCCGACCGGAAGATCACGAGATGGTAGAAGCTGCGATCGTCGAGATGGGAATCGAGGATCTGGCAGAGCGCCAGATTCAAGAATTATCCGGCGGCCAGCAGCAGCGCGTCTTCCTTGCGCGCGCATTGGCGCAAGGTGCGGATATCTTCCTTCTGGACGAGCCTTTCACCGGACTCGACCCAGGCGCACGCGACCACCTGATGGAAACGCTGGCGAAATGGCCGACACTCGATCGCACGGTGCTTGCCGTCGTGCACGATCTCGACCTTGCGCGGCGCGGATTCCAGAGCGCGCTTCTCCTGCGAACACATCTGATTTCTGCAGGCACGATCGATGAAGTTCTCTCTCCCGAGCACGTGCGCGAAGCCTACGGGTCATCCTTCGTGGAGGCGGGCACATGACTGAGTTTTTCGAGCCATTTCAGTATCAGTTCATGTGGCGCGGGCTGCTGATCGCCATCTTTCTTGGAATCAGTGGAGGCCTGCTCGGCTGCACGCTTGTGCTGCGACGGATGGCGCTGATGGGCGATGCGCTGGCTCATAGCCTTCTGCCGGGGATGGGTATCGCCTTCCTTCTCTTTGGCTCGGGCATCTGGTCGTTGTTTCTGGGTGCACTTGTATCCGGACTGCTGACTGCTCTCGGCAGTGGCATCATTAGCCGCCTGACCCGGCTGCGGGACGATGCGGCTTTCGGTGCGTTGTTTGTGATTTCGTTTGGACTTGGTATCGCACTGATCAGCAGCGCACGCGCGCGCGTGAATGTCGATCTGATGCACTTCCTGTTTGGGAATATTCTCGGAGTCGGATCACAGGATCTGTGGCTTGCGGCGGGCGTCAGTACGCTGACGCTGCTCGCATTCGCTCTCTTCTATCGTGACATCCTGATCGAATCTTTCGATCCTGTGTTCTATCGCACGGCCGGTCTGCCGCACGGCGCGATTCACCTGGGACTGCTGGCGCTGATTGTTGTGAATCTCGTAGCGGCGCTCCAGGCCATGGGAATCGTTTTGGCGCTGGGCCTGTTTCTTCTGCCGGCTGTAACTTCGTATCTCTGGTGCGAGCGTTGGGGAACGATGCTGGCCTTCTCGACGGTTGTTGCCGTCGTCGGCAGCACAACCGGCCTACTGCTCAGCTATCATCTGCGCGTATCGAGCGGACCTTGCGTGGTCATCACGCTGGGCATCGTCTTCTTTGTCTCGGCATTCCTGAGCCCGAAGCATGGCCTGCTGAGCAAGTACCGCAGACCATCTCGCCACCGTACCGAAGACGATGGCACGTACTGTCCAGAGCACTAATGCGAGGCGATGTTACTGGCCTTCCTGGCCCATTTCACGAGTTGCTTCCTTGTCTTTGTCGTAATCGCGCTTGTTCTTGTAGTAGATCTCTTCGATCACCCACTGGCCTCGATCATTTGCTCGGATATTCATCTCCGCGATCATAAAGACATCGTTGTTCACACCCTTGAAGTCGACCTTCACGGTTCGCGCATTGCCGGATCCACGAACAACCGGCATCGCTTCGGTCATGTGGCTGGCTTTGCCGTTCTGCTCCATGTCTTCAATTTCGGCAAAGAGTCTCTCGGTCTGTGTCGTCGCTTGTCCGGTGGTGTAGGCTTGTGCGCCGGTCACATCGCGTTGACCGACAAACTCATCCAGATAGAGCGTCATGATTCCATAAGGTGTGTCGCGCGATCCAGACGTGGTGAACAGGCCTTTGACGGCGAGCACCGACAAGAGCACGCAGATGATGATGAACAGCGAAAGTCCGATCTGAATGAGCCACTTTCGATTCTCGAACATGTATTGTTGGAAATTCGATCGCTTCGCCGCGTCCGTTTTCTCTTTGAATTCCTTCAGGTCTTCCTTGATGTCGTGTTTTACCCAACGCTGGACGCCCAACTCCGCAAGGCGAGGTTCGGAGAACTCGCCGTTCCGCGATTGCAGGTTGTTGGCGATCACCGTGGCGAGGCGCTTGTGCGGGACGAACTGCTTCAGCGCATTCGGCTCGTGCGGAATGTTGAAGTTTCCGGCCTGCAGTTCTAACCACAGCCAACTGAAGGAGTACAAATCTGCGTGGATATCATGCGGTTTTCCGGACGTATCAAGCTCCTTCGCGTGATACCGGCCGCCGGCGATCGTTCGAGATGCCAACAAGGAGCGCGGCGCGATCGGAATAATCTTCCATGGGGCCTCCTGGCTCCCCGGACAGTGAATCAGGTTGTCCGGCGTGATTCCGACTGGCGCCATCTCGTACACGTCCGCCTGGTGTAAGCCACGCACGATCGAGTATGCCCAGCTCCCCTGCGAAACGGGATTATCGATCATATCAGGCAACGCCGCGCGCAGTGTACGTCCCCCGGGATCTTCGACCAACAGGTGGGGGAGCGGTTCGGTCGGCGAAACATGGAGCACACGTGCCAACTGTGGAACTTCCGCGCCGGCCATCTTGTTCCAATTCACGAGCCCGTCGCGTCCGTCCATGAGCATCTCGGCGCCCTTCGGCGTCGTGAAGGCCACAAGGATGACCGTTCCGTGCTTGTCATGTTCGGCGCGCCAAATCTCCCCCCAGGAGTCCTCCGCCAGCAACTCCTTCGGAACCGCCTTGGAGTCGGGAATCTGTTTACCAGGCTGCAGTTTAGCCATGATGGACCTCCTGAAACGCGATCATTCACCAATCCTCAAGAATAACCTGCAATTTGAACGAGTGCCCCGAACGACTGCAAAGGGAATCGAACATGATGACTGGAACCGTGGGTCTCCCCAATGCGGACGGGGTGCAGCGATATTCCGCCGCACCCCGCAATAGTCAGATGAGAATCTGCCAGCAAGTCGCCGGCTTCTCCGGGATCAGTGCTTCGCCAGTTCCGATCCGTGAACGGCCTCGGCGCCGCGTTTCAGAGCTTCGAGGTTGAGCGGAATTAACTCCGCCTTCTTCTGCCCGAACACTTTCTTCAGGGCTTCAGAAACCGTCTCGACCTTCACGATGTGAGTCAGGTGCAGGTACGCGCCAAGCATCACCATGTTGGCGGCCTTCACGTTGCCCAGTTCCATCGCGATATCGTTGGCTGTGATGTAGTGGACTGCGACATCCTTGCGTTCGGCTTCCTTGTCGATCAGCGAGCAATTGATCAGCAGGTGCCCGCCCTTCTGCAACTCGGGCTCGAACTTCACCAGCGACGGCAGGTTCATCACGATCACGGCGGTTGCATCGTGCGAGACCAATGGGCTTCCGATGGGATCGTCGGAGATCAGGACATGGCAGTTTGCCGTGCCGCCTCGCATTTCCGGTCCGTAGGAAGGAACCCACGAGACGTGTTTGTTCTCAAGCATACCAGCGTAGGCAATCAGTTGGCCGAGCGACATGATGCCTTGGCCACCGAAACCGGCGCAGATGATCTTCTCAGTGCTCATCGGATTTCTCCTTCCACGGATCGCGAAGATTGCCGAGTGGATAGTACGGGATCATGTTCTCAACGAGCCACTCGAGGGCCTCTTCCGGCGTCTTGCCCCAGCCGGTCGGGCAACTGGAGAGCACCTCGACGATTCCGAAGCCGTGGCCTTCCAACTGACACTTGAAGGCGTTCATGATGGCCTTCTTGGCCTTCTTCACGTGGCGCGGATCATGAACTGAAACGCGCTCGACGAAGGCCGCGCCATCGATTGTCGCGAGCATCTCGGCGACGCGCAGCGGCATGCCGCAATGTTCAGCGCTGCGGCCATAGGGCGACGTTGTGGCCTTCTGCCCAATCAGCGTTGTCGGTGCCATCTGCCCGCCGGTCATTCCATAGATCGCGTTGTTGACGAAGATCGTTGTGATCTTCTCGCCGCGATGAGCGACGTGAACGATCTCCGCTGTGCCGATCGAGGCGAGATCGCCGTCGCCCTGGTAGGTGAACACGGTCTTGTCCGGCAGCACGCGTTTGATGCCCGTCGCAACGGCCGGCGCGCGGCCGTGAGAGGCCTCGCTCATGTCGCAGTCGAAGTAATTATAGGCCAGAACCGAACACCCAACCGGCGCGACGCCGATCGTATCGCCGAGGACGCCGAGTTCCTCGATGCATTCGCCGACGAGACGATGAATGATGCCGTGCGTGCAGCCCGGGCAATAATGGAAGTGCGCATCGGTCAGCGCATGGGTTTTCTCGAAGACGACGCTCATGGCTGCTCACCTCCCATAATAGCTTTGACCTTCGTGACGATTTCTTTCGGCACCGGGATCACACCGCCGGCGCGTCCATAGAAGTGCACTGGCAAGCGGCCCTCATTGGCGATCTTCACGTCGTCGAGCATCTGGCCGAGACTCATTTCGACCGTCAGGAGCGCCTTCACGCTCTTTGGCAGTTCCCGGAAGACCCCGTAGGGATATGGCCAGAGTGTGATCGGTCGAATCAGGCCCGCCTCGATTCCTTCTTCCTTCAGTATCGCGATTGCATTCTTCACGATTCGCGACGTTGTGCCGTAGGCGACCAGGACGATCTCCGGCGACTCCATGTTGTAGAGCTCGTAGCGAATCTCGTTGGCCTCGATTTCCTTGTGCTTCTTGTCGAGACGCATGTTGTGTTCTTCGAGTTCGTCCGGATCCAGGTAGAGCGAATTCACGATGTTCGGCTTCCGCTTTCCGCCGGTGCCTGTCGTGATCCAATCCTTCTTTGGAAGGGGACGTTGCTTCGGCTCGTTGAACTCGACCGGTTCCATCATCTGGCCGATCATTCCGTCGCCGAGCACCAATGCCGGGATGCGATACTGATCGGCGATGTCGAACGCTTCGATCAGAAGATCGACGGCTTCCTGGATACTCGCAGGTGCGAATGTGAACGTGCGATAGTCGCCGTTTCCGCCGCCGCGAGTCGCCTGAAAGTAATCGGCCTGTGTGGGCTGGATGCCGCCAAGTCCCGGACCGCCGCGCATCATATTGACGATGACGCAGGGCAGTTCGGCGCCGGCGATGTACGAGATGCCTTCTTGCTTCAGCGCGATGCCGGGCGACGACGATGATGTCATCACGCGCGCGCCGGCTCCTGCTGCACCATAGACCATGTTGATCGCGGCGACTTCGCTCTCCGCCTGCAGGAACGTGCCGTTAACCTTCGGCAACTCGCGCGACATGTACTCGGGCAACTCGTTCTGAGGCGTGATCGGATAGCCGAAGAAGAACCGACATCCCGCCTTGATGGCGGCGGCACCGACGGCCTCGTTGCCTTTCATCAAAACTTTGGACATAGGGAATACCCCCCTCCTTTATGTGGTGGGTTGAAGAAAAAAGCTCCCGCATGCGGGAGCAGACTCAGTGAACCAGTGCGCCGGCGAGGTGGTCGCTGGTTACGCGCTCGACGGAAATGACGACGTCCGGGCACATCAGCGCACAGAAGGCGCAACTGGTGCAGGACTCCTCGTCACGAATGGCTACGGGATTGTAGCCCTTCATGTTGAACCGGGACTTGTCCAGGAACAGAAGGTCCTTGGGACAAGCGTTGACGCACAGGCCGCAGCCTTTGCACCGATCCTCGTCGAAATGCAGAACACCGTGAAACTTTGCCACGTTTCTTTCCTCCCTATGTGGAGTTGTCGACGGGATGCAGGATCGCTACATCCAGTCCTCTCGCATGTGGATCTGTATTGGGAGGATCGCCCCCTCAAGATCCTTGGCCGGCAGGTCCCCGGCCAGGCGCTGCATGACACTGACATAGCGAATGGGCAGACCCAGTTTGTCAGCAGCGCGTTTACAAACTCGCTGACCGTGCAGCACTAAGTCAACGGACGTTTGCAATAAAATGTGGCTATTGTTGATCATAGCGGTCAGGGGTGCCCCGACCGTTTCGGCTATGGCTTCAGCGTGGGCAACGACGCCCTCCGGATCCCGGGTCTCGGGACGGAAAGCATTGACCACACAGAACATATCGTAATCGCCCGGCTGCATGAACCGCCGGTATCGGGCCAGGGCTCTGGCCCCGGCGGAATTGCCTCCCACATCCAGAATCACATCCCAACTGATGTCCTGGAGCGGAACGGTGACCTCCGCGGGGATGGCTGGTAAATCGACGCCTTTATCGATACCGAGAGAGTTGCCTATCACCCAGATATCCGCAGCCTCGAGCAGCGCGCGCTTCTCCCGCGAACGGAAGAACGGATTCACGACGTCCAGATCCACAAGGGCGACCTTCCGCCCCGTGGAGGCGAGCATCAGGGCGTAATTGACGGCGATTTCCGTTTTGCCGCTGCCGTAGTGCCCGATGAAGACGCGAATCCGGTTGTCCGCCGCGATTTCCGCGGGACCGATAACGCTGGCGTGCGCCAGCGCCTCAAGAGGCTGGGGAGTTAAAGATTCTGGCAAAGGCGACCTCCGCATCCACCTGTGTCATAACAAGCAATACCCGCCGGGCCGTGGCTTCTCAACCAGAATCGACATGCTGGAATGGATGGAATCGGAGCCGAACTCCACTTGCCTCGATTCGCTGGGCGGGCGATCAAGAGTCCAGTCAATCCACGGAGGGCTCCAGTTGCCGTCGCTCGTACACATCTACCGCATTCAGGCCGCCTTTGGGCCGGAGCAGGTCTTCAAAGCTCTTCGCCTGGTTTGCGATCATCCGGAGCAGCGGGAAATCGACCCGCAGTTCGAATTCGAATGGATTGACCGCCGGATTGCTCTGTCAGCGAACTCCTCCGAGGGCGTGGATGCCTGCGTCGAGCACTTCATGACCCAGACGCGGAAAATGGGCGCCACGGAGGATGCGTTCTACCCAGGCAAGGTCGAGGAGAAGGATGGTCGTTTCATTCGCCCGATCGGTGTTGCCGTGCATGATGCGCCGACCTTCGGCGAATTGATCGGCAAGAGCCTTGTCGAGATCGGTCTGCGTGGTGTGAAGCTCTTCGATTCGGCGGAGGGAACGTTCCTGACTCTTCGCGTCAGTGGGATGGCAAAACAGATCGACTACCAGTCCCTGATCCAGTCCTTTCCGGTTCCGGGCTACATCCAGATCAAAGACGAAGGCAAGATTCCCGAAAATAAGCTGCAGGAGCTGCACAAGTGAGTCGTCGCCCGGTTCCTTCGCGTATTCGCAATCTCCTCGGAGTCCCCAGTGGATGCCCGACGCGATTCTACGTCCTGTATCGAATGGGTCAGTGGGTCGGCATCAACCGTCGCGTGCCCTGGCCGGTGCACTTCACCAGCCAGGTCAACCATCCCCAGCGCGTGAAGATCGGCCGCGCGACGTATCCGGGCGACTCGCCGCATTGTTACCTGAACGCCTTCAACGGCATCGAGGTGGGGGACTACTGCAACCTCGCCCCGGGTGTCGGCCTGATCAGCGCGAATCACGATGTCTACGACAACACCAAGTGGATCAAGGGACAGCCGATTCGCCTGGGGGCACACTGCTGGCTCGGCATGAACGCGGTCGTCTTGCCCGGCGTGCAATTAGGCGACTACACAATCGTCGGCGCGGGGTCGGTTGTGACGAAGAGCTTCCCCGACGGCTACGCCGTCATCGCCGGCAACCCCGCAAGAGTCATCCGCACACTGGATCCCGCGAAGGTGGCGATGAAGTAGAAGCCATCGGCTCAGTGGTCAAAGCCCGAGAGCGTTCTCGATTCTCGGATACAGGTGCCACAACGCCTCGCCGGTATTTCCGAGCATGGTGACAACCAGGCCTTCCTCGATCCAGTATTCCGATCGCAGAGCAACTCCGGGGTCGCTGCCCACGACGAAGAGGCGGCGAGTCTGGCCCCCGGACCGATCAAGCCAGACTCCATAACCATAGTGCGTCGTGGGAGAGTCGGCCTGTACGTGAGGGTGGAGCATCCGTTCCGTCATCTTCGGGCCGAGGAGTTCACCGCTGACCAGGGCGCGCCAGAAGCGCTGCATGTCCGGGGCAGCCGTGAATGCGCCTCCATCTGGCGCCCCCACAGCAGGTACGGCAAAAATGTTGGTTCGCCAGGTCCCGTCACCGTTCGGGATGTATGCGGACGCAGTTCCTTTCGGCAAACAGTCCAGGGCGAAGTAACCCGAATCCTCCATGCCGCTTCGGTCGAAGATGTTCTTCTGAATGTATTGAGCGAACGGGATCCCGGCGGCTTTCTCGACGGCAAGGCCCAGCAGGATGAAGCCGGCGTCGTTGTAGTCGAATCGCTCGCCCGGAGGGAACTTCATGGGTTTGTTCTGAAATAGCGGAAGGAAGTCTGCGGGCCGCCGCACACGGTAAGCCGGATAGTCCTGCCAGATGGCTTCGTAGCTGGGATTCACGTCTTCTTCGAAGTAGGAAGTGATGCCGGAAGTGTGTGTGAGCAGGTGATGCAGCGTGATATCCGGACTGAAGTTGGGAAAGTCGGCGTCCACGCATTCGGACAATCGCGTTTCAAACGTCAGTTTGCCTTCCTCAATGAGTTGGCAGATGGCGAGGCCGGTGAATATCTTGCAGCCGGATGCCATCTGAAACCGCGTATCGATCCGATTGGGAATCGATTCCGATCGAATCGCATCGCCGCGGCAGAGCTCAAGAATCGTTCCGTTTGCATCGGCAATGGAAAGCACTCCCGAGAAAGGCTCGGGAGACTGCATTTCATCAATAAGTGAGATGATCTTGTCGCGATTGATTCTCACGCCAGTCCTTCTACAACTCTCCGCGACGGGCCTTCGCTTCGATCAGGCGTTCGAAGGTGCCTTCGATCATGCCGGTCAGGAGCGTGGTCATGTTGATGCCGAGGGCGGCGGCGCCTTGGGGCAAGAGTGAGGTCGGCGTGAGGCCCGGGATGGTGTTGGTCTCGAGGTAAACGGGCTGGCCGTCTTCGCGGACGATCATGTCGGTGCGCGACATCGTGTGGCACCCGAGCAGATCGTGGGACTTCTCGGCCATTGTGTAGATGCGGTTCAGAATCTCGTCCGGCAGGTCGGCGGGCGTGATCTCTTCCGTCGCCCCGGGCCGGTACTTCGCATCGAAATCAAAGAAGGCCGAAGACTTGGGACGAATCTCCGTCGGCGGGCAAACGAGCCGACCGCCGAAACTCTCCGCCAGGTCGAGCACGGCGCAGGTGACTTCGCGGCCGCGGATCAGTTCTTCAACCAGAACCTCGCTGTCGTGTTCGAAAGCGCGATTTACCAGTCCCCTAAGTTCATCCGTGTTGTTCGCGAGGCCCGCGGCGAGGCTGCTGCCTCCCGCGTTCGGTTTCACAACCAGGGGCCAGCCAAGCAAATTGCCCGCGGCTTCGATCTGGTCGTCGCGGTGTGCGGGGGTGCTGGAGGCGGTCATTGTCATGTGTCGGCCGACACGAATGCCATGGGCGCCGAGGAAGTCCTTCGTCCGCCGCTTATCCATCGCGAGGGAACTCGCCAGGACGCCCGATCCGAGGTACGGGAATCCCAGGAATTCGAGCATGCCCTGCAGCTTGCCGTCTTCACCATAGGCGCCGTGCATGATGGGGAGAATGACATCCGGGCGCCATTGCTGGAGGCGCCCCAGGCCTTCGGCAGGGGAGCGCCGCGTCAGGTACCCGACGGGGCAGAGCTCCGGCATGTCGAGCAAGTCGAAGAGCTTCTCGATGCGCGAGGGAGGCGTTTCGCCTGTCCATTCCTCTTCCGGGAAGATCCAGTTGCCATCCTCGTCGATGCAAGCAACGCGCACGCGATACCGGTGCCGATCCAGCGCATGGGCAGCGGCACGGGCAGAGGTCAGGGAAACGACGTACTCGGCGGACGGACCGCCACACATCAGGACGACTTTTCTCGGCGCTTCGGACATACAGAGACCCTCCAGGGCAGGCTCACTGCCCGATGAAGCGGGAGGAGTTGGACAGCATCAAGAAGAAAATGACTTCGGTGGATTAATCGAGTTCGATCTCGTCCCCCCGAGCCGGGCAATGGACCTCGACGTTGAGGTGTTCGCGCAAGTAGGCCGCGAGGGGTTCCTGCTGGCTGACTTCGCCGTGGACCAGGAAGATCTTCTTCAGGCGCTCGCCGCGCTCTTTCACGCGGAAGGCGAAATCCTTCAACTCGTGCTTGTCGGCGTGCGCGGAGAATCCGTTCATCACGGCTACTTCAGCGCGGAGGGGATGCTCCTCGCCAAAGATGCGGACCTTCTCGCGCCGCTCGACGATCCGGCGGCCGAGCGTATGTTCCGCCTGGAAGCCAACGATCAAGACGCAGTTCCTTGGATCCTCGATCGAGTTCCGCAAGTGGTGGAGGATCCGGCCCGCTTCGCACATTCCCGATGCAGAGATAATGATACAGGGCTCGTTGAAGTCGTTCAGTGCCTTGCTCTCTTCAACATTCTCCGTGTAGCGCAGCAGCTCGAAGCCGAAGGGGTTCGGGTCGCTCTGCATGATGTCCTTAGTCTTACGATTGAAGCACTCGGGATGCGAACGGAACACCTGCGTGACGTTGTTCGAGAGGGGGCTGTCGACGAAGCACGGGATGCTTGGCAGTTCCCCGTCATTGAACAGATTGTTGAGCTGATAAACAATCTCCTGGGTTCTGCCAACGCTGAACGCCGGGATGATGATCTTGCCTTTGCGATCGGCGACGCGCTTGACCAGATCGCGCAGCCCGGCGCGCAGATTAGCAGTCGGTTCGTGCTCGCGAGCGCCGTACGTCGACTCCATGATGAGGTAGTCGGCGTCGCTCGGAATCTCCGTATCGCGCAGGATCGAGTTTCCACCACGGCCGAGATCGCCACTGAAGACGAGGCGCTTGTTGCGACCGTCTGTTTCGATATCCATTTCAGTAATGGCCGAGCCCAGAATGTGGCCAGCTTCAAGGAACTTGCCGCAGAAGTTCCGCGCGAAGCAGAATTCGCGGTAATAGCCAATAGTCACGAAGTGGGGGAGCACAGCTTCGGCGTCTTCCATCGTGTAGAGGGGCTCGACCGGATCCTGGCCCTTGCGTTTGCGGATCTTGCTGACGAACGCGGCGTCCTTCTCTTGAATGTGCGCGGAGTCCATCAGCAGCACGCGCGAGAGATCGCCGGTTGCGTGAGTGCAGTAGATCGGACCTTCGTAACCTTCGCGAACAAAGGTCGGGAGATTTCCGCAGTGATCGATATGCGCGTGGGAGAGAATCACGCCGCTGACCGTATTCGGTGGCATCGGGAACTCGCCGTTGTATTGCTCGGCAAGTTTACGGCGCCCCTGGTACAGTCCGCAATCCAACACGATTCGATGCCCACCGGCTTCGATGACGTGCATGGATCCCGTGGTCGTTTGTGCGGCTCCCCAAAATTTCAGCTTAATGGTCATGATCTTCCCCCGGATTTTCAATTCAGTGCTCTGACTATTCAGGATTCATCGAACCGGGGAAGGGCGTCAATGAAAGGCCGCGTGTCGGGAAAGCGCAGACTGCGCAAAAAAGGCGGGGCCGGAAGCATGGCGCCTCCGGCCCCTGGGGGGGGATCGAGCATGGTGCTTGGGAAGTCCTATTCGATCTCTTGCCAGTTCTGCACACGGGACGCGCCTGTCGAACCACTCAGGAAGGCGGGACCGTGCATGGTCTGCACGAAGTTGATGTCCACATCCTCGATGAAATAGCCGCGATCTTCATCCGGGGAAGTCAACTCGAGAGGATCAACGAACGTGTAGACTGCACCGGAGGTCGCGTTGCCCTTTGCGGGAACGATGGTCAGGTTGAGGCGTTCGCCAACGGAGTAGCTGGCGCGGCCATTCTGGACAGACGTGTTGGCGCGATAAACGTGGAAACCGGCGTTCTGATACTCAGCGGCTGTCGTCCAGGTCACGATTGCCTGAGAGGTCTGCGGATCAACGGATGCTTCGAGCGAGACCACGTCCACGACGAGGACTGAGCACGCTCCGCCGCTCGGACCTGCGACGCCGGTAACGCCCTGTGTCGCTGTGCCCGCATTTCCTGGGGTTCCATCAATGCCCGCAGAGACGTTCGGATCGGAGCTTGTTCCAGGAGGCCCTCCCGGTCCCGCATCGCCGCCGGTTGCGGAGCCACGAACGCCGCCACCGCCTCCGGTGCCTGCATCGATCGCGTTCAGCGCATCTCCGCCGGGTCCACCTGGACCGCCATTGCCGCCGACAGCCATTCCGCCATCACCGCCATCGCCGCCGTTGCCGTGGTGATAAATCAACTCCACCAACGGATCGCGTCCGCGACCGCCTGGTCCACCGGGACCGCCGGCGCCGCCGAAGCCGCTACCACCGGCTCCGCCGATGCCACCATCGCCGCCGAAGCCGTCGGTGTAATCGCAGCAGCGCCCGCCGGACCCGCCGAGACCGCCGTTGCCGCCGGTTCCAGTTCCGCCGTTTCCGCCGATACCGCCATTGCCACCGTTGCCGCCTTCAGTGCCGCCATTAGTGGTTGCGTTTCCACCGGCTCCACCGATGCCGCCGTCGCCGCCGACCACCCCGGCGCCAGTTCCACCGGGACCGCCGAAGCCGGCATCAGCTCCGGTCTGCTGGCATGTCAGGCCGGAACTGCCCTGGATTCCCTGGCCTCCGGTAACATCCGCGCCGGTTGGCCCGGGGCCGCCATCGCTGCCGCTCGCGCGGGAGCCGCGCATCTTTGCATTTCCGCCATCTCCGCCGGCACCGCCGCTGGTTCCACTCTGGCCATCGACGCCGTCGCCACCGTGTCCGCCGTTTCCACCGTAAGCGACGGTGGGGCTGTTCACGATCGACTCAACAATGAAGGCATCCGCGCAGAGTTCAACGTCGCCGCCTTTGCCACCGACAGCAGACGGACCGCCATTGCCACCATCGCCGCCGATTGCAGCGCCTTCGAGAATGATCCGAGGCGCATCGAGAATGATCGAGGAGCCATCGCCACCAGGGAAAGCACCAACGGCACGGGTCGACGATTGGTCGAAACTGCGGCCTTCGCCTCCCACGATGAAGCCGTGGAGCACGATCTCGTCCTTCGACACGAGTTGGATAGACGGAGCATCGACCGCCGAAGCACGATCGGAATCTGTTCTCGCTTCTGCGGGAACGGCCATGATCGTTCCATCGATGACCAAGCGATCGGTCGTCTGGATATTGAGATCGCCGTCAATGAAGAGCGTGGCGCCTTGTTCGATGATAAGAGACCTGACGGCGAGGTCGCCCGAGGCGACGTAATCGGAATCCAGATGAACTACGGCCGCCCGATCAATCCCGTTCAGGCGGGGGAGTTTGGCGAGAGTAACCGCCGCCTGCCCATCCCAGTTTGGCAGACTTACTTCTGCTGCGGCTGCAGGGGCAGGCGTAAGCAGTCCCATCAGACCGACGGCAGCGCCGGCCATAAGAATCTGTCGACAGAGCATGGAGCACCATCCCTTTTCAAGGTCTGTAGGTATGTGAGGTGCCCTGGGACTTCTTGATGACTCCGTCGGAACCCCCAACCCCGAGGGTATCACGGACCCAACCCCAATCCCAGGTCGCACGGTAACGGGGACGATCTACACAAGAATCGTGGGAAGAATGCCCAAGGTTGTGTCATAAATGTAAAAAGTCGATTGGACCGCGTCGGTTCTCGGAAAACTCACTGAATTTGCGAGGGTTCCCAGCCAAGCACGATCTCGCTGCGAGGAAGGCTTGGGCTGCGAAGAAGCTGTGCATTGCACAGGATTTGTTCACCGAGCGGACAAAGTGTTACCCACTCGTCTCAGAGCTGCCAGTCATGCCAAACGCCGCGGTGATGGACCCCGGGCGCCTCGGAAATCTCCCTGGAAAAGGATTGCGTTGTGTCATAAACGCGCGGCATTCTCCGCTTGTTTCCCAGGTGCGTTCAACTCGCCGCATTTCAATCTCTCTCAGGGGTTCTGCCATGAAGAATAAGAAGGAATATTTCCAGCATCCCCAGACGCACGTGATGATCGATGCGTACGATCCTCATCTCAGCGAGGGCTCGGTTGTGCCCCCGGTTTTCCGGACCAGCACCTTCGTTTTCCGCAATTGTGCGGAAGGGAAGCGCGCATTCCGGCTGGCCTACGGTCTCGATCCTGCCAATCCCGGCGAGGTCTCGCCGCTGATCTACACGCGCGTGAACAATCCGAACGCGGAAATCGTCGAAGATCGCATCATCGCCTGGGATAAAGCTGACAGCGCGGCGCTGTTCTCCTCCGGCATGGGGGCGATCTCCTGCCTCTGCTTCAGTTTCCTGAGGCCGGGCGATTCCTTGCTCTTCGCGGACCCTGTCTATGGGGGGACGGAGTTCCTCTTCCGGCATATCCTGCCCGACTTCGGCGTGATCACGAAGAGCTATCCTGCGGATGCGAAAGAAGATGAAATTCGCGCGGCGGCGGAGGGGATGAAGAACCTGAAGCTGATCTTCATGGAAACGTGCGCGAACCCGACGATTACGCTCACGGATATCCGCGCTGCGCGGCAGGTGGCGGACAGTCTCGACAGCGAGCCGCTTGTCGTCGTCGATAACACATTCATGGGACCGGTATTCTGTCAGCCTCTCGACCTCGGAGCGGACCTGGTTGTGTACTCCGCCACGAAGTTCATCGGTGGGCATAGCGATCTCGTGGCGGGTTTCATTCTCGGGCCGAAGGACCTGATTACCGGGACAAAGGCGACTCGGACGATTTTCGGCGCGAGCCCGGATCCGGAGACCGCGTGGCTGATTGGGCGATCGATGGGGACGCTGCATTTGCGCATGCAGACGCAAAGTACTTCGGCGCAGAAGATCGTGGAGTTCCTCGAGTCCGATCCCCGCGTTACGAGCGTTCGATTCCCGGGGCACGCGTCGATGAGCGAACACCAACTGCGGCTCTATGAGGAGCAGTGCAGCGGTCCCGGCTCGTTAATCAGCTTCACCGTCGATGGCGGGGAAGAAGACGCTTTCTGCGTGCTCGATAGCCTCGAAATCTTCCACCTCGCCGTGAGCCTCGGCGGCATCGAATCATTGGCCGAGCATCCTTACACCATGACGCACGCAGAGATGACCCACGAGCTCAAGATGGAGGCAGGCATTACGCCGAATCTTGTCCGCCTGAGTGTTGGACTCGAGGATACGTCCGACCTGATCGACGATGTGCGTCGTGGTCTGGACAAGATGGAAGCGCTGCGGAAGACGAAGAAGATTGAGAAGGCCGGAGTGAGCTGAGGCTACTTCGCGCCCACCTCGCTTTGGCTATCCCGCAGGATGCGGCCTGCTTCCTGTACTGCTTCAATGATCTTTGAGTAACCCGTGCAACGACAGAGGTTTCCGGAGAGGCCAGTCAGGATCTCCTCCTCTGTCGGATCCGGGTTGCGATCGAGCACCTGCTTGGCGGCCAGGAGCATCCCAGGGATGCAGAATCCGCACTGGCAACCGCCCGCCTTGACCAATTCTTCCTGAAGCGGATGGAGATGGCGAAGCTCGTCAGCCATGCCTTCGATCGTTGTAATTTCCTCGCCGTTGAAGCTGTGTGCGAACAGCAGGCAAGAGCATGCCGCGCCGCCACGAACAAGCACCGTGCAGGCGCCACACTCACCGACGCCGCAGCCTTCCTTGGTTCCCGTCAGCGCGCATTCGTCTCGCAGCACGTCGAGCAATCGCGCACCCGGTTCCACCATCAGATCGTAACGCTTGCCATTCACAAACAACAGCAGGGGCTTCTTGGTCGTCGTGACCGTATCCTTCATCATGATGTGGTGACCTCGCTAGGTGCATCGACCGGCGCATCGACGCCGGCGGGCTCGAGTCCGATCAGATCGCGCAGGAACAGGCGCGTGTAGTTTGTGCAAAGCATTAGCTTATAATCGCCACTGCCGCGCACATCGTCGATGGGCGAAATATCCTGGGCAACAGCCTCGCAGGCCGATTCGATCAACGTTGGAGTCAGTTGCTTACCGCGAACCATTTCTTCCGTCCGATGGCCGCGCTTCGTCGTCGGCGCCGCAGAACCGTAGGCGAGTCGAATGTCAACGACGGTGTTGCCCTTCATGCGCGCCCAGCCGGCAACGCACGCGATAGAAATCACCTGGGCCAGGCGCGCGCCGGCCTTATAGAACATATTGATCGTGTACTCTTGATCGGAGGTTGCATCCAACGGCGCGTGCCGCGGAGTGACGTTGAGGCGGAACTCATCCGCCGCCGTCAGCAGCTTGCGCGGATTGGCGGGATTGAAGGATGTCATGGGGACGGAGATCTCTTCGATCAACTCGTCCGGCTCGATTCGCGTGCGACCTGGTCCGACCAGGAAGTCCTCGATCGCCAGCGTCCGGCTGCCGCGAAGGCTCGTCAGTTTCACCACGGCGCCAGCGACCATCAAGGCCGGCACTGTATCGGCGGCGGGGGAGGCGTTCGCCAGGTTGCCGCCGAGGGTCCCGACGTGCTGCATCTGCGGACCGCCGAGCCATTGGCTCGCGCGCCATAGTGCCGGAAAGTGCTCGTGAATCCAGGCGTCGCGAATGCACCGCTCCGCCGTGACGGCCGCGCCGAAGACAAAGGCGTCCTCGCGGCGCTCGAAGCGGCGCAATTCCGGCACGCGCGACAGGTCGAGGATCGCCTTCGGCGCGACGATTCCATCGCGAATTTTGACGAGCAAATCCGTGCCGCCGACCACCGGCCGGGCATCGGCGCCCCACTGCTGCTTCAGCTCCAGCGCCTCGCCGAGCGAGCGCGGCTGGAAGAACTCCTGAATCATGACGGCATCCTCTCTAGCCGAATCGAGCCGCAAACCCCGCCCGCGGCCCTCAAGACTGAGCATCTTTGCCAAGGCGCCCAGGGAAGTCAAAGAAAAGCAGCGGGGGGCTTCAGTGATGGATTCCCGTAGAACTTGCCTTTACCCTGATGCATCTGTCAGGCTAGTCAGGACTTCCTGCTGCTGCTCTTCACCAACTGTCCGATAGGTTGCTGCCCCGTGAGCCGAATCTTGAAACCCCTGTTTCGTCCCGAAGTCCTCCGGGATCGACTTCGTTCCTTCGAGTCGTCCGAAAACCTGGAGAGGGCCAAAGAGAAACTCCTGCCGCTCCACAGCCTTCTCGCTTCCCCGGGAGGAATGGCCATGGGCGAGGAGAACCTGAAACCAGGCTTCCTGGCCGACATTTTCGGGGAAGCTCTCGGCTATCGGACTCCAAACCAGTCGCCCGATGGATTCACACTGGTGCCTGAGTTTCGCATTCCGGGCTCTCAGCAGTTTGCTGATGCAGCCCTGGGACCCAAGCCTCAAGATGGTCGGAATGTCGTCGTCGCGGTCGAAATCAAAGGGCCGTTGGATCCTCTCGATATCCCGCATGGTGGCCGCCGGCTCTCCGCAGTCATGCAGGGATTCGATTATGCGATCAACTTGCCGTGCGATTGGATCCTCGTTTCCTCCATGGTCGAGACGAGGCTCTACTACAAGGGAGCGGATCGCTTCACCTGCGAGCGCTTCTTTCTCAGCCGATTGGTCGAGAGCGAATCGGCACTTCGCCGATTCCTGTTCATCCTGGGAGCCAGTCGGGTTATCCCGGAAACGGGTCGCAGTCACCTCTATGATTTGCTGGAAGAATCCCGCATTGCCGGCGAGAACATCACGAAGGCCTTCTACCAGGAATACTCGCAGCAGCGATTCGATGCATTCGTACGTCTCACCCAATCGAATCCGGAACTTGAAAGACCTCCGCTTCTCTCGGCGACCCAGAAGATCCTCGACCGAATCCTCTTCTGCTCTTTTGCCGAGGACCGCGGGCTTCTTCCGGCGGAGACTGTGCGCCACGCCTTCGAGTACAGTGATCCCTACAATCCGCACCCGAAGTGGGAGAATTTCAAGGGACTCTTCCGCTCGATCAACGAAGGCAATCCGCAACTGAATATCCCGCGGTATAACGGCGGGCTCTTCGCTCCGGATGAGTGTCTGGACGAACTCACCGTGCCCGATGAAGTGTGTGGGGTCTTCAAGCGACTCGCCGACTATGACTTCCGAGCCCTGGAGGTTGCCGAGCAGGAATCTCTCGATGATCTGCAGCAGATTGAATCCATCGTCGATGTCGAAATCCTGGGGCATATTTTCGAGCAATCGATTACGGACCTCGAGCGCCTTCGTCTCGAACTGGAGCAGGAGGGCACGATCGCTCCACCCTCTGCAAAGAAAGCGAAGAGCCGTCGCAAGCGAGAGGGGGCATTCTACACTCCCAAGTTCATCACGCGATACATTGTCGAACATACTCTGGGGCCTGTATTGGCGGATCGTCTTGAATCCCTCCGGCTCAGGCACATCGCCCGGGCCCGGGGTACCGCCACTCAGGCCCTGGAATGCCCGACATCCTATGATCTCGAAGAATTGAACAATCCGCAACGGGAAGCGCTGATTGCGTTCTGGCTGGACTGGCAGGAGGAACTGGGCCGCGTGCGAATACTCGACCCGGCGTGCGGGTCCGGCGCCTTCCTGATCGAGGCCTTCGATCAACTCCTTGCAGCCTACCAGGATGCCAATGCCCGGCTGGAAGCTCTGAGGGGGCAGGCCGAGCTCTTTGATCTGAACCGTCAGATTCTGCAACAGAACCTCTATGGCGTCGACTTGAACGAAGAGGCCGTCGAAATCTGCCGCCTCTCTCTCTGGATCAAGACCGCGGAACGAGGCAAAATCCTTACTGATCTGGATCACACCATCCGAGTCGGGAACTCGATCATCGCCGATCCCACCGTGGACCCGCGGGCTTTTGATTGGCGGACGGCATTCCCCGAAGTCTTCACAGAGGGCGGCTTCGATGTCGTGGTCGGCAACCCACCATATATTCGCCAGGAGTGGTTAGCCCCACTGAAGCCCCACCTGGAGCAGCATTACGAGATCTACTCCGGCACCGCGGACTTGTACCTCTACTTCGTGGAGAAGGGGCTGGACGTACTCAAAGCGGGCGGAAGGCTGGGCTTCATCACGAGCGGCACATTCTCTCGTGGCAACTTCGCCAGCACCTTCAGAAAGTGGCTACCGACCACTGCGCGCTTCACATCCCTGGTGAACTTCGGCGAGAATCAGCCTTTCGAAGATGCCGAAATGGTCTACCCCACGATGTACACGCTCAAAAAGAATACGGAGCCTGCTCAATTCCCGACCCTCTTCATCCACGAGAAAATCCCGGACTCGATCGAGGAGGAGATGAAGAACGAAGGTCTCCCCTGCGACGAGTCGGTCTTCGACGAGTCGGAATGGAAGTTCCAACCTCGTGCGGTAACCGATCTGCTGCACAAGATTGTGAAGGCCGGGAGGCCGCTGGGGGAGGTGGTCGGCGGAGGAATTTACTACGGAATAAAGACAGGCTTGAATGACGCCTTCATTGTCGATGGAGAGACACGAGATCGATTGGTCGCGGCTGATGCGAAATCCGATGAGATCATTCATCGGATCCTTCAAGGTCAGGATCTACGGCCGTGGTACCAGATCTTCGCAGATCGGCATTTGATCTTCACGAGGAGAGGGATAGACATCGCAGAGTACCCTGCAGTTCGAGAGTATCTGGAGTCTTTCCGGGAGAGATTGGAGCCACGTCCGCCCGACTGGGCCGGCAGGACGAGTGATTGGCCGGGGCGGAAGCCTGGAAGTTACCGTTGGTATGAACTACAGGATTCAATCGATTACTATCAGGAATTCGACCATCCGAAGATCATCTGGCCAGATATTCAGAAACTCCCACGTTTCTCGTGGGATGAAGACGGGCTCTACACAAATGACAAGGGCTACATCTTGATCCCTAAATCTGGTGCGGAGCTTGCTCTCCTGCAGTCCCGCCTCACTTGGTTTTGTATCTCTCAGTTCTGTCTCCCTCTTCGTTTGCGTGCTGGTCTTTGGCAGTATCAGTCCAAATTGCAGTTCATCGAACGTCTCCCGATCTCTGAAATGGATGATGAATGCCGCAGCCATCTCTCCTCTCTGGCGGCGGATATCACAGTACTTGCCCGCGAGCGCCTTGGTCTGCACAGGGCCACACGCCATCGAATCGAAGCCGATCTGTGTCCTGAGGGCGGGAAGTTGAATACTGCCCTGACGAATTGGTGGGACCTGGATTTCTCGGCATTTCGAGAGCAGATCAAGAAGGCCTTCAAAGCCGAGATCCCCGTGCGCGAGCGCTCGGGGTGGGAGGATGCCCTGGCCGAGTGGCGCGGCGAGCATGGTCGACTGACAGGCCGGATCATCGATCTGGAGGAGGAACTCAACGATCGTGTCTACCATCTCTACGGCCTGACCAGCCAGGAGGTACGGACGCTCGAGGACTTCCAGAAGAAGACGAAGACGTTCTATCCATTTGGTGAGGTTTGAGGAATGCCAAAGTACCAGGATCGCCGATCAATCTTCGATCGCTATCTGGGAAGACTCTTGAGCAAGCTCTCACGGCTGTCCGACCTGAGTCTTCTCACTCTGAGCCTGCTGCTGCTTTCGCCTGCTGTTGTCCTCTGGGTTCTTGTTCGCCCGCCGATCTGGTGGGTGATGATTTCTGTATCTGCCTTCCTGAGTTCATTCCTGCTCCTGTTCCTGGCGCTCCTGGCTCAAACGATCAGGTACAAACACGATTTCCTTCTTCGTCAGAATCGTTCGATGGAAACCGTTCTGTCGCTGCAATGGAATGACTTCGAGCAGTTCGTAGAAGCTCTGCTGAAGATCGAGGGATACGAGGCCACCAGGCTGACGGCCGATGAGGCTTGCGCAGATGGTGGAGTAGACATCATTGCAACCAAGGACGGCAAGACCATGTTGGTTCAGTGTAAGCACTGGATGAGGGAGCGCGTCGGGCCGGAGCCTGTTCGAGCGTTGTTTGGGGTGATGCACCGGGATCATGCGGACGAGGCCCTTTTCGTCACGAGCGGTCGCTTCGCGGATGTGACCGAGGAGGAATTCAAGGACGTTCCGGGGATTACACTCCTGGACGGGGCCGGGCTCATGGCGCGGCTTGAGGCCGCAAATGATCGACTCCCGGCGGAAGAGGAGAAAGACGGGGGAAGGATCTGGACGAGTGCCGAACACATCGTCCGGAAAATGATGCCCCAGGCCGAGCCTTCCATTATCCGCGTTCCGAAGTGTGATGATTGCGGAGCCACCATGGTCTTGGGATTCAGCAGGAGGAATGCAGAGAAATTCTGGGCGTGTCCGAACTGGCGAACCAGTTGCAAGGGGTCCACCGTATCCTTGCGCCCCGAGCATGTCGAAATCCTTGATCCAGGGAGAGGCCAAAGGTCTCGTCCGACTCAAAGATGATCGGTCCGCCCCCTCCCCGGCCTTGACAATCCCCGGTGGGCTCTTCGCAATGGGCGCAGTGCCCCGGACGGGGCGAATTTCTGTTTGGGAGTCTCCATGTCGGCGGTCCAGCGGGTGACGCTTTCTAGTGGGTTGCGGGTTATTCACGAGTTCGTGCCGGGCAGTACATCGGTGGCGGTGAGTCTGACCGTGGTGCGCGGTGCGCGCCACGAACCGGATCCTTTGGCCGGCATCACGCATTTCATCGAGCACATGTTGTTCAAGGGCACCCGCAAGCGCGACCTCTACGAGATCGCGCGGGAGATCAATCACCAGGGCGGGTCGATGAACGCGGTGACGTCGCACGATTACGTGCGAGCCTACACGCGGGCGATCAATGCCGACCTCGAGGCCGCCTTGGAGTTGCTCGACGACATGTTCTGGGGCAGCACATTCCCCCCTGAGGAGATCGAGCGCGAGCGCGGCGTGGTTCTGGAGGAAATCGCAGAGAGTCGCGACTTCCCGGAGGACCTGTGCTTCGAGAATTTCCAGTCGAAGCTCTGGGCGCCCCATTCGCTCGGGCGTCCGATCCTGGGGACCGAGGAAACGGTCAGCACTTTGCGGCGCGAGGATCTCCTGTTCTACTGGGAGAACATCCGCACTCCTGCAAACTCGGTGCTCTCGATCGCCGGCGGGGTGGAACTGGAAGAGGCACTGGCCGCTGCGGAGCGCATTTTCTCTCACGATTCGGAGGCAACGGAGGCCAATCATCACCCACCGGCGGGGGAGCCCCGTTCGGGGCGGACGGTCGTGCGACGGCGGCTTGAGCAGGTGCAGTTCTGCTTCGGCGTGCCTGCGATTCCGCGAAAGCACCCGGGGCGCTATGTGTTGGCAATGCTGGACTCGATTCTGGGCGGCGGCATGGGATCGCGTCTCTTCAATGAAGTGCGCGAGCGCCGCGGTCTGGCCTACACGATCGCCTCGTCGGCCCAGACGATGCTGACCGAGGGGCAACTCTGCATCTATGGAAGTTCCTCCCCCCAGAAGATCGGGGAGGTTCTCGCTGTTTGTCGCGAACAGATCGCCGATATGTGCTCGAACGGTCCGACACAGGAAGAGCTGGAGACGGCGCGCCAACAACTGGAGCGAGCGATCTTGCTGGCGCTGGAGAGTAACGCCTTCCGCTCCGGACGAAACGCGGAGCGTGAGGTCTACGGAGAAGAGCATGCCTCCGAGGAGGTCGTGCTGGCCCGACTGCGAGAGGTCACGACGGAGCAGATTCGCGAGATGGCCGTGGAACTGTTTGTCGGCGTTCCGATGACGATCAGCATGGTGGGCCCGGTCCCCGGTCGAACGACGATCGAAACGGTTCGCTTGCCGGAAGGAGTGCTTGGATGAACGTTGGTCTGAATACGGCGCAGGAAATCGCCTCGAAAGGCACACGCGCCGTCAAGAGTGCTCTGAAGCTGGGAATCACCGCTCCGACGACCGTGCGGCGGCTGATCTCTCCCGTCTCGAAGAAGGCCGGCCTACCGCCGGGATCGCTCGTCCATGTGGGGCCGGAGAACAAAGAGCCCATCCGCATCGATGTTTTCGATTTTGCCGCCGAGGCCATCGAGGAACGCGACGATGTTTCGTTGGAAGATGCCATCGTCTTTCCGGAGAAGGGGAAGAGCCGCTGGGTCAATGTCGTCGGCGTTCACGATCCTGCAGTGATCGAATCGATCGGGCAGAAGCTGGAAGTGCACTCGCTGGTTCTCGAGGACATCATGCACACGGAACAGCGCCCGAAGATGGAGGACCACGAGCGCTATCTGTACGTCGTTCTGCGAATGTTGCAGTTCAATGACGAGCACCAGGCAGTCGAGAGCGAGCAGATTAGCCTGCTGCTGTTTGACAATCTGGTCGTGTCTTTTCAGGAAGCCCCCGGCGATGTCTTCGATTCGGTTCGAGAACGCCTACGCCTGGGGCGCGGGAAGCTGCGCAAGAACGGCGTGGATTACCTCAAATACGCCCTGATGGACGCGATCGTAGACCACTATTTCGTGATTCTCGAACGCTTCGGCGAAGTGACCGAAGACCTCGAATTGCTTGTTCTGAGGCAGCCCCGTCCAGAGACGGTTCGAGCGATCCAACGGCTGAAGGGCGAGATGATCCTGATGCGGAAGTCGGTCTGGCCGCTGCGCGAGGTGATCTCTGGACTTGAACGCGGCGAGAGTAAACTGATCAAGAAGGAGACGCGCCTGTATCTACGCGATCTCTACGATCACTCGATTCAGGTAATCGACGCGGTCGAGACCTTCCGCGATGTACTCTCTGTCCTGATGGACCTCTATTTGTCCAGCGTCAGCAATCGCATGAACAACGTCATGAAGACCCTGACGGTGATCGCGACGATTTTCATGCCGCTGACCCTGCTGACGGGCATTTACGGAATGAACTTCCAGTACATGCCGGAGCTGGCCTGGAAGTACAGCTATCCTGTGTTAATGGGCATCATGGTGGCCGTTGCTGGGGGGCTGGCTCTGTTCTTCAAGAAGAAGGGCTGGTTTTGAGGCCGCGCGGAACTCGGGCGATGAGAATGCTCTACATCGTTGACAGCGTGGAGGGCTGACGGCATCGTTTTCCCGGCTGAACCCAGGAGGCCGTGAGACGCCAATGCCCATTGAGATGACCAAAAAGCTCGCCGACGAGATTACAATCTATGCGCGGCGAAAAGAGACCCGGCTCACCATCAAGCAGCTCTTCGACTTCGGCGCGGATCCCTCGCCGAAGGTCCTGCTGACGTCCGCTCAGTATCTCCACACGGAACTGCCGATCCGGATCGCGAAGCGCATCAAGGAACTGGAGACAGCGCCTTACGGCCTGTCCGATATGCCTTCGGTCAAGCGCATCCACGAGTGGTACGTTGAGACGTTCATCGACCTGCTGGACTTCCCGCATCCGAGCGCACCAGAGGATGACGAGGCGTTCTCCGATCTGATCGAGCGCATCAAGAACCGGCACAACACGGTCGTCTCCACAATGGCGCAGGGCATTCATGAGCTTCAGCGCAAGCTCGGGACGAAGGAACTGGGCGATCAACTGCCGGCATTCCTCGATCGATTCTACATCTCGCGTATCGGCATTCGTATGCTGATCGGACAGCACGTTGCCCTTCACCAGGCGCAGATGGACTGCGATTGGGTTGGGATCGTTTGCGCCAATTGCCGACCGGCCGAGATTGCTCGCGATGCCGTGGCGCATGCTCGCGACGTTTGCGTGCGCAGCTACGGTGTGGCGCCTCCGGTCGGTATCTATGGAAGGACCGATCTGCGATTCACGTATGTCGTGTCTCACTTGCACCACATGCTGTTTGAATTGCTGAAGAACTCCATGCGAGCCGTTGTGGAAACCCACAGCGAGGAGGACTTCCCCGAAATCAAGGTCATTATCGCCGACGGGCAGGAAGACATTGCCATCAAGATCTCCGACGAAGGCGGCGGCATCCCTCGCAGCGGCATGCCCCGCATCTGGACGTACCTTTACACGACAGCCACCCCGCCACCTGAGAATGCCATGTACCAGACCGACTTCGACCCGATGGCGGGCTATGGATACGGTCTGCCGATCAGTCGCCTGTATGCGCGGTACTTCGGGGGGGACTTGCAGGTGATCTCAATGGAAGGTTACGGGACGGACGCGTATCTTCATCTGAATCGTCTGGGCGACCAGGAAGAGGCGCTGCCCTAATACAGCCCGAGCAATTCTCCGAACTTCGGCGTATCGGAGTGGAGCGTGCAGAAGACGTCTCCACCGATCGTATAGTAGCGTCCACCGCCCGGGCAGGCGGGGATGCTGCCCATCACGCGTTGCATTTCGGGCACTGACAGACGGGTTGTGCCGCTGTTGATCTGGGCTTCTACGACTCGAGACATTGCGGTGCGGCGATTTGCGGCACAGACGGCGCTCTTTGCGCGATCGATACGCTGAACCGGCCAGGGCTTGGCACCCGGAGCGCCTCCCGGCCCCCCGCCCATGTACATGCCGGATAGGATCCCGACGATCGCCAGGGCCATCAGCATCGAGAGCAGTACGAATCCGCGTGGAGTTTTTCGGCGAAGAAACATCGCTCATTCCCTCTATTCACCCTTAAGCCTAGCGACGAATGGAACAGTTGTCACGCGGAATTGCCGTGGACTCCGCCTGGAGTCGGTTGCACGATCATCCGCGGGAACCAGCAAAGGACAAGGCCCATGAGCAGCAAAGACAACATCGCCGCCAGCCTGGACATTCGGCTTGAGATCTGTCCGATGACGTTCGTGAAAACGAAACTGGAACTGGAGGAGTTGGAGCCGGGTGACTTGCTCGAGGTCTTCGTGCGCGAGGGCGAGCCGCTGGAGAATGTGGCGCGTTCGGTGAAGGATGAGGGACACACGGTGCTGGAGCGCAAGCCGCTGGGCGATGCAATCTGGCGGCTACTGATCGAGCGGGGGGAGGACTGATGGCATCGGCCGGGCGACGCTTCACGAACGAGCAGATGGAGCGCTATGCGCGCCACATCGTCCTGCCCCAGGTTGGCGGCAAGGGACAGTGGAAACTGCGCGATGCACGCGTCTTCATCGTTGGCGCCGGTGGACTTGGCAGTCCGATCCTCATGTACCTGGCAGCCGCAGGCGTTGGTACTATTGAGGTGATCGACGACGATCGGGTGGATCTGTCGAACCTTCAGCGCCAGATCATCCACACGACCTCGCGAATCGATGAGTTGAAGGTCGAATCGGCTCGTCAGGCCATCGCGGACATTAACCCGGATGTTCAGGTTATCACGCATGCGGAGCGCCTCACAAAGGCGACCGTAATGGAGCGCCTCTCGAATGCCGATGTCATCGTCGAGGGAAGCGATAACTTCCCGACGCGATTCCTGGTGGCGGACGCGGCGTATTTGCTTCGCAAGCCACTCGTCTCCGGCGCGATGTTCCGCTTCGAGGGGCAGGTTACCGTGTTTCCCAACGATGGCGCGCCGACTTCACCCTGCTACCGCTGCCTGTTTCAGGAACCGCCTCCGCCGGGGCTGATTCCAAGTTGCCAGGAGGCCGGGATCTTTGGCTCGGTCCCTGGCGTCATTGGAAGTCTGCAAGCGACGGAAGTGATCAAATTAATCGTCGGAATCGGCGAGCCGCTTTTTGGGCGATTGATTGTCTTCGATGCGCTGGCGATGAAGTTTCGAGAAGTGAGACTGCAGCGTGATCCGGACTGTCCGCTGAACGGGGACAATCCGACTATTACAGAGCCAGTCGAATACGAACAGACTGGATGCAATTTCAATGCGGAGGGAAGTGAATCGAATGGTTGATGCAATGTTCATCGGGGCTCACCCGGACGATGTGGAAATCCTGGGTGGGGGATTGGTTGCCCGCATGGCAGCCGATGGGAAGAAGGTCGTGATCGCGGATGCGACACGCGGCGAGATGGGAACACGTGGGACTCCGGAAGAGCGTGATGAGGAGGCGAGGACCGCCGCGGAGATTCTTGGTGTGACGCGCATCAATCTGAACCTGCCGGACGGGCGCATTGCAGAGGATATCCCCGCGGCGACTCGGCGCGTTGTGGAGGCGCTCCGCGTGCACCGCCCGACGTTGGTTTTCACACACGAGCCCGGCGATCATCATCCGGATCACAATGCGGTTTCGCAGGCCGTGAAGTTCGGGTTCTTCCAATCCAATGTCCTGAAGTACGACACAGGGCAGGAGCGTTTCAAACCGAAGCGGCTGTTCTACTTCATCGGCAGCCGCGATCGTTGGCCGGAGGAGCCGTCGTTCATCGTAGATATTACCGACGTCTTCGAGCAGAAGATGGAGTCGCTCCGAGCCTTCAAATCGCAGCTTCAGAATTCTGCGTACAAGGGACCAGCCACTTACATCTCGGGCAATTTGGGCTGGCACATGATGGAAGCACGAGCGAGCTTCTTTGGCACACTAATCGGCGTGAAATACGGGGAGCCGTTCCGAGCGAACGAGCCCCTTCGCATCGACGATCCGCTTGCGTTGTCAGGGCTATAATCCATCCAGGAGGAGGATGGTAAAATGAAGATCACGTCAGCGACCGACGGCGATCGGACTGCTATTCTCGAACTCCATCGCGCCTCGATTCGAGGGCTTTGCGCTCCATCCTATTCTGATGAAGAGATCGCGGCATGGACCGACCCGCTTCTGCCTGAGAGGTATCCGGTCAATGTCCCTGACAGGCCGATGCTTGTCGCTAAGGACGAACGGGACGGCAGGTTGTTGGGCTTCAGCATCGGCGGCGACTGCGAGGTACTTGCTCTCTACATTCATCCCGGGGAAATCGGTCGTGGTGTCGGGCGGAGGCTCTTGGAATCTATGGAAGAATTTGTCTGTCGCCCGGATTGCCGCCAGCTCGAGCTAAAGGCGACGCTGAATGCCGTCAGCTTCTACGAGAAACACGGATACAGAGTGGGGGAGCGGGTCTGGCATGAATTGTAGGGAGGTGTGAAGCTGGCTTGCGTGCAGATGACGAAGGACGTGGGCTGAGCTCTATTCGTTGCTCATCAACCTCAGAATCTTCTTCCGTGACATCTCAATCACCCAATTGTGATCCCCACCTTGAACGCGATGGAATTTGATCATGCTGGGGTGGCGATCGGCGAGTTCCTTTCCCATGCGGAACGGCACGATGTTGTCTTGCGTACCGTGGAAGATGTGGACGTCCGGCGGGTCGACTCGTTCAGCCAGTTCATCCAGACGAGCGCGATTATCGTAGCGATCAAGCAGCGTGTAGCAAAGCGGCCAACCCACTGTGAGTCGGGCCATGTCGGCAAGGCTCGTGAAGGGCGAGATCAGGATGATCCGACGAGCCGGATGGCGCGCCGCGAATTGCAGGACGGACGCGCAGCCCATCGAATGCCCCACGTGGCTCACATCCTGCCCCAATTGCTCCGGGGACATCTGCAGGCGGCTTGCCAGTGCATCGAACGCCCCTTCTGTCGCCTCGAGCATCTTCTTGCCAGAGGCTTTGCCTTCCGAAATCCCATACCCTGGATAATCGACGAGGAGGAAGCCCGTTTCGTCGTCATCCACATCGACGATGAGATCCGCCCAGTCCAAGGCAAGCGAGGCATTGCCGCCGATCATGATCCAGAGGTGTTGCGGGGGAGCGCTCGGATCGCCTTTGGGCGGTTGGTAGAATGCTGTCTGCTTCCCGGAAGTGGTCGCAAACTCCAGCTCGATCATGTTGGGCGGGAAGCCCATGCGGTAGGAACGTTCGTACGGCCGCGGAAAGTAGATCATCCCGTGTTGGAAGAGCAACAGTCCGGCAACGACCAGCAGAAGAAAGGTGATGAGTGTCGTCATGATGAGGAACGCAATCCGGCGAAGTCGTCGCGGCAACGGAGCGGCTTGCTCGGGGACTGCTTCTTCCATTGTGTGATCACCCGATACTCGCCGGCTCCAATTGATCCAACCAGAACGCTTCGTCGTCGCGCTTCAGGATTATCACCCGACTCTCGTTCTGAGGGTCAAGGGCACGGTGGTAGCGCATGTAGATACGTTCGTCATCCAGCCCGATCATCTCGATCTTGCCGGTCGCGTGACTCATGCAGAACCGAACGCGCCGGGACAGGCCCGATAAACCCTGGCGGGCTGCGTCGAACAGCCGGAAACTCCGCACCAGGGGGAGTTCGTAGGGTGCATTACCGGCCGTCGGACGCCCCTGGAACACGTAATACTGGGGGGCACCGAGATAAGTCATCGTCGTGAATAAATCCCGGAGAGTCTCGACGTCGTCATTCACGCCCTTGATGAGCGGGCACTGATTGACGACGCGAGCATTGCAATGCTGCAGCGTCTCGATGCCCTGCTTGGCGGGATCCGTCAACTCGTTCGGGTGATCGAAGTGGGCCATGATGTAGATGGGGCGCTTGTACGTCGAGTTGTCGCGGATCAGAGCCTGAAGATTCTGGTCGTCGAGAACTCGCCACGGATTGAATGCGGGCATCTTTGTGCCGATTCTCACAACCCGAACATGATCGATTTCATTCAGTTGGTCCAGGATTCTCTGGAGCTTCCCGGTGCTCATCAGCAGCGGATCGCCGCCGGTCAGAAGCACATCCGTGACCTCTGTATGCTCGCGGATGTACTCGATACCGGGTCCGACATCTCGGGTCGTCTCTTCATTATCATCCATGAAGAGCCTTTTGCGGAAACAGTAGCGACAGTAAGCGCCACACACATCGTTGCAGAGCATCAGAACCGTGTCGTGGTATTTGTGCTGAACTCCGCGAGCGACCGTGACGGCCTTCTCGTTGCTGGCATCCAACTGCCCCCAGTCCTCGAGTTCCTCCTCGCGGGGAATGATGAGCTGACGGATTGGATCTTCCGGATCGTGCCAGTCAATCAGGCTGAGATAGTAGTCGTTTGCTCGAAAGATGTATTTCTTTGAGACCTTTTCCAGGGCTTCCCGGGCGTCGTCGGGGATGTCCGGGATCTGGCGGGCCGAGCGAACGTATTTGACCTTCGTGTTTGCCTTCAGAAGGCCGTGCTCAATGTCGGTTTGATAGTGCATCTGGCTCATCCTCTCGTGGAATTCGTGCGGGGGGTGAGTCAGCGGGACTTCAACAGATCTACAAGAACGAGAAAACGGTCTTACCCGGTTTGGTGGCCAATGGGCCTTTACGCTCCAACAGAATCATAGCCAATCGTACCGCTGTTGCCAATCCAAAACCCCGAATCGGCAGAAGTGATCTCAACAGGTGTCTGGGTTTTCTTTCCGACACATGCCGCGTGTGCGATTTCACCAAATCCGGCAAAACGAGACACTCGGGCGCGTCAGACGCCACGTGATTTCTGCTCTCAACTGGGGAACTCGTCAAGCCGAGGTTTCTTGGGCATGGACTTGGGGCAATTTCTGGAAGAAAGCCCCAAACCACGCAATCAGATGCAAACGGGCACTCGCGTACGATTGTCGAAGCTGAAGAGCTCAGTCACTCCGCACTCCCGCAGAATTGTCAGGACCTCGTCGCGATACCGGCCGACTTCCGCGGGACGGTGCGCATCGCTTCCGATTGTCAGGGGAACCCCGGCGCCGGCCAGCCTGCGGATGATTGGTATCGAAGGATAGTACTCTCCGACGGGTTTGTCCTTGCCAGCCGTATTGATTTCAACCACTGCGCCGGAATCGAGGATGACTGGGATCAGTTCCTCCACCAGGCCGTAGTAGCCGTTTCCGGGGAGGTGTCCGAATTTCTTCGGCAGGTCGAGGTGGGCAACGATATCGATCAATCCCCATCCCAACATTGATTTCAGCGCCTGGAAGTACTCTTCGTAGACTGCATCGACATCGCGGCCATCCCATTCTTCGAGATGATCCGGATGATCGAAGATCCAGTCCCCGAGATTGTGCACTGACCCAATGTGGAAATCGAACGGGTAGTTGGCCGTGAAGCTTCGGGCAGTCTCGAACTGCTCGGGCACGAAATCGACCTCGATACCGATGCGCAGGTTGATGTCGTCATCAGCCAGTTGATCCCGCAGTTTCTCCAGGTCCTCCTCATAGGCCCGGAACTCATCCCACGTCGGGGCGATCGGCGGATCGTCTTCGTACTGGAACATCCAAGGCGAGTGCTCCGCGAAGCCGAACTCGCGGATGCCGAGAGCGCGAGCTTTCTCGACGAATTCCTCGGGCCGGCCTTCGGCGTGGTGGCAATATGGCGTGTGGTTATGCAGGTCAACCATGAGACGCGCCTCTCAACACAAAGAAAAAGGGACCGACGGCACATCGGCCGTCGCTCCCGTGATTGGAGATTCTTGTTCCGGCTGGTTCAGATTGCCTCGACGGCTTCGACTTCGGGGACCTCTTCCATGATGCGCCGCTCGATGCCCATCTTCAGGGTCATCAGCGCCGATGCACAGCCAACGCAAGCGCCCTGCAACTGGATGTAGACGACATTGTCTTCAATGCGACTGAAGGCGCAGTCGCCACCATCCGCCTGAAGGTACGGGCGCAAATTCTCGAGGATCTCGCGAATGCGAGCTTCCTTTTCCGGGGTGATCTCGGCCATCGGGTTCTCCTGCTCCGCTCATTGGGTTATGTGATTCATGCAGCACATGCCGCTGATACTGACATTGGCAAGTAGTGCGCCAATTACTCCTCCGGAAGACCGCAGAACAACTCGTTCTCCCACCGAACATTCAGGTGATCCATCTCCCTCGACCACATGTGACCACAGGAGTTTGGAATGTGCTCGTCCTTGCGATCGAACTCCTGACGGAAGCCTGCCGTGCGCAAGTGCACAGCGGCGACGCGGCGGGCGGCGCGCTCGACGACGTTCAAATCCGTATCGCCGACCTGCGACCGAACTGTCACTCGCCAGAGCTTCGGTTCCACGCCCAGTTTGTCGATTCCGTGGCGTTCGTAGGCGCTCTGGAAATCGAGCAGTTCGGTCTTGAAGACTTCGAAGAGCTTCTCGGCCTCCTCTTCCATTTCGTTCCACTTAAACGCATGAATTGCGTGAACAACGCCGAGGGTCATCATGGCGACGTTCTGATAGGTCGCGCGCTGATCGATGTGCTCAGGCGCGAAGGCCGCAGAGTTCAGACCGAGGTGTGCATGGTAAATGGCCTCGGCGGCGGCGCCGCAGCAGAGGATCTCTTCATCGGTCAGATCGTCGGTTTCCGCATCTTCGGGCAGATTGCGCAGCAGGCACTCGCGGGCGAACTCATCCAGGCGAATGTCCGCCTCGCTGTAGATGTGGTGGATGAAGTGTTCCTTCCAGTGAATGCGTGCGTGGCGAACGAGGAACTCCTCGATGTTGCGCATCATCACCGGAACGCGGCGGATCGGAATGATCTCGCGCATCAGGCCAAGCATGCCACCCATGAATGTGCGCGGCTCGCCGACGATCGCGCGATGAACGTTCATCAGCGACTCGCGCAACGCAGGCTTCCAGCACGGGCTCCCTTTCGACTTCTTCACCGCACCATCGGGGGTGCGTCGGGTGTACGGACGGTTCTTGCCGAGGAATGGTTTCGGGTTGAAGCCTTCGGTTTCCTCGATGCCGCGGAAGCGAACCATTGAGCCCGGCACGTCGGCGTAGGAATTCCAGCATGTCATGTCGCGCAGCGTGGTGCGTCGCGGCTCATCCTCATCGATGCCATGCACGGCGAGCAGCTTCCTGCGAACAAAGACATCCGGCCCGCAAGGCTGGTAACCGAGTTCCGTCAGCTTGATCAGTTTCTGCTCAAAGTTCTGGCATGTCTTGAATGTCGAGAGTAGCGTCATCAGCGGCTCGAAGTGCGACCAGAGGTGATCGATGTTCTGATCGCGCAGAACGGCATCGACCTTTGCAATCGTTCGATCGAGCTGCTTCTTCGTGGAAGGGTGCCCCTGCACGACCCAGTCGCTAAAAAGGCGCTCCTTGAAGACAATCGTCACAATGTCGCGCGTCGTCGGTGCGGGACGCAGCGTGTTCCAGCGCTTCATCAGGACGTCGGTCTCGCGCTCCTTCGATTGCTCGCAATCCAGCAGGAGAATCAGGTGGTATGGCGTAATGTTCTCTTCGTCGCAACGCTTGACGAATTCCTCGTGCAGGATCTGCAGAACCTTGGATGAGAAAGCCCCTTCCGGCAGCCAGACGGCGCACATGAAGTACTTCTCGCCATGGATCTTCGCGACGCTGCGGTTATACTTCTTCAGGACCGGCCAGTAGAATTCGAGGGCGATTCGGACCAGAAGGCGAATCTCGAAGTCATGCTTGTACAGCGGAAGCAGCGAATTGAACGGCGTCGTCACAACCGGCGTCGCGTGCCCCATATCCCAGAGTTCGGCGATGCGACTGTAGACGTTATCCGCCGTCTCGTAATCCAATTCGATAATGCGATTAATCGTGTCCGGGTCCAGACCCAATCCCATAAAGGAAACGGCGCCGCGCTCGGAGAAGTTCTCCTTGTTGGCGCGCTCCAGCACGGCCGCGACGGTTTCCAGATGCTTGGCCAGCTTGCGGATGAACTTCACCTGCAGTTCGGTCGCGTTCTTGCCGGTCAGGTTCTCCTGGTTGAATTGCGCGGACAGGGGGGCGATCCGCTCGATGTATTCCTTGGGGGCGGAGAAGTCGTCCATCAACTCCTCGGGATCCTCTTCGAACAGATCCAGGGGGAGACGATTCTCCATATCGACACGCGAGCCAATCGGGTAGCTATACTCCACTTGAATGGGATGGAGGCGATTGGCGACCTTTTCGGCGGCGGCCCGTTTGGGCGCCGTCATGACTCCTCCCTCGGCGTCTGAATTTGGCGGTTTGCGAACCGGTTTTCGAGCCACTTTTCTCTCTCGGGGGACTGCAGTGAGTTTCGGTACATCTGCCTTCGACCACAGGTCCTTAGGCACTACTACTGTTGGAGCGATCCCTGGGGGTGAGCAAGTAAATTCTTGGCCCCGAGATTAGGATTCGCCGTGTTTTTTGGGCTGGATTTCTAAAAAGCGCTTTATATGTACTGGCATTACACCTGCGGGCTGTCCGGAACGACATCCCCGCCGTTCACCAGAAAGCGCCTGTCGATCTCGATCCCAGCTTCAACCAGGGCCGCATCGGTCGCCGTGATGAGCGTTTGCACGGGGCGCTGGCCAAGGAGCGACAGGAAGAGTTCCGCGCGCCGGCGGTCGAGCTCCCCGAAGATGTCATCAAGGAGCAGCAGGGGGGTCTCGCCGCTAGATTCGGAGAGCAGTTCCAATTCGGCCAACCGGAGCGCGACCACGCACGAGCGCGTCTGCCCCTGGCTTGCGTAGGTGCGGGCGTCCGATCCATTGACCTCGAAGCGAAGGTCGTCCCGCTGCGCGCCGTCGCGGGTCGAGCCGCGGTCGAGATCTCCTGCACGCGCCTGCTGCCAATACTCGATAAGCCGCTCCGTCAGTTCTGTGACCTGTACTGCAAGGATCGTTTCCGCCGTCAGCTTTGCCTGTGCCGGGAATCCGGGCTCGTAGATGACGCGTAGTGTTTCGGTTCCCCCGGTCAGATGCTCCATGGGTGCTGCGATGGCCGCATCCAGCTTGACGGCAAGTTCCGCGCGGGCCTTCAGCACGGAGGAGGCATTCTGCGCGAGTGTCGCCTCGAAGGCCTCGTATTGCGGATCCGATGAAGGGCGCCCGCGGCGGAGAAGAGCGTTGCGGCTGCCGAGTGCTCGGTTCGTGGCGGCTAGAATCTGCAGGTAAGACGGGTTGGTCTGGCCGAGCAGCGAATCCAGAACGCTGCGGCGCAGCCCGGGGGGACCCTGCACGATCTGGAGGTCTGCGGGCACGAACAGCACCGTGTTCAGTCGCCCCCACAATGACGTGAGGGTCCGAAGCGTATTGCCGTCCAGCCAAACCGTTTTCCCGCGCGGCTCGATTGCGAGGCGCAGCCGGTGGCGGGCCCCCGAGCGGCGGAAATCTGCATCGACGGCCGCGAAGCGCGTCTCCTCCTTGGCCGTCCAAGCGATGCACTCGCGGTCGCGCGCGGTCCGGAAACTCCGGCCGGTTGCCAGGAATGCGATGGCCTCCAGGATCGTGGTTTTGCCCTGGGCATTGGCGCCGGTGAACAGATTCACGCCTGGGGCCAGTTCAATGACGGCCTGCTGAATCAGGCGGAAGCGCTCGATTTGTAGCCGTTCTAGGTGCATCATGGCTCTCCCGGCGCAAAGCCTGCCCATGGCGGGGGAGGCGGACCAGAGAAATCTCGTCGGCCGGTGCGTGGGAATTCACTCGGCTGCACTAATCCGGCCGCGCGTGGCACGAAATACGCGAAACCGGGATGCGACGGCGGGGATTCTGCCCTTCGCTATTATAGACTTATACTCAAGGAAGGTAACGATGTACGATCCGATGCTGGTTGACCCGATGCGTGAGGAAGTCCGCGAGGTCGGCTTTCAGGAACTGACAACCGCAGACGATGTGGATACGGCTCTGAAGGGCGGAGGCACTGCCTTGGTCTTCGTGAATTCGGTCTGCGGCTGCGCCGCCGGCGGAGCGCGCCCGGCCCTGCGCATGGCGCTGCAGGAAGAGGGGTCGAAACGCCCGGAGAATCTCTACTCGGTTTTCGCCGGAATGGATCGCGATGCAACCGATCGAGCCCGTTCGTACTTCGTCGGCTACCAGCCGAGTTCGCCCTGCATGGCCCTTCTGAAGGATGGCGAAGTCGTCCACATGATCGAACGCCATCACATCGAAGGCAACATGCCCGAAGCGATCGCGCGCAGCCTGGTCTGGGCCTTTGGCGAATACTGCTGATGCCCGCCCGAGCTGACTCAGAATGAAATCGCCCCCGTCGACGCTGACGGGGGCTTCTTCGTGTCAGTTCTGTTGTTGGCGTTTTCGTTGTGCGATTAGTGATGAGAGATTCTGCCAGATCTCTATGATCTTGTCTTCGTCGCGTGGGACGAGGTTCTCGTGGATCTCCAGGGCCTGCTGGAACAACTCCTCCGCTTCGTCCAATCGATTCTGCGAGGCACAGAAAACGGCCAGTGAATTCAAGCTCCGCGCGGCTTCCGGGTGATTGGGCCCAAGGACCTTACGGCTGATTTCCAGCGACTTCCGGCAGATTCGTTCAGCTTTGTCAATCTTGCCTCGCGCGTGATAGAGCAGCGCCAGGTCGTTCATGCTCTTAGCAATGTCCGGACGCTTGGACTTGGTCGCGTCCTTCCAGATCGTGAATTCCTTGCGGAAGAGCTCTTCCGCTTCGTCCAGCCGCTCTTGCCGAAGCGACAGCAGAGCCAACTGGTTTAAGATGCGAGCGACGTCCGGGTGGTTCGCGCCGAAGCGACGTTGATGAATCGTGAGTGCTTTCTTGTAGTACTCCTCGGCCTTCTTGTAATTGCCCAGATTGCGGTGGGTCGCTCCCAGCGCGCGCAAACAGCGGACGACCTCCGGGTGTTCCTTGCCCATCGAGATCTCCCAGACCGCCAGGGATTCCTCGAGGATCGGCTGGGCATCTGCATCGCGCCCCATGGCCAGGAATAGATCCGCCAGGTCTTCCATACCCTTGGCTACGGCAGGATTTTCGGGACCCAGGGCCTCTTTCGAGAGCTCGATCGACTCACGGAACATCTTCTCTGCCTCTTCATACCGGGCAGACTTCGCATACAGGCGAGCCAGGCTATCGATGACAAGAATAGCGCTCTCACTCTGGTGCTTAGAGAGACGAAGTTCATCCAACGCCTTATGCCAGAGTTCCTCGGCGCGGGCGTAATTGCTCTGCTTCAAGGCCATCTGGGCCATCTGGTTCAGGTCTCGCCACCCCATCGGGCACTCCTTGCAGCGAAAATGCTGTTTCGGCCAGATATTGAGACGAAATCCACGTCCGGGGGCGAGGGGAATCTCGATATGCAGCAAAGGGGATTCACCACGGAAGGCGTGAAGAACATGAAGAAGATTGCGGTCGGGAGATTCAGTGGGTTTCTGTATCGAGAGGGCAAACGGGTTTGACTTCTGTACTCCCACCCAGCGCTCGCCTTCCAATTGTCCTCCCCAACATCCCCAGCTTTCCTGCCAATCCAAGCGAACTTCGCTTGCCTCTCCCGCCGGTTGTCAGCAGTTTCAACACCAGGACAACGAATCGAGACCCCTGACGGGGCACGATTCGGCCAGATTCTGTGCGGATTGCGCCATGAAATCGTTCTCGCTCTCGACCTTCTTGCGGATGGCATTCGGCCTGGCTCTGACGCTGGGACTCTTTGCGGCTCCGGCTTTGGGGCAGCTTCAACTCGGCGACATTAATCGTGTTGTCGACGACGAGGCAGCCGAGCCCACTCCGGTGGCTCCGCCCCCGAGCTCGACCGAGTTCCAGGAAGTCACCCAGATGGGAGAGGCAGGGCAACGCGCCGTCATCCAGTCGAGCGAGCGCATTATCACGGAAGGCAACGTCGCCTACGGCATTGGTCGTACGGTGGTGTTCTTCAAAGACTACCGCATCGCCGCCGATCGCATGGTGATCGATCTGGTTACTCAACAGGTCCAGGCGGAAGGCAACATAACCCTGACCGGCCCGAAGCAGGAAATCCGCGCCAGTTCGCTGCGATACGACTTCCGCCACAACGAAGGCGCCGCATTCGATGTCGAGGGGCGCTACGGGCGTCTGTTCTTCCGGACCGATTGGGACGAGGAAGAGAATGGTCCGTCGTTCCGCCGCATCAACGAGGACGAGGCGCTTTTCCGAGGAGCCACGTATACGGCGTGTAACTTCCCAGTGCCGCACTACTACATGGCTGCGTCGGAAGTGACGTTGATGATGGATGAGCGCGTTTTCATGAAGAACGCGGTGCTGTGGGTGCGCGGTGTGCCCGTGATGTACTTCCCCTTCTACACGCGCGGGCTGCACGGCGGATCGCCGTGGTCGGTCGAGATCGGCCACATGAGCGACTACGGCTTCTACACACGCATCGGTTACCAGGTAACGCACGAAACAAGGGTCCCGAATTGGGAAGACCCCTCTCAGTTCCAGACTCGTTCCGAAGGCAAGCTGGCATTAAACGCCGACCTCTTTTCAGGCGGCGCCGTGGGCGTTGGATTGAAGTATCAGTATCAATACGACTTCAATCGCCACCTGGGGGAATTGCAGCTCTACGGCGTGCGCGATCGAGTGCGCGATGTCGAGACGGAAGACGAGGAAGATCGTTGGATCTATCGTCATCGGCACAACTCGATGTATGGGAAGACGATCTTCCAATTGAACGCCGACTGGATGAGCGATCCGGACATTTATTACGACATCATCGATCACTTCGAAGAGATCGAACGTGGTCGTCGGCCGGAACGTCGCGCTCGTGCCGCTGTTACCTATGTGGAACGCGATTGGGTCGCGCGCTTCATGGCCGAAGTGAAGGATCGCATCACGCTGGATCTCTATCAGGACTATACCGAGCCGTTCTCCGACGACCTGGTCTATGAACCCGATCCGGATTTCACTCGTGAGAACGACATCGATACAGAGGGCGTGGATCGGGACCGCTACGGGCGTGTGAGCGAAAAACTCCAGGGACGCTTCGCAACGCGTCTGCTGCCGTTCTTCCAGACGCCTCTCTATTGGCGCGTGGAGATGAACGCGCTGAACAATCTCGATCCCGGATTCAATGAACTGAAGCGCAACGACAACGAGCGCATCTACGGTGGCGACTTGTACGCTTCGCTGACGCATCGATTGCGCCTGGACGGGCAAGGACGCTTCACGTGGCTGAACACGGTCGGCGCCGGTATCGGCTACTATGAACGGACAAGCGACGATCTCATTGCCGGTCATCTGGTTCCGAACGGTGGCGGCCCCTTCACGGTCGGCGGTCAGACCTTCCGCGATCGCGAAACGATTTTCCTTGGTGCCAGCACAGAGGCTCTCTCCTATCGCGACGTCGATCCGCTCTATCTGTGGGTCGATTATACCAGTCGTCTGAATGCGCGCTTCACGGACACTTTGAATGGTTACGTGAAGTACACGATTCGCGAAGGCACCGACGATGGCGTCGGACCATTCTTCGAAGAGGCCGGACGCGTCGAGGCGTTCGAGGACGTATATGACTTCCCGATCGATTATCACTGGGTCGAAGCCTACCTGAACTACCACCTGCTGTACCCCGATCTGGATATGTACTTGAAGGGCGGTCACAATCTGCAGGGTGGCAGCGATCGCTTTGCGAACGAGAAGTTGCGTTACGCCGGCGGCGGCATTCGCTATCAGAACTCGACCGGTGAATTCACGGCCGATGCTTCGGTGTTCTATGAGGACCGTCAAATTCGGGATCGCCATGATCCGATGGAGTACGTTCGCTCCGAGCTCTACGGAGATCTGACGGCGCGCTACATGCCACGGCACGGACGCTATTGGGCCCAGTTAAGTGTCCATGGCTCCGATGTCTTGGACGAGGACCCAGTGGTTCTCGCTGCCCGGCGCCGGGCGCGGTTCGACGAGAACGAAACGGAGATCAGCATCTCCCCATTGATCGGACGGCAGTTCGGTCCGAAGTACGCCGTGGAACTTTCAGGCGAGTACAACACGCGTCTCGACGATTGGAAGGAAGCCGGCGTGACGATCGTGCGCGATCTACACGATGCGGACCTTCTGCTCTATGCAGGTATCACGCAGGACACGTACGTGAATCAGGACGACAACGACGACGATCCGAATGACGACAGCATCTCGAAGGAAACGGAGTTGGACTTCCGGGTCAGCCTGAAGTTCAAGCAGCCGCGTGAACAGGCCGCTCTCGGCGCCGTCTCTATTCGCACCTTGCGCGAGCAATCTCGCGAAGGCAGCTTCGTCGACTAAGCCCAGGGCCTGTCCCGCGAAATTCCACCGACAGAATTCCGCTCAACTATGCCGACGACCACTTCGGACAATCCCATTTTTCGCATCGTGGGATTCGTGGGGGCGGCGTTGTTGGTACTGCTCGCGTTTGGAGTTCCACTGGCGGTCGCACCCCCCGCACTGATCAAACTCCAGACCGCCACGGCAGAGATCAAGATCGTTAAGATGCTGGTCTCCCGATTC
Source organism: bacterium (assembly GCA_020444065.1). Lineage (NCBI taxonomy): Bacteria > bacterium. Next base: position 92,604 of record JAHLLQ010000001.1, on the reverse strand, counting down.
CTGGTGGCGATTCTGCTGATTGCTGCGTCAATCCGACTCCTTGCACCGGAAGCGTTGGAATCCTTGCGGCGCGTGGCGCTGCCGTTGATTCTTCTCGGAGCATTTCTTGGCTCGGCACTACTCTCTGCCATTCTCAGTCCCGATCCCGCTTACAGTATGCGGTCGTTACTGACGCTGGGGATGCTGGTACTTGCGGCGGCCGTCGCTCCGCTATTTCTGACAACGCCCAGACGCATTCGACTTGTTCTGTATGGCGCAGCGGCTGCTGCGATCGTGGTCGCCGGCGTCGCGGTCATCTCGGGGGCCGGATGGGGAGGGCTGAATGCTTTCATCTATGGAGCCGATCCGCTTGCGATTCTGAAGCAGGGCCGTGGCGCTGAGATGGGCGTTGTCGAAGGTGGAACGATCCGCGGCGCAACCATCGCGACGTTGGGGAATCCGGAGTACACTGGGACGTTCATCGCCGGCGGCTTTCTCCTGACTGGATCATGGGTCCTGGACGGATGGGGGAGTAAGTGGCATCGAACCTGGCCCGGATGGACTGTCGGACTTGGAGCGATGGCCCTGATGGGGATGGCGATCGTGGCGACCGGGACGCGCGGTGCATGGCTGGTGGTACTGGCAGGGTTGACCGTGCGTTGGGTCGCGCAATTGAGGATCCGCGGCTGGATGATCGCAGCGGGACTCCTGGCGATCATCCTTGTCAGTTTCCTGCTGAACATCTTTGCCGGCTTGCTGATATTCGCAATTGCCTGTGGAGCGGCCCTTGCGCATCAGGTTCGCACGGGACGATTCATTCCTGTCTGGCAAGCAATTCAGAAGCGCACGCGTGTGTTGCTGGTCATCGGACCAGCCATCGCGCTGATCGTGCTAGTCGCCTTCAGCATTCAGGGTCCCTGGAATCCTCGTGGGCTGGACATTCTCGGCCGCTTCTCTTCCGGCACATCGACCCAGGACAGATCGGTTCGTGAGCGCCTGCTCTTCTACATGTTGGCCGGCGAGATGGCCGCCGAGCAGCCGCTCCTTGGTGCCGGACCGGGGTTCTTTGCTCCGCGCTACCACCGGACTCTGGCGAAACTGGCTGCAGAGGATGAGAGCGGGGTTCTGCAATACTCGCGGCTGATTGCCGGCTCGTGGTTCGCGGAGAACACGCACAACGACTACTTCCAGACGGCTGCCGAACAAGGGTTTCTTGGGCTCGCGCTGTTTCTGGGAGTAATGACGGCGTTATTCCGAGGCCTGATCTTCCGGATCCGCAGAGGGCCGCCGGAGTTGGCAGGGCCCGCGCATGCCCTCGCGGTGGTGCTGGCGGGGTACTTGACCATGATGCTGACCAGTTTCCCTCTGCATGAGGGCGCGCGACTGGCCACGTTTTTTGTGTTTCTTGGGACCGCAATGGCCTGTCTGGCCTTGGTTTACGAGGAGCCTGCACCAGCCGATAAGAGCTGTTGACGGAATCCGGCGGACTACCCGATATTGCGGGGTGCCGCGCCCCGGCCCGGGATCGGAATTCCGGTTGCCGGGTACATCCAATTGTGACAGCGTATGCACAGGTCTTCATTTCCCCAGATCGCAGGTGGTACCGGGGCGTCATGGAGATCGTTGGCTGATCGACTAGTCGACTGGATTGCCGGATGAGACTGAACCGCTCTCTCGAAAGAGGATGGAGATAATGGGTCTGTTTGGAATTGGAAAATCGAAGGAAGGTCCGAAGGTCCCCAAGAAGGAAGAGGCCGCACGCACGATGGATGGGGCCGTCGAAGGGACCGACCCGCTTGCGAACGTCCCAGAGAATGAACAAGCGGCACCCGCAGGGCCGAAGCGCAAGGTCCCGACGAAAGAGCAGCGCGAGTACTTCGATGCAATGAATCGCGCCACCCGCCCGGGCATGAAGTCATCGCTGGCGGTCATGCTCGAGGAAAGCGGCCTGGTGAATCAGGAGATGATCCAGGACGCGATGGAAAAGGAAGGCGCGGCTTCGCTGAAGCGTTCGCTGATCCAGACCGGACAGCTCAGAGAAGAAGACATCATGGACGTCATTGCCGAGAAACTCGGCATGGAGACCATCGATCTCCACGAAGTCCCGATTGATGAAGATCTGATTGCGCAGATCAGCAAGAAGGTTGCGAAAGACTACCAGATTTTCCCGGTCTCCTACACGGACGACGAAATCACCATCGCGATTGCCGACCCTTTGAACATCCAGGTGATGGACGATCTCGAGCGCATCCTGTCGAAGAAGGTTCACGGCATGGTGGCGCGCGAGGAAGACATCGAGCGTTACTTCAAGCGTTACTACGAAGGCGATGAGATTGCGGACCTCTATCAGGAGGCCACGAACTCGCTGCACGAGCAGGAAGCGGAAGCACGCGAAGCTTACGTGACGATGGATATCAATGAAGACGAAAATGTGCCGCCTGTGGTGCGATTCGTTGACCTGATCTTCAAGCAGGCCGTCCATGACCGCGCATCTGATATTCATATCGAGCCGAGTCGCTACGGCGTGACCATCCGGTTCCGTATCGACGGTGTGTGCCACGAAGTTCCTTCTCCGCCAAAGAAGTGGCAGAACGCGATTATTTCTCGACTGAAGGTGCTGTCCGGAATGGACCTGGCCGAGAAGCGCATTCCGCAGGACGGTCGTATCAAGCTCAACTTGCCGGACCGCAAACTCGACCTCCGTGTCTCGGCGCTTCCCGCCATCTACGGTGAGTCGGTCGTCATGCGTATTCTCGACCAGTCCTCGGTTATCCTCGGTCTGGAGGACGTGGGCTTCCTGCCGGACAACATTCGCATTTTCAAGGACCTCATCACGACCCCCAACGGCGTTATCCTAATGACCGGTCCGACGGGATCCGGAAAGACGACGACTCTGTACTCGGCCCTTGCGACACTGAACACACCGGAAACGAAGATCATCACGATCGAGAACCCGGTGGAGTACATGCTGGATGGTGTGAATCAGATTCAGGTGAACGAAGAGGTGGGATTGAACTTCACAACGGGATTGCGCTCCATGTTGCGTCAGTCGCCGGACGTGATCCTCGTCGGTGAGATTCGTGACCAGGAAACTGCTGAGATCGCTGTTCGTGCCGCTCTCACCGGCCACTTGGTGTTCTCGACCCTCCACACGAACGACGCCCCTTCCGCCACGACACGCCTGGTCGATATGGGTGTGAAGCCGTTCCTTGTCGCTTCATCCATCCAGGCTGTTATCGCTCAGCGCCTGATCCGTCGACTGTGCGGACACTGTAAACGCCAGGAGCATCGGGACATCAAAGATGTTCCGGGCATTGGTGCGGCGGAGCAGGATATCGAGAACGGCGCGGATATGTGCTTCCCGGTCGGCTGCGATCGCTGCTCTGGCGCCGGGTATCGCGGCCGTACCGCCATCCACGAGATCTTCGTCATGGATCCCAAGCTTCGTCAGCTCGTAATCCGCGGCGAGTCCTCGTCGCGTCTGAAGAATCTGGCCACGAAGAACGGCATGCGCACGTTGCGCATGGATGGCTGGAAGAAAGTCATGCTCGGCCACTCATCGCTCGAGGAACTGGATCGCGTGACAGCCGCCGACTAAGCGGCGAAAGCTACAGCAATGAACCAAGAGCTGTCCTTCATCGGACAGCTCTCCTTTTTGAGGTTACTCCCCGATGTCTCAACCGATGGATTCAGAGGATTGGAGCTTCCTGCAACTGGCGGATCTGGCGTCGGACGCCGGCGCGGACAAGTTGCACCTGCGAGTTGGAGTTCCTCCGCTGATGCGTGGTTCGGACCGAGAACTGGTTCCGGTAGACGAGCAGCTTGCAGAACTGACGGAAGCTCGCCTGATGCGGGAGCTCAGCGTGTTGGTCGAGCCGGAGCTCTGGCCGGAGTTCGAACAGATCGGCGAGGGCGAATGCCAAGTGATGGGCGGACCTCGTGGATTCGTGAGGCTGACTCTCTTCCGAAACGCTGGTTCGTGGTCAGTTGTGGCTCATCTGTAGCAGCCTACTCCTCTCCGGGCTCCTGAAGGCTCTCTCGGATTTGTTCCTTTAACTTCTTGATTTCCTCTGGTGCCCCTTCACGTACGGGCGCGAGGAGTTCTTCGCTTTCCAGATACTTCGCGTCATCGAAGCCGTGATCGACCGCTTGTTTGAGGGCGGCGATGGCCAGATCAATGTTGCCACGCTGCGCTTCGACGATAGCGAGACCGAGCGCGAGTTCCGGCAGCATTTCCTCGGCTGCAAGCGGTGCTTGACCCGGTTGCTCGAGAGCTTCAAGGGACTCTGCGATTCCCAGACGATAGCTTTCCGCGGCGGCATCGAGATCTCCAACTTCGCGTTCTTCATATCCCTGGAGCGAGCGCGTGTTGAGGAGCCCGTAGACTGAATACGGATTACTGGGACTTGCCTCGACAAGGCTCAAGTAGTGGGCGAGCGCCTTCTTGCGCGTGGCAAGTGCTTCCTCGCGATTCTCAAGCCGCCATTGAATGCTGGCTGAATCGGCGAGTGCGGATGCGAGGTTGCTTTCCGCATCCAGATTCGATTGATCGTCGGCCAACTGAGACTCTGCCAGTTCGATCGCCAGGTTGAAGTAATGCAGGGCGTGCTCCGGCCGCTCCATCGCATCCAGAGCTTCGCCTCGGGTCAGATAGATCATAATGAGCATGCGCTGGAATTCCTGGTTGGCCGGTTCATCCTTCACCAACTGTCGACAGCTCTCAGTCGCCAGATCGTATGCTTCGAGGGCGTCTTCCTCTCGGCCGATCTCCTGCAGCACTGTTCCGATATTCATCTGCGTAGCAATTACATCGAATTGCAGTTGGTAGTTTGCCGTGTCCGCATCGGACAGGCTCTTCAGCACATCGGCCGATTCCCAGTAGGCCTCGATCGCTTCATCGTAGCGACCTTCCGACTTCAGCGTGGCAGCCAGATTGGTCAAGCCAACGGCCACATCGCGATGACGAACGGCATTCGTTGGATCGTTCTCCAGCATCTCGCGACGGATCTCGAGTGACTTCCGAAGCGCATCTTCGGCGGCGTCGTACTTCTGTGCCGCCTCCAGAATGAGCCCCTTGGCATTCAGACTGGCCCCGAGATGGCGCAGATACTGGGCATTCTCGGGGGCGGCTTCGACCAATGAGCTGTAGATGCCCTGAGCCTTGTTCGCATGCAGGAGCGCCTCGTCGCCTTGTCGCTGATTCACAAGCAGATCTGCCAGGAACTGGTGCGCTCGTCCGAGATCAAATCGCCACAGCATATTCTCCGGATCTCTTGCGACGAGGGCTTCCAGAACATCGATGGCATCTTGATAGCGATCGCGCGCCGGGGTGATTTGTCCGGAGATTTCTTCGAAGACGGCCAACTGCAGATCGAACACACCCAATCGGTGTTGCCAGTCGAGATTCGCCGTATCGGCTTTGGCGAGCGGCTCAAAGACATCGAGGCACTTGCGACTGTAATCCAGGGCCTCCTCCATGCGACCGCCCTGGCGAAGCAGCCCGGCGTATTCGGAATAGGCACCGGCGAGGCTATGGAGGAGATTCGGATTCGTGGGATCCTGTGCCGAAAGTTCCTCGATGATGGCGAGAGCATCTTCCTGTGTCTCGATCGCGTCCGCCAGCAGCCCGAGCCTCTCCTGAATGTCCGAGAGCTGCGATTCGTATTCCGCGAGCCGGCTGCGGTCGGCGGTGCTGTCAGGGTTCTCAGCCGTGAGGCCACGCTGAATCTCCAGCGCATTCTGTTGCAGCTCTGTGGCGGTTTCGAGATTGCCGGCATCGAGTTCGAAATCCACACCTTGAGCCAGGCGCTCTGCGAGGGCACGTCTTGTTTCTGCATCGTTGGCAAGTCCGTTGAGCATTTCACGGGCCTGACGATTGAGATTCAAGGCCTCATCCAGTTCGCCTTGCATGTAACGGACATGCGCCACCTGGCCAAGGATTGTGGCGTAGTCGCGCTTGTACGAGAGATTCTCGGGATCGCTCTCGATCAATTGTCCCATCAGGTCTTGAGCTTGTTTGAAGGCATCGTCTGCTTCGGACAACTTGCCCTGATTCAGAAGGACCTGCCCGATCTGGCGGAGCGAAAGCACGCGCTGTTGCCAGGCGGTCGGGGTAAATTCTTCCGCGGGTAGATCCTCGAAGTAATCAAGTGACTTCATCGCCACTTGGTCGAGAATATCGAGCCGATTGAGAGGCTCCAGTTCCTCGCGAAGATCGACGAGCATGAAGCTCATCAGATCTTCCGCACGCCGACGCGAATCGTGCGCGAGATCGCGCTCGCGCTCAGCCTCGGCGGCCTTCTTCCTCGACTGACCAAGAGCATTCTCAGCCAGTTGTCGGCTGATATCGGCTTTCTCCCGTTCATTCTGTGCCATGATGGCTCGGCGATATGCAAACACGGCCAGGAACGCCAGGACAACGCAGAGCACGACAGTTGCTCGGATCAGCACGCGGCGCTGAGTTTGATGGTGCCGCGAACGCCGTTCCGCGGCTTCGACATTGGCGAAGAGCGCAACGGCCTCAGGCGTGTGTTCAAGTCGTTCCGCCAGCACACGCGCCAACATCAAGTCGCCGTTCCGCAGAGCGAGTTCCGTATGGCCCTGCAGAACGCGATCCTGGAGTTGGCGGGCTGCGCGGTTTTCTCCCCACAAACCGATCGCGCGCGCCAATTCGTTTTCACACTCTCCGAAATCGCGGTAGCTCGCCAATCCGGCACTCAAGCGTCGTTCGATGGTGCCAACAATCGCTTCCGACTCACGACGTTTCGATGCGCCCGATTGGAAGTCGCGAAGTGCCTGAAGAAACGCCTCAGCTGACTCGAGCCGTTCGGCACGGTTGGGCGCGAGGGCCCGGCTGCAGAGTTCCGCCAGTTCCGCCGGAATCTCCCGATTTGGGGCACGCATTTGGGCGGGAGTCACTTCACCAAGCATGGCCTGGCGGAAAGCGCCTTGTACATCCGGGGCGCCGTGAGGAAAGCGCAGCGTCAGCAGATAGTAGAGTGTTCCACCGAGAAGGTACACGTCGGTCCAGGGGCCGATATTCTTTGCCGTGTCCTCTGTTTGTTCCGGCGCCATAAAGGCGACGGTCCCGCAGGGGTTAGAGGCACTCTCCAATGTCATCCCGAGCCGGGCATCGATCGGACGATCTTCGGTCGAGTTCGCGCGTTCCAGGTCGTAGATGACAGAGAGTCCCCAATCCATGAGGAGGACTTCGCCGTAATCGCCCACCATAACTTGCGAGGGCTTCAAGTCTCGGTGAATGATGCCACGCGAATGAGCGAAAGCGACGGCCTGTGCCGTATCGATCAGAATTGGCAAATGGCGATCGAGGAACTCGCGCGGGGGTAATTCGGCATCCGCAATCAACAGCTCATCCCAGGGACGACCACGGACGAGTTTCATCGCAAGCATCGGACGTCCCTCGTCATCCACACCGAGGTCGTAGATCGGAACGATGTTCGGGTGGTCGAGGCGCGCTGTCGTGAAGGCTTCCTGCCGGAACGTGATTTCCATCTGGCGGGATGAACCAGGATCGTCACGCGATTCAAGGAAGCGATCCTCGCGGAGGCGCTTGATCGCGATCACGCGGCCGAGAGAGGATTGCAGCGCCTGCCAGACCTCGCCGAATCCACCCTTGCCGATGACTTCCTGCAACTCAAACGCCGGCAGGTCTGCCTGCACTTCTTCAGTCTGCTTGCCTTCGCCCTGGCTGGCGGAAACCGTCCATCGGCCGGGACTCAATGTCGTTTGAAACGCCAGGCTGGTTGTCTGCTGAGCATTCTCGGGCAGCCGGATTGTCTTCGCCGGATCGTAGGACGTCGCGGGGTCTTGCGGCAGATCTGCCGGCAGATCGGTGGGGATGTTCTGGTCATCCGGTGCGGGCATGAGGCGCTCTCGGTGGCGATCGTGGCTCGAAAAGACAATGTTGCGACGGAAGGGCCAGCGTGGCAATGGCGAAGCGAAAGGGCGAGTCGCGATGCAGCAAAGCGCCACGTGCGGTGCATAGTGACCCGGTGGTTTTGGGCCGTGAGCGGGGGAGGGCCGGAAAGCCAACACCGAGTTAGGTCTGCAGGGCGGGGACAGCAGACCGCTCGGAGCGATACAGTTTCAGGAATCGGCAGGCCGTTACGTATAAGCCTGAAGAAATTGGACTTGGAGTCTCGATCCTCAATCTCGATCTCGCGGTATTCGTGCCGACCGACGAATTTCCCCTTGCCACAGCCGCCCGCACTTCGCTTCGCCTAGGCGTCCCCGTGAGTCTCCCTTTCGGGAATTGCGGCCCGACCTTTGCGCCCGGGCAGGCGGGGAGACCAATCCTACGAATCGCCGAGCAACTCATGACCGCACTCGTTATCGTTGAATCACCAGCCAAAGCTAAGACGATCAGCCGCTTCCTCGGAAAAGACTATAAGGTGACGGCGTCCTACGGCCATATCCGCGATCTGCCGGAAAAGGCCGATGACATCCCCGCCGACATTAAGAAGAAGAAGTGGGCGCGCTACGGGGTGAACCTCGAAGAGAACTTCGAGCCGATCTATGTGATTCCGAGCAGCAAGCAGAAGTACGTCGAGCGCCTCAAAAAGGCGATGCAGGGCGCGGAAGAGCTGTTGCTCGCAACTGACGAGGACCGCGAAGGGGAGTCGATCAGCTGGCACCTTTTGCAGGTCCTGGCACCGGACATTCCGGTGAAGCGCATCGTCTTTCACGAGATCACGCCAGAGGCGATCCAGGCGGCCCTGGCGAATCCACGCGATGTAGACGAGAACCTCGTGCGTGCCCAGGAAAGCCGGCGGATTCTCGATCGCCTGTTCGGGTACTCGCTCTCGCCGGTGCTGTGGAAAAAGGTCCAGAGCGGCCTGAGCGCAGGCCGTGTGCAGTCCGTGGCGGTCAGGTTGATCGTCGAGCGCGAGGAAGAGCGTCGCGCATTCAAGACCAGCGAGTATTGGGATCTCGAGGCGGCGTTCCGCTCCTCGCAGGGCGAGTTCAAAGCGACGATGGCAAAGCTGGCCGAGAAGCGACTGGCCAGCGGCAAAGATTTCGATGCGACGACCGGCGAACTGAAGAACCGGAACGTCGTCCTGCTGGGGCAGGATGATGCGGAGGACATCGCCGGGCAGGTGGCGGAGAACGTCCCCTGGATCGTGACTCGGGTGGAGGAGAAGCCTGCCACACAGCGGCCCTCGCCGCCGTTCACGACCTCGACGCTGCAGCAGGAAGCCAACCGCAAGCTCGGCTTCCAGGCCAGCCGCACGATGAAGACGGCACAGCGCCTCTATGAAGGTGTCGATCTCGGCTCCGGCGAGCGCATCGGTCTGATCACCTACATGCGTACGGACTCGGTGACGCTGTCGAACCGCGCGCTGGAAGAAGCTCAGGTCGAAATCAACCGCATGTACGGCGGCGAGTACGCGCAGGGCGCCCGCCCTTACAAGACGAAGACGCGCAATGCGCAGGAAGCGCACGAGGCGATTCGTCCGACGCAGTTGAGCCGTCGGCCGCAGGATGTTGCGGATTCGCTGACACGCGATGAGTTGCGCCTGTATGAATTGATCTGGAAACGCACAGTCGCCAGCCAGATGCCCGATGCGAAGCTGAAGCGCACGATCGTGGATATCACGGCTAAGGATGGCCAGGGACGCGACGTCATTTTCACAGCCAGCGGCCGGAAGATCGTCTTCCCCGGTTTCCTGCGAGCCTACGTTGAAGGCAGTGACGATCCGGCAGAGGAACTGGGCGACAAGGAGTCGCTGCTTCCGCATCTGGAACAGGGCCAGGAAGTCCATCGCGAGCAGAAGAATGGTGTGGACTGCGCGCTGACGGATGTCGCTCCCAAGAAGCACGAGACGACCCCGCCTGCCCGATACACGGAAGCGTCGCTCGTGAAGAAGCTGGAAGAAGAAGGTGTGGGGCGTCCTTCCACCTATGCCTCGATTATCAGCACGATCCAGGATCGGGGGTACGTTTACTCTCCGCCTCGAAGCAATCAACTGGTGCCGACGTTCACGGCGCTTGCAGTGACGGATTTGTTGCGTCGCCACTTCCCGGGGTACGTCGATCTCAAGTTCACGGCTCGCATGGAAGAGGAACTGGACGAGATCGCGACCGGTCGTCGTGAGATGGTCGAGCACGTTCGCGAATTTTATCGTGGCGAAGAAACGAACGGAAACCCGGGTCTGGAGAATCTGATTGCTCGGGAAGAGCCAAAGATCGACTTCCCGCAGTACAAACTCGGCGAGGATCCCAAGACGGGGATGCCGATCGCTGTGCGAATCGGACGCTATGGTCCGTTCCTGATGCGCGGCGAAGGCGGTGATGGCAACGTGGCTGATGTTCCGCGCCAGATTCCGCCAGCCGATCTGACTGTGGAGAAGGCTGCTGAACTCATCGAGAAGAAAGCTGCCGGACCGCGGGAACTGGGCGAGGATCCGAAGACCAACAAGACCGTCTATGCAGCGCGTGGGCGATTTGGCGCATACGTTCAGTTGGGCGAGACGGCGAAGGGCAAGGGCGCGGAGAAGCCCCTGCGTGCTTCCGTGCCGCGCGGCGAGGACGAAGAGTCCATCACGCTCGAACATGCGCTCGAGTTGCTGTACAAGAAGGAAGAGGGGAATCGCGAACTCGGTCAGGATCAGGAAACGGGCATGACGATCTACCTGGCTGAAGGGCGTTATGGTCCCTACGTGCAATTGGGCGAGGGCAGCGGCAAGGCCAAGCCCAAGCGCGCCTCGCTGCCAAAGGACATGTCGCCAGAGGACGTAACGATGGAGATCGCGCAGCGACTTCTCAGCCTCCCCCGTGTTCTCGGCAAAGACCCTGAGTCCGGTGCGGATATCATGGCGAACGTTGGGCGCTTCGGTCCGTACGTTCAGAAGGGTCGTGACTTCCGTTCGTTGGAAGACAGCGACGATGTTTACACGGTCGGCCTCGATCGTGCGCTGGAGCTTCTGGCGCAGCCCAAGAAGGGCGGTCGCAAGAAGGCAACGGGCGGAGCAAAGTCTAAGGCCAAACGCGCGCCGCTACGGGCTCTGGGCAAGTCGGACGATGGCCGCGAAATCGGCGTCTTCACCGGTCGCTACGGTCCGTATGTCTCCGATGGGAAGCTGAATGCTTCGCTGCCAAAGAGCATGACGGAGCAGGACGTTACACTTGAACAGGCCCTGGAGTTGCTGGAGAAGAAAGCCAAGAAGTAGCGAGGGCTTTCTCCATGGCACCAACCATCCTGTGGTTCCGGCGCGACCTGCGTCTGACAGACAACTCTGCATTGATCGATGCCGTCGAGCGCGGCGAATCGATCATTCCGATCTACATTCACAAAGAATCCGAGTCTCGGTGGAGCCCCGGCGCCGCATCGCGCTGGTGGCTTCACCATTCGTTGCAGTCATTGCGCGAGGCTCTCGAGGCTCGCGGTTCACGCCTGATCCTGCGGCGGGGGAATGCGCTCGATGTCCTTCGAAGCCTGATCGACGACACCGGCGCAGAGGCCGTTTTCTGGAATCGGCAATATGAACCCGAGACCATTAAGCGCGATACTCAGATCAAGAGCGCTCTCAAAGAACAAGGCATTGAGCCGCGGTCGCATAATGCGGCGCTGCTGTGGGAACCGTGGGCGATCGAGACAAAGCAGGGAAAGCCCTACCAAGTTTTCACGCCATTCTGGAAAGCGTGTCAGTCGCAAGCGCCGAGTCGCCCCGAACGCGAGGTACGCAAGATTCCGACACCGAAAGACTGGCCAACATCTCTTCATCTTGAGGAGCTCTCGCTCCTTCCGAAGATCGATTGGGCAGCGGGATTTCGCGCGGACTGGACGCCTGGTGAGAAAGGTGCGAAGGCTCAGTTGCGCAGATTTGTTCGCGACTCCCTCGAACGCTACTCCGATGGACGCGATCGTCCGGATATGCGGCACACGTCACGGCTTTCTCCTCATTTGGCGTTTGGAGAGATCAGTCCGCGTCATGCGTATTGGGAGGCCCGAGACGCTGGCCAGGACGCCACGAAGTTCTTGAGCGAAGTTGCATGGCGCGAGTTTGCATACCACCTGCTGTATCACTTCCCCGAGACCACAGATCAGGCTCTGCGTCCCCAGTTCCGCGAGTTCCCGTGGGCGGAAGACGAGAAGATGCTGCGTGCATGGCAGCGGGGGAGAACAGGCTATCCGATCGTCGATGCCGGCATGCGCGAGTTGTGGCACACGGGTTGGATGCACAACCGGGTGCGCATGATTGTGGCATCGTTTCTGACCAAGGACCTGCTGATTCCCTGGCAACGCGGCGCGGAATGGTTCTGGGATACGCTGGTCGACGCGGATCTTGCCAACAATACGCTAGGCTGGCAATGGACGGCGGGTTGTGGGGCCGATGCCGCACCGTACTTCCGAATCTTCAATCCTGTATCACAGGGGGAGCGGTACGATCCCGATGGCGCGTATGTGCGGCGCTGGGTTCCGGAGTTGAGGGACCTTCCGAAGAAGTACATCCACCAACCATGGGCTGCGTCCCCAGGTGTGTTGGCGCAGGCGAACGTGAAACTCGGAGAGAACTACCCAAGGCCGATCGTGGACCATGCGAAGGCGCGGATGGAAGCGCTGAATGCGTACGAGAAGATCAAGAAGAAGTCGTAACGGTCTGAGTTTCCTGCTCCTCGTGCACCGCCTGGGCTTCGCCCGCGGACACATGGATCTTTCCGGCGTAAAATAGCCCGATAACCGTAACGAGCCCCCACTGCATGAAATGCACGACGATTGTGTAGCCAAGCGCCAGTGCGCGACCTTCCGCAGTGTTCTCGACAACGCCGGTGATGATCAGCGACAGAACGCCGCCGACTTCGTATAGCCCCCAGTAGCCCGGGGCAGCCGGAATCAGAATCGCTATGCAAGTGATAATCAGGAATGCCATGCCGGTCGTCAGGGTCATGTCGATTCCCGGGACGGCGTAGCTCATCAGCCAGAAGGACGCGCCGGTCAGGAACCAGACCATCAGTGAATGGAAGATGATCTGCGTCGCCAGCCACGGCTTCTTCATTGCGTCGAAGCCCTTGGCGAAGGTCTGGAAGAGTTCGCTGACCTTCTCCTTGATGCCGTGAGGGATCAGGGGAATTGCGAGGATGATCTTAAGGGTCAGGTTGCGGAATTGCTCGAACATCATCGCGACCGATCCAAGGAAGAGGATCGCAATGAGTTTCGATGTGCCCGAAACGATCTCACGAAGTCCATCGGGCGTGATGACGCCGGATGCCCCGAACGTGTACTCGTCCTTCAATTCCAATTGGCCGTGGATCAGGATGAAACCAGCAATGGTCGTCAGCACAATCACAACGGCGCCAAGGACCGTCAGCTTCCGTGACTGAGCGAGCGTCAGGTAGCGATCTTTCTCGATGCGCTTGCGCTCGAACAGATACCAGCCGCCCATGACGAGCGCAGCAAGAACCCCCAGCGCAATCATCCCGCACTTCAGGTACATGCGAAGAGTCTCGCCGGGTACGACGCGAGTCGTGTCGTAGGAAAGCGAGACGCCGTTATCGAAGTCGAAGAAGAACGGGGCCAGCATGAAGAGGCCGAGGAGCGTCATCGAGTCCAGAACGCGTTCCAGGAAGACGGTCGAGAGCCCGGTCGTGAACGGAATCTTCTCCGTTTTCGTCAGAGCGAGAGGACGGGCGAACTCACCAGCACGGGCCGGGAAAATCGAGTTGAATCCAAAGCCGATCATCATCGGCCCGAACAGCGACCAGCTCTTGATGCGGCGGGTTGGTTCCAGAAGATTCTGCCAACGCAGGGTACGCCACCAGAAGCTGATCCATGTAATAATCAGGAAGGGAATCGACCACCACCAGGCGATGGACTTGAAGGATTCGACCAAGGCCTTCAAATCGATTCGGCTGAACGCGAGATACAGGAAGAAAAGGCTGATGAGGCCCGCGATCACTGCCGAGATGATTTTCTTCTTCGTCATGGTCGACTCAGTTCGTTACAGGACCTGCGGTTGCACAAGGTAGAGGTAGGCGTAGAGCGGAAGCGTCAAGAACAGCACGGCATCGAGCATATCCAGCCACCCACCGTGCCCCGTCAGCGACGATCCGCTGTCCTTCACGCCGGCGTCGCGCTTGATCATGGACTCAACCAGATCACCGACCTGCGTCAGAATGCCCGCGCAGATTGAGAAGACGATCAGGTGGACGGATCCGACATCCCCGAAGAAGTGCGGGAAGAATGCCAATGCGACGATGCTTGGGATCAATGCTCCAATCAGCCCGGCCGTGGAGCCTTCCCACGTCTTGCCGGGGCTGAGACGCGGGAAGATCTTGGCGCGGCCGAATCGCTTGCCAACGAACAGGGCGAGCGAGTCCGTGGTCCAGACGATGGTCAATGTCAGCAGCAGCCACGCGCGACTTGCCGGCGAGGCGACAAACAGATCGATCAGGGCGCCGACCGGAAGGCCGACATAGAGCATCGCTCCCATCGTGGCGCCGCAGTCGCGCCATGCACCTTCGATCGGGTCTTTCCCGAGCCGGATCGCCATGGTGACGATCATCCCGAGCCCCAGAACCAGAAAGCTGGCTTCGAGATTCTGCTTCCACCCAAGGACTCCAAGTCCCAAAACGACAAGCATCGCCACCCTGCGAAACAGGTGTGTCCCGCGTGGCCGATAGATCGCCGCCAGCTCCTCCACGCAAAGTAATCCCGCGCCGCCAATCAGCAGTACGGGGGCCCAGCGCAGGAACTCGAAGACGTATCCCAGCGCCACAATGGCCAGCAGAATCAGGGCTGTCACAACGCGTCTCGTCACGGCAGTCGCCTCCCAGCGTGAAGGGCCCCACGTTGACGGCGTGGCGCTGGGAAGGGCAAGCGTTTTGGACAGTCGGGCGGTGGAAAGAGATTAAGGATTCTCGGCGCTTCCCGACCCTGGGACCATCCGAAGATCGCTTTCAAAGGAGTTCGTCGGCATCTCCTCGGGCTCTGGGAAAACTGGAGCCTCGGACTTCACCCAAGTCGCACTGTGGATCTCGCCATCATTGTGGTTCGGGCTGTGATCGAACAGTTTGCTGCCTTGGCCTTCATCGAACTTGTAGTAGGCGGCCAGACCCTCTTCGTCGCCTTTGAGCTTGAACCACATCTCCTTGCGGATCTGCTCGACCGACCGGGAGTAACCCCAAATTCGCAGTTCATCCAGGCGTCCGGCATAGAATTCCTGGTCCATGATCGGGCCGGTTCCCAGGATGAGGTCCACCGGAGGATCGTGGAGCAGCACGGCTTCATCGTGCTTCTTGTAATCGACGACCTCGCCGTCGATCATCAGGAAGCAGTAGGTCTTTGCATAGACCGCAGCCACGTGGTGCCAACGATCGGAGCGCTCTTCCGTGATCCTGAAATCCGAGACCGTCTGATCTTTTCCGGACCCGTAGAAGCGCCCTTCGAGGAAGTTGTTCTGGCCCTGGCTTGCAGAGAGCATGTAGCCCTTTTGGTAGTGGCCAACTTTGCGGACGATTCGGGACACGAAATGCTGTGGATCTTCAGATGGCTTGACCCAGCACTCGATCGTGATCTCGGCGGGCTCCAGGGATTCGGATCTTGGAATCTGAACGTAGGACTTTGTGCCGTCAAAATCGAGGCAGTAGTTTGGGACCGAGGATTTGGGGTCGGACGGCTTCTGGGCAAGCAGGCCCAGTGGCGCAATCAGTACCCCGATCAGTAGCACCATCCATCGTTTCATCAGTCTTCTCCCCTCTCGATAGCTGTCGGCATATTGACAGGTGACGAAGCGGGGAGCAAGCGCCGATTTTCAGGATTGTTCGGGTGGACTGGATTCCCTCATCAGGACGGGACTGGCAGCCAGCTTATCCAACTTGATGACATTGCCGTCTTTATCGACCTGACCGAACTGCAGCACGCCCGTCGGGCACATCTGAACGCACGCCGAGCACCGCACGCATTCGGGATCCTCCATGGCGATGCCACGGTTCGCGAAGTTCATCACATCGATGCCCTGGTGGCAGACGCTTGTGCAAACGTTGCAGGAAATGCACTTCTTCTTCTCCGGGATGATGCGGAACCGGCTGAATTTCGCGAAGATATGCATCAGGGCCGCCAGCGGACAGAAGTGTCGGCACCAGACACGCCCGGAGTACCAGAAGTAGAATCCCACGCCGATCACTCCGGAGAGCGTGACGTCGACGATCCACTTGTAGTTCACGACGTTGTGGTGGATTTCGGTGCGCAGATAGTAGCCCTGCGCATCGGTGATGTTGACGTAGTGCTTGCCTGAGAAGGCGTAGTCGAAGATCGCTCCAGCCACGGAATGCGGCCAGATCCAACCGGCGATCCGCACAAGCATCAATGCCACGGCCAGCCACAGAATGACTTGCCCAACCATGTTGAGTTTCGACCAGAAAGGGCCGTGCGGCATTTTCTGGCGATGCGTATCGCCGAGAGTCTCCGCCAGCGCGCCGCAGGAACAGATCCATCCGCAGTACGCGCCCTTGCCCCAGAAGTAGATCATTCCGGGGATCAGAACAAACGTTTGGATGCATCCGATCACGAGCCACCAGACCATCGGCTGATCGGTGAAGAAATTGTAGAGAAACAACGGCCAGGCAAGAATGAATCCACTCGTGCGCCAATACTGCCGCCCCTGCGCAGAGCCATCGACTGGGAACAGCGCGTCGGCAATCCCTCCAAGGATACCGTGGTCGAACATTCCATTGTGACCCAACCAGGGCAGAATGATCTCCGGCAACAGAAAGAGCGGTAGAACTTGAATCGCAATGAGTGCGATGGTTTGCCACTTCACGTAGGGCGTTCTTCGACGGCGAATACGTTGGATCCCGAAGACAGTGACAACGACGCTATAAACGAATGTGTAGTAAAATGCCGGAGAACCGAGCGAGATTCGGAGCGTTCCCAGGAGTGTACTCGGGTCGGAAAAGGAATCGGGGAGCAGCGTGTTGATGTTGAAGGGAAACCAGCCCCGAGCTTGCCAGAGCTCGCCAAAGAAGCCCCCCGCCTTCCAATTGTAGAGCCAGACACAGAAGAGCAGGAAGGCGGCGAACGTGGCGATACGCATCGGTCGCCACTCGCCCTGGATCGGGATCCCGGAATGGCGGAAAAAATCCAGTGGTGCTTCTCGCCCGATCTGCACTAGAGTCGAATCATTGGCGATCGTGATCGTCTCTCGCGATTCCGAATGGAGCAAGTCCACGCGATCGTTGTGGATGTGCTTCACAGTCGTCTGGAAGAGAGGGAAGATCCGGCCTGGCAATGGCGTATCAGAGAACAATGCGTGTGCTCGCTCGACATTCTCCGGCTTGGGCCGTGTGAGCTCGCGACTGCGATAGCTGAGAGTTACTTCGCCGCCGGCCTCGGCAATGGCGATGGCTGCTTCGGCTGCGCTGTCTCCGCCACCTAACACGAGCACCTTCTGTCCGGCAAACGCGGCGGGATCGTACAATTGGTGGAAGACCTTTTCGAGATCTTCCCCGGGCACATTCAGATGTCGGAAGTCGCCTGTTCGTCCGATGGCAACGATGACACGGCGAGCCTTGATGCTCGCGTCCGAATCGGAGCGCACGACAAGCAAATCGCCCGACCGCTCCACGTGCGTAGCGCGGAATCCAGACTGGATTTGAAGATCGCTGCGCTCCAACTGCAGGCAAAGTTCTTTGAGCAAGTCCTCTTTCACACCAGCGGACACATTCAGATCGCCCGTCGGCTTCATCTCGGTTGGGTACAGATAGATGGGCTTCTTCTTCGGGAAATCGGCGATCGTCGCGAAAGGCTCTTCGGCCTCCAGAATCACGTAGGACAGGTTGTGCTTTCGGCACTCCATTGCGGCCGAAACACCCGCGACGCCGGCACCCAGGATCGCCACATCGACGGCACCTTCGGGAGTCGCGGACGCTTTCAGCTTCGGATCCTGAGCAATGGTCCGAACGACCTGCGTCCCCGATTCCTGAGAGAACTTCAGCAGGGGAACCCCCGCCAGGTCCCCAGCGACGTAGAGTCCCGGAATAGCCGTCGATCCATCGTCGCGCACGACGGGAAGGCGCTCCACGGTCCCCTGGGGGTACATGGTGTGAAGCCAATGTGTGATTTTCTGGAAGGGGTTTGAAGACATTACACGGTCTGTCGATTCAAAGGTGATTTGGACCCACTTGGTGCAAGCAGCCCGCACGTTGCAAAGCCAATTGCGGGCCGCCGAGGCTGAAGTGCTGCTTTTCTCCGCCTTGACCCACGAGGAAGCAGTGTCTCAGAGTCCTGCCGTCGTTTGACTGAATCCGTTTTCGGAATACCTGAGGAGTTGAAATGGCTGAGAAAAAGCGCGTCCTGTTTGTCTGCATGGGGAATATCTGTCGCTCTCCGGCGGGGGAGGGAATCTTCAAGAGCCTGGTGGAAGAGCGTGGATTGGAAGGTCGAATCGAGGTGGATTCAGCGGGCACAATTGCCTATCATGTCGGCGAATCCCCCGATCGTCGCATGCAGGCAGCAGCCAATCGCCGCGGGTATCAGTTGGACAGCCGCGGCCGCCACTTCCAGCCGCCGGACTTCGAGACGTTCGACTTGATCATCGCCATGGATCGCAACAACCTGCGCGACATCCTCAAGCAGGACCCGAAGAAGCAATATCACGACAAGGTTCGCCTGCTCTCGGACTTCCACTCGCGAGCCGATCAGAAAGATGTCCCCGATCCATACTACGGTGGCGAAGCGGGGTTTGAACTCGTGCTCGATCTGATCGAGGAGGCATGCGAGGGAATCCTCGAGCACATGCTGCAGGAAGGGACAGAGTCGTGAGAGCCGATGCGCTCCATAAGGCTGCGGAGGAACTGATCGTCCGCGTGACTGGCCGCGAAGCACACGTCCAAACATCCGGCGGTGCCGGTGGAGGCTGCATCAATAACGCCGAGGTCCTGGTGCTGCAAGATGGCAGACAGTTCTTTCTGAAGTCCAACCCCGCACCACTGCCGCACATGTTCGAACGCGAAGCGGAGGCGCTGGCCGCGCTTGCTAAGCCGGGAGTGATTCGCGTTCCTCGCCCGATTGGGACCGGCGGCGGAAGCGGATCCGTGCCTCCGTTCATCGTCATGGAGCACATCGTACCTGGATCGCGCTCGAAGAACACGATGCGTGAATTCGGTCGGCAGTTTGCGAAACTGCACCAGGAAACGAGTTCCAATCGATTCGGTTTCGATCACGACAACTACCTTGGCAGCACGCCGCAACCGAATGGCTGGATGGATGATTGGGTGGAGTTTTGGCGCGAGCGCCGCCTGGGATTTCAACTCGATCTGGCAAGACGCAACGGGCTTAGCGATTCGCGCATGCAGCGCGCGGGTGAACGGATGATGGCTCGGCTGGATGAGTTGATCGGCGAGCCGGACGAGCCCGCCTGCCTTCTGCACGGCGATCTGTGGGGCGGCAACTACCTCGTCGACGAGAACGGTGATGCGGTCCTCATAGACCCAGCCGCCTACTACGGCCGCCGCGAAGCCGACCTCGCCATGACGTTGCTGTTCGGTAATTTCGGGTCGGACTTCTACAAAGGCTACGAAGAGGTCTGGCCACTGGCAGAAGGTAGCTCAACACGCCTGGACCTCTACAAACTCTACCATCTGCTCAATCACCTGAACCTGTTCGGCAGCGGCTACCACGGAAGTTGCATGCAGATTCTGCAGCGGTATGCTGGGTAGGTGCAGGAGAGCATCGCCGCGGGTTCCATACAGACCCACTCCCCACTTGAGCAGCGGGTATCCCTGTCAGCCTATTGATTGAGGACCTTCCAATCCTGGATGCCGCTGGCGTCGTCATCTTGGATCGTGACAAGTCCAGTTCCAGTGATGATGGATCCGTTTACCGCGTTGGAGAGAACAACGCT
Source organism: bacterium (assembly GCA_020444065.1). Classification (NCBI taxonomy): domain Bacteria; species bacterium. Next base: position 72,766 of record JAHLLQ010000001.1, on the reverse strand, counting down.
GAAGTTCTCTTCGGGTTCCCAGAGAACGTCGGCTTGAATGTCTATACTGATCGTACCAGTGACGAAGGATGGATCGATAGTAAGGGTCCCCTGAGTAGCCTGGTAGTCCTCCGTGCTGACGGCTGATCCATCCTGGGTCTCAAAATCGACTTCCACGGGATAGAAGACAGGTTTGTCGAGTGATACGGTCAGAGAGATCGTGTGACCCACGTCGCCTTCCGGGATGGACAAGCTGTTGATTGAGATTGTTGGGATGTCGCCAACGATAACGGTGGCGGCGTTAGTGTCGTACACGAGGTTGATGCTTTCCGATCCCGAGTAGCCGATGATACTGACAGTATCGAATGTTGATGCCCTACTGGAATAGGTGATCACATCAAAGGTGTCGTCCAGGGCGGGGACAAAGCCATTGCTGAAATCGATATTCGCCGTACCGCCGAGTGTGGCTGAGCCTGAGATGTCGAGGAGATCGAACTGGGAGCCCTGGACATATCCCTCGATCTCAAGGTTTAGGCTGGAGAGGGCGTCCTGTTCGTAATCTCCAGTCACGGACAAGGTGCCAGGCGACAACCCGGGCGAAACGCTTCCGCCGGAGGAGAGGATTGACCCCAGAATACTGCCATTGCCCGACAGGTCGCCCCCCACCAGGAGAACACCGCTGGCAGCGGAGATTGTGCCGTTATCCAGTGTGACGAATCCGCCCGCTTGCTCAAATGTGTCGGCCGTCACGAATTGCGAACCGGATGCAACGATGAGGTTACCCGCAGTACTGAAAGCACTGCTGGTGGAGAGCAACTGACTGTTCATCAGGGTCAGCGATCCCGAGGCCGAATTCGTTGATAGTTGGCGCAGGGCATCCTGGCTGGATTGATCGATGATCTGGGCACTGACACCATCCAGCTCGACTGTCGCGCTGTTGGTATGAATGAGCCCATCCCTGATCTGCAGAGTTCCTGCGACAAGATAGGTGCCATCCCGGAGTTCATGCGTCGTTGCATTGAGGTTCTCAAATCCCGTCCCGGGAACCGCATCGATGTTGAGCACGTTTCCAGCGGGAGCGCTGAGAGTGCCGGTGCTGTGAAAACCCTTCGAGCCGGGAGCGACACGCAGGGGAGTGGCTTGGTCGGCAATGAGAGTCCCCTCATTTTCAAAATGCCCGCCGGAGATCGCACCGACGCCTCGGATGGTATGGTTGACTCCGTTCGTAAACGCATCGCTCTCAGAGGGGGACAGATCAGAGATTGTGAAGATGTCGTATGTGTCGCTGTTCAAATAGAGCGTTCCGTTTCCGGTTAAGTCGACAGTATCGTACATGGTCACATAGGTGTTGGCGGATGTGCCATTCATGGTCCAGGTGCCGTTGTTGACAATGCTGTCGAAACCGGCAAAAGAATCGCCGTCATCCTGATTCAGAACGCAATCAAGCGTAACCCCCTGTGCTGTGATGCTGCCCTCCGCCTCGACGGTTCCTGTTCCGGCTGTCGTGAGCGTACCCGTGGTGAGTTGCACCGAGGACAGATACAGCTTCGACCCGTCGAGAACTTCGATGTTTCCGAAGTTGGAGAAGTAGCTGCTGGCCAGCTCAAGTCCACCGGATCCGGTTGCACGCAGAGTTCCTCCACTATCGGAGAAGATCCCACCGCCCAGGGCAATGATCAACCGTCCCGATGCATCGGCCAGGATTGTTCCTTGATTGATGAAATTCCCGCCCACGGTAATACCGCTGATCTCGCCCGTTCCGCGGATCGTGTGATTGGCGCCGTGAGTGATTTGATTGGGGGCGGCAGAGAGGTCTCGGTAGTGAATACTCGCGTTGTTCTGATTCTGCAGCACGATCTCGCCAGTCCCATTAATGGCGACAGTATCGTAGGCGGACAATTCCGTCGTGGAACCTGAAGAGCTGATGGTGTACGTGCCGTTGTTTGTCAGTTGGTTTTGCAGTGTGACGTAGATGCCATTATTGTGATTAAACGCGCCTGCCAGAGTAACGGTATCCAGTGTGACAGACCCTTCCGGTTCAATGAAACCTGTGCCTTGGGTGGAGAGTTGCCCGTTTGTGAAGTGCGCGGAGCCATTAAGGTACAAGGCGGAACCGTCGAGCGCCTCGATATTGCCGAAATTGGAGAAGTAGCCCCCGTAGAGTTCCAGTCCTCCCGAACCCGTCGCCTGGACAGTCCCCGTGTTTGAGAATATGCCTGCACCCAGGGATATCCTCAGCCGGTTGGACGAATCAGCCAGAATCGATCCCTGATTGATGAAGTTCCCACTCTCGCCGATGGCGGTGATCTGACCCGTGCCGCGGATCGTGTGATTCGCGCCTTGAGTCAGCTGGTTCGTCTCCAGTGGGTTCAGATCTCGGAGGTAGAGCCTCGCGAAGTCCTTGTTCTTAAGGAGGATCTCCCCTGTCCCATCCAATGCGGCTGTATCGTAAACCGTTATCTCTGTTGTTCCTCCGGAAGAGTTGACATTCCAGGTCCCATTATTCGTCACGCCGTCAAAGAGGGTAACGTAGTCGCCGTTATTATGGTTGAATGTTCCCCCAAGCGTGACGTTGTTGAAAGTGATGGAAGATTCGGTTTCAATGGTTCCTGTCCCTTGGGTCAGGAGTTCTCCGTTCGACAGGGTGGCAGATGTGTTCAGGTAGAGTTTCGAGCCGTTCAGAATATCGACGGTGCCGAAATTGGAGTAGTATCCGCCTGAAAACTCCAGGCCACCCGAACCGACAGCCTGAACCGTTCCCGTGTTCGAGAAGACCCCTGCACCCAGCGAAAAGGTCAGCCGCCCTGTCGCGTCGGCGCGGACAGTTCCCTGGTTGACGAAGTTCCCACTTACTCCGACGCTGGAAACAGATCCCATTCCTCTGATCGTGTGGTTGGTCCCATTGGTTAACTGGTTGGGCTCCAGGTCATTGAGATTGCGCAGGTAAATCTGGGAATACGTTTGATTCTCCAGAACAATCTCACCACTTCCCAGAATTTCTGCTGTATCATAGATCGTGATTTCTGTCGCCGATGAACTGCCCTTGACGTTCCATAGTCCGTCGTTCGTCATCTCGTCGAAAACCGTGATATAGTCCGCATTATTGTGGTTCAACGTCCCCGCGAGAGTCATCCGCTGAAATGTCCGTGAACCGGATTCCGTCTCAATGGTCCCGGTGCCTTGAGTCGTCAATGTGCCCGTGCTGAAGGTCGTGGATCCGGACAGATACAAGACCGAGTTGTCCTGGATTTCCACATTGCCGAAGTTCATGTAGTAGCCACCATTGAACTCCAGGCCTCCAGAACCGGTGGCTTCGAGTCTTCCGCCATCATCGCTGAAGATGTTCAGCCCGGGAGAAAAACGAAGTCGCGTCGACGCATCCGCGCGAATGAGTCCTCGATTTACGAACTCCGTCCACCCAAACACGCCACTTGAATCGATCGTTCCCGTACCGCGAATCGTGTGGTCCGTATCATGAATAATCCGGTCCTGAATCCCGGCTGAAGAGTCGGCAATTCTCAATCGATCGTTCGTCTGATTGTTCAGGACGAGTTCGCCGCTTCCGGTCAGAAGGGTGTCGTCGGCCAGCACAAGCGCAGTGATTGAGGAGGAGCCGCCCAGGCTGATTGTCCCATTGTTGGTCACCGATGTGCTACCATCGACCGTCAGAGTATTTCCGTTGGAGAAGGTCAGCTCATCTCCGGAGTCAACGGTCAGGTCAATGATGGTGGCGTTCTGGTTCAGCGTAACGACCGAGTTGGTTCCTGTTGAGCCATCGTCAATCTTGACGCTGTAGGTCGTGGAAGCGTCATTATCAGGAACGGTAGCGACGTCCCAACTGGCGGCGTTGGACCAGGTGTTCGTCGACCCCTGCCAGACGGCTGTGGTCAGGTCGGCCCCGACATGCTGACCGAGCAAGACACATAGGGTGATCAGAATGGTAAAGCACCATTTATCAGTAGTCCTCATCGCAACCCTCCTGACGCGGCGTCGACGCGAATCGATAACAGCTTGGTGAATATTCGTATATTACCAAGGCTACTTCCTCTGTTCCCAGAGGCAATCTTTTTTTGGGTGAGGAACAGATCTGCAGCCCCGAGGACTTGTCTCTCTGGCCCCGTGCGATCTCGCGGAGAAAGGCCGCGGCCGATCTCATGACTTGAAGCGCCGAAGTATCTTGCAAGAGTTTGAGGACTTGCGTTATTGTCTCAGCAGGCGATCTGTGAGACAGCGATGCGGTCCTCATCGACACGGCCGCGTACTGCGGCCGCCGCGAAGCCGACCTCGCCATGACGTTGCTGTTCGGTAATTTCGGGTCGGACTTCTACAAGGGCTACGAAGAGGTCTGGCCACTGGCGGAAGGCAGCTTAACACGCCTGGACGTCTACAAACTCTACCACCTGCTCAATCACCTGAACCTGTTTGGCAGCGGCTACCACGGCAGCTGCATGCAGATTCTGCAGCGGTATGCGGGGTGAGGGATGTGTCCTCAAAGTCCAGGGTCAGCCGCTTCATTCGGCTACTTTCTTCTTCTTGGATCCTCGTTTGAAGTATTTGCGACTTCTCCGTAGAGCTATCGTTCAGCATGGTAGATATCGCCGCCGAAAGCTATCCTCCAGTCTGATCACTAATTTCACATCCTTGTCGTCTCGGCGGGTCCCGTCAACGGTCCGCCCTTCCGGCACGTCGAATCTCATCATCGTCGCCCTGATTGACCGTCGGAATTCTTCGCCCCAGGGATCTCACAGAGCGATCGCTGTAATCTGCACATAGCGAGCGACCAGCTCATCGTCTGATGTGGATGTATCAACCTGCAGCCTGAATTGATATTCGCCATCACAGGTAACGCCGACAACCCTGTGAAAGGAAACCGACTGCCACTGATCCCTGTGTTGATCGAAGTGCTCAAGAGTATTCGTTCCCGCCTCGCTGATCGCAGGGCAATCACCTGCCGGTGAGCTGAATCGGAATTTGACATCATCGGTTCCCGAGCCACCTCGAATCTCAAAGCTGAACGAAACCATCAGCAGAACCTTCTGTCCCGCCTGAAGCGAGAGGGTGGTGGTCGGCCCCAGGTCAACATAGGTACTGGTCAAACCGGCATCGACCACGTATTCTGCTGCATTGAAAGTTGAATCCTGAAAGATGGGTTTTGAATATTCAAGGTTGCCGGATGTATCTGTCGCCATCAGGACAAGGCCAGGCGCCGGAGATGTGCCAGCCACCTGTAGACTCCCACCCATCTGGAGATTCCCATTTACCTGCAGAGAGTTCTCGACAAGCAACCCGGTGGGAGGCTCGGAAACGGTTTCCATAATTGTCAGAGAATCATCAAGCAGGGACGCGACATAGATGTAACCCGAATCAACCTCGACATAGCGTGCGCCATCCAATGCGTCGAAGGTTCCATCATTATCTCGCGCGACACTGATTGGAGCAGGAATCGTCGGGTCAGATACATCGATCAGCGTTAAGGAATCGTTACCCTCCGAGGCAACATAGGCGATGTTGCCAACCACAACAATATTGGCTGCCTGAAAGAGATGCGGGAATCCACCTACATTGTCACGGGCTACACCAAGTTGAACGGGAGCGGCGGGATTGCTGACATCAATACAGGAGAGAGTGCTGTCATTGAAGGCAGCAACGTAGGCTATCGTTCCCTGAACAAATACATCGTAGGCTCCATTTAAGCCATCGAAACCATTAACTCCATCTTCAGCAACTCCCAGCAAGCTTGGAGAAGCAGGGTTTGAGACATCAAGAATAGAAAGGGTGTCAGCAGTGTCGGCGGTCACATAGGCAGTCGTTCCAAGCACAAAAACGGAGCTGGCGCCATCTAAAGGGAGTGGAGCAATTGAGTGCAAAGCTGGATTGGCCGGATCAGAAACATCGATGAGGTTTAATGCATCATCTGCTTCGGCAGCAACATAGGCGACTGACCCCGAAACGAAGACATCCCGGGCTCCTCCCAATGATGTGAATACACCCACACCATCTTTTGCCACTCCCAGTTGAGAAGGACTGGCGGGGACGGAAACATCAATCATGGTTAATGCTGAATCAGCTCCCGCTGTAACATAAGCTACTCCGCCTGCAACAACAACAGAGTTGGCTCCTGCCAGATCGGTAAACCCACCAACACCATCTGTTGCGACACCCAGGAGCGTGGGATTGCTTCGGTCAGTGATATCGACAATTGTCAAAGAGGCGTCATCCTCGCTGGTAACATACGCTGTTGTTCCCTCAACAAAAACGGCGCTGGCTCTGTTTAGCGATGTGAAAGATCCCACGCCATCAACTACCGTTCCTAATTGAACGGGGACGGGCACGACGCTTCCCCCCAGAGGGCCCACATGCAGCGGCGCATAAGGCGCTGTGTTGCCGATCCCGGTCCGTCCCAAAGCATCCACATACACGACATCCGCTGGTGTTCCATCGGCGGCATCCAGCGAATGACCATCGCCAAAAGCGGATCCTGCCAAGGGTGATAAATCGGCGCTTAACACCCCGTCTCCATCCGTCAGCTCCAGACTTGTATTATTCAGTGTGAAGTTCGTATTATGAACGCCTGATAATCCAGATCCGTCGCCGGAAAAGGCAGACGCCGTGACTGTTCCATTCACTTCCAGCTTGGATGAAGGGGTACTTGTTCCGATACCGACGTCGCCCCCTGAATCAAGCACCAGTTGATCTGTCTGGTTGAATTTTCTTAAGATCAAGTCGGAATTGGAATTATGATAAATCACTGAATTCGAACTGCCCTGGGAAATCTTTAAGCCGCCCTGCTCGCCCTGAAAAGGACTATAGCTGTGAAGAATCGTATCAGGAGCATCGATGCCAATGCCAACCTGCCCCAGGGGATCGGTGGATATACCGGGAATCCCTCCGTTGCCCTCACGTTCGATATGGAAATTTCCACTGTCTGCTATCTTGATGTGATAGCGACTGGCGCCGTCCTTCATATCCACTTCGACATTTCCATTGGGCTCTCCCATCCGAATGTAGGAGCTGACACCGCCATTATCCGGCAGCTCGGCTTGAATGGTTCCAGCCACTGTCAGTGGATCGCTGGCTTCTGTTCCGATACCGACAGAGCCGCCAATGATGGCATTACCGCGAACATCAAGATCGTTGCGCAGCAGCGTATCGCCAACAACCTCCAGCCCGAGATTCCCCGGCGACAGCCCCAGCACGCAAAGCGCGTCATCATCTTCAGCGGCGACTAGCACAGAATCTCCGGAAACAGCGATCTCGAGTGGTTTGTTGAGAGCATCAAAGGTTCCCGTTCCGTCCTTGGCCGTTGCAATCAGCGCAGGATTGGCAGGGTCCGACACGTCGATCATTGTCACTGCATCATCCGTTACAGCCGTCACATAGGCGATCGAACCCACAACGTCGATGTGTGCCGCTCCCTGCAACTCGGTAAAGTCGCCCACGCCTTCTTTTGCCACGCCGAGAAGAGCGGGTGTCGCTGGAATAGAGACGTCAATCATGGAGACCGCGCTGTCCAGCAAGGAAACGACATAACAGATGCCGCCGTCGACATGAAGAGCAGTCGGAAAGCTCAGGTCGTTGAAGCCCGCAATATCATCAACAAGGACTGACAATTGAGTCGGCGTTGCCGGATTGCTGACATCCAGAATTGTCACCGAATTGTCCAGGGAGGAAACAAAAGCCGTCCCTCCTGAGACAAAGACATCAGAAGGCGTCACCATATGGGTGATGGTCCCGACTCCCGAAACGGCAGCCCCAAGCTGGAGCGGTGCGGCGGGATTGGAAACATCCAGGATGATCAGAGTCGAAGAAGCGCCAACATAGGCTCGATTGCCGGAAACAAAGAGAGCCCTGGCATCCGTCAGCCCGGAGATCCCCCCCACGCCATTGGCAGCAACGCCAAGCTGTGCGGGAGCGGTGGGATCAGAAACATCGATGATCGTCATGGCATCGAGCGAGGTCCCCCCAATCACATACGCCCGGTTGTTGCTGACAAAAACCGACTGGACATTATTAAGATTCGTAAAACCGGCCCCATCGACAGCTTCGCCCAACAAAGCCGGCGCCATGGGGTTTGAGATATCGATAATTGATAACGTGTCATCGACGCGCGAAGTAATAAATGCCTTCTGATTGCTGACAACCAGGTCTTGTGGACTCGAAAGTCTGGTAAACGCTCCCACTTCATCCTGAGCGGCCGCAAGCTGGCGCAGGGAGAAGGAACCTGAGGGGCTGCTTGAGCTGACACTCAAACCCGCTGTGGGTTTATTAGAACCCACCCCAACCCTGCCATCGGCATCCACAAAAACAGCATCAACAGGAGAACCATCCGCCGCGTCGAGAGAGTGCGCATCGCCGAAACTACCGGTCAGCCCGGAAAGATCCGCACTCAAGGTCCCTCCCGCATCGGTCAGTTCAAGGTTGGTTCCATTGAGCGACAGCGCCGTATTGCGTTCATTGGTTGGATCGGCATCGGCATCGTCGACGGCATCATTGAGAACATTCTGAGCCGTCCCTGCGTTTTCTGCGTAGATTGAGTAGGATGCCGGCTTCAGTTCAACTCGGGGATCGAGGCTGATGAAGGAACCACCACTAGGATTGGCCACCTCGATTCCCAGCCAGCGGGGTGATCCGTCGAAGACATCCCCGAAATCCAGATCCGTCTCGATGATGCCATCAGGCCAGGCGTGGCTCGAAACATTGATAGGGCCGGCGACCACTGTCGGCGAGGTGGCGGAATCATAGAGGGTGAAGCGCAGATCCACGTTGTTTAGAACAGGAATCCCCGCATTTTGCAGTCTTCCCTGGTAGCTGAAGGCCGTTCCGGGATCTGCGGCAGCCACATGGCAAAGGAGTGGGGGAAGAAGAAACGTCAGGAGCGTCATCAGCACTCCGTTCCAGGTGACAAGGCCATCTTGTGACGCTCGAGTAGGGGAAAAGAACCGATTCATGGGGAAAAAACCCTCTGTGAAGGATGAGAGACTGACCGGGCTCTACGCAGGAAGGGGCAAACGTTGTACTTAGGCAATAAGTCTTGGCACGTTCTGTCAATGTTTCATTCCTCTTTTCTCATCGATGCGGCCCTTCTCCCGAAGTATAATCCCGCACAGTTCCACCCCGAGCATTCCCCCATTTCGACTCTGGATGTTCCCAGTCTCCTCCTGCAGGCCTGGATTCGATCCGCCACAGTTTCGCCTGGGGGGAAGGGGTCGTTGCCAAGCCATTCCACTAAGCGGGGGAGCAGATTCGGAGCTGGGTTACACTTGTTGTTCTCCCATTTGAGGACGATGTACTTGTTTACACCGGGAATATCGGCTAGTTCCCGTTGCAGCAGACCGCGCTCAAAGCGACACTTCCTAACGTGATCACCCCAAGTGGTGACTTCTTTAGGAATCCTTGAATCTATTGGTTTTGGCACTGTTTTAGTGACATGGCAAAACGGCATCACCACCACCCGGCAGCGGCTACCACGGCAACTGCATGCAGATTCTGCAGCGGTATGCGGGGGTAAGTGTGGGGAGGCAGGGCGGAAGAAGCCCTTGGCCCGCAACGTCATGCATGACCGGCGCAAGTTCGGTCGATGCCTTTATCGGACGGTATCACATTCTGTATCTTCTTCTTTCGCCAAACCCGAACGAGTAGGGTGTGAAACAAGAGCACATGGAAGATCAGAGCGGAGAAGTACACCCAATAAGAAACCCCCAAGTCTCTTGCGGCAATCAATGGTTCCGGGACCTCGCCGCCCAAGAACACTGCGTGTCGTAGACCAGCTAAAGGAAGTGTCGAGTAGAGTATGATATCCCATGCAAAGGGAAGCGAGAACGTGATCGTCAGGCATGTTGACCAATGTGCTTCTCGCAGAAACGGCCACAGAATAATGAGATAGGCCGCGATTAAGGTGCAGCCAGATCCCATAAGAGATTCGACGCTCACTTTCCAATCCGCATTCAATCCGGAAATGCCGCATCCCCCGAGATTGCATGGAAACTCGTCAATCAGGGAGAAGCCAAGATCGGGAAATAACTCAATGCCGGGGAAAAGCCAGATGTGGTCAATCCGTCCTCCTAGTAGAATCGCTGTAGCACCATGCCCGAATTCATGGAAAAACCCTGTGGCGGGCAATCCCAGAAGCAAAGTTAGGATCACAAGGACGGCGATCTTCTTGAGATTGAACTCTTGAATAATCATGGAAGTTCAACGTGCTACTGAGGGTATGAGTTGATCCCTGCGCTTCTGCACTGGCTTCCCAGGGAACTCACCAAAGTTGGCCATCAAGAGATCCTACAGCCCGTACTCTTCGCCTTCGTCTCCCACTACCTGTGCGCCGAGTTGCTTGGCGAGGTCGAGAACTCGCACGCGGAACGTGCAGCCGGATTCGTCCCAGTTTTCGGGAGGCTCGAATGAAGCGGCTCCCCGCGATGACCAGCGCAGTCCAACCGAGCTGTTGGAGCTTTCGAAGATGGCATCGCCGGATTGTGCGGGGAAGCGGATCTCCTGTCCGGTTGCCGGATTGACCACAACGGTATCTTCTTCGTTCAAGTCGATCCCGCTGATTCTCGCGATCGCCGCCTTCCATTCGTCCAGAGTGATTGGCTCTTCCCGCTCGATGTGCAGTTCATATCCCATTTTCTTTACCTTGAGAAGGTGATTTGGTCTATTCCAATTCCACCGTGGCGTACAATGCGTAGGAACTCTCGCGCGACGTCCTGGAAGACGAGCCGAGCAGGGGGCCAACGTAGGGGATGCCGCCGACGATTGGTGGGCCGGAACTGGAGGACGTTGTTCTCGTCGAAATGTTTCGCGCGAGCGTCACGGTCTCGCCGTCACGAATGCGGACGCTCGTAGAGACGCCGCCGAGGAAAGACCAGTTCCCTGAGCGTTGATCCAGGTCGAGAAGGACCCCGCGGCCGGAGGGGCGTGCGGAGACCCATGCTTCCAGATAACCACTTGGCCCATCCAATCGAAGTAGCGACTCACCGCCAAGCGGAACGCGCACGAATGTCTCGGACTGTGATTGCACCTGACCTTCGGATTCCAGTGCGCGCAGACGTCCTCTGAAGCGATCCCCTGCATTGCCGACTCCAACGCCGAGTCCGCGGCCACCTCCGGACACGCGCACACTGGGATCGTCCGGCGACGATCCGTCGCTGCGATAGGTGACTTTGGTAGAGAGCGCCTTCAGTGCGCTCGCTTCGCCGCGAACGAGATGCAGCGTCACCAGCGCGGAGAGTGGCTGCTGATCCTCGTACGCTTGAATGCTTTCGTAGGGATCGCCATGACCACCATCAATCAGCTCATGCGGTGTTGCCTCAAACGCGATCGGAACGGCTTCGCGCGCCTTCTCGGCCGCAGCCATCGCATCCTGAGTGCGATTGTATTCGAGCAGAAAGGCTTCGGCGAATGCGGCTGTCTGCGGCGAGGGAGATTGCACGATGATCTCTGGGGGACTGACGACTCCGGAAATGCGAGTCGGGGATTTCTCGCCGGGCTTTGTTGGTTGCAGGGGAGGAACGCGGTCATGCCGACGGAAGAGAATCTCGATGGATGCGTCTTCCCGGGTTGTGACAAGAATGACATCGATAGTTCCCAATGCCACCTGGTTGCCTGACGCGAGATCCGCGCGATGTGGCCCTTCTTCGTCGATGAACATCAGCGTGGCGTCTTGTGCCCCGGCCCGGATGGCGAGCAGGAAGAGGCCTTTCCCGAAAGAGAGACTCTCGTCCGGCCGCATGGAGAGGCGCGACCATGCATCCGGCAGCGGGCTCTTCAAGGCTTCTTCGTATGCGTTGATCGCCATGCGCAGCGATCGGCCGGCTTCGTCCAAGTCGACGCCGGGGGAGAGGCGGACGGAGACAGGCTCGGCGGCCAGCAGACCGGCGAGAATTGTGAAGACAATCACGAGACATGACCGGCGCATGGTGGGACCTCCGGGTGGATTCGAAAGTAACCTATCCTGGCGCCGCAGCCCTGTCGAGCCTACTTCGGCGGCGGCGCGAGGCGCTTGCGCAAGATGCCGTAGGCGATGCTTGCGCAGATTGCCAGCACACCGACGCCCAGGAACGCGATGGACTTGGTCAACGTATCTGCCTCGACGAGATCCCTCAGGAAGATGCGTGCAACCGACACTCCCAAAACGGCAAGCGCCGTGTGACGCATCGGGCGATCGATGAAGATGAAGCCGGCAACGAGGAAAGCCACGCCGACCGCCGCCCATGCTACGGTGATCATCTGCGCTGGGAGGAATTGACCAGTCGAAAGAGCGGAGAGCGCAACGATCGCCGCACCAACAGGCAGCCAGATTCGCATTGCCAGCGCGATTCCGCCGGAGATTCGGGTATCGGTTTCACCCAATTGCCAACGGCCTTGCGACCAGACGATCACACGCGAAGCGGCAACGATTTCGAGCGCAGAGAGAAGTCCGAAAAGGGCAAGCCCACCAATTTCGAAGCGGCCTGCCGTGTAGGCTCCAATTCCGAGAGCTGGCATCAGAGCAAGCATCAGGAGCGCAGGAGTCGTCGTCCAGGGACAGCGCCTGCTGCTGCCCAGCGCGAACACGCCGATTGCGATGGCCGTGGAAATGAAGAGCGCAGGTTCGCGGCTGTTCCAGTAAGTGAATGGTGCGAACAGAGCAACGAACAGGAACGCGATGGGGATTGCATACCGTAGGATACGGAGCGCGTGGGGACGGAGTTGCCCGGCGAACCAGAGGCCGGCGAAGATTGCCCCGAGAAGAATCGGAGAGAGAAGACCTTCGTAGGCGTCGCTTACCGATGTGAGGAGTGTCCCAATCAAGAGGGCGAGCAATCCAAAGAGCGTACCGAAGCGGAATGCACGACCGGCCGGATGGGCCTCGTAGGATTCCCATCGTGTCGTTCGCTCACCCCGTTCTGCCTCATCCTCGACAAAGCCTGGAATGAGCTTCGGAAGCACTGGGATTCGCTGAGCGAGTAGCTCCAATCCTATCGCGGCAAGTCCGACGATTGCGATTAACACTCCCTGGAAGTCTTCCGCGATCGATGAGCACACTTGCACCGACGCAGCCGCAGCAAGGAACACCGCCGGAACCAGCATCAGGTCGATCAGGACTCGACCGATGGAATGACGAATCGTGCGTCGAGCCTGGTTCCAAAGCAAGATGGACAGCACTGCCCAAGTGATGAACAGCAACGCAGGTCCTTGCTCGTCGATGAAGAAAGCGCATGATAGCATAGAAAGGCAGGCCGCCGCGATTGTCCAACTGGTCGCGCGAAGAACAGTGATGCCGAGCAGGAGCGCCATGCCGACAGAGCAGTAGATGGCAAGTTCAACGATATCCGGAGTTGCCGACGGGAATGAATGTATTGCAGCGATCAGAAGGGCGGTTGCGGTGATGCTGCGGAACTGCCCGGATGCTGCTTCCAGCCAAGCAATCAATCCGCTGGCAAATGGGTGAGGACCTGTAACCCAGACTGCTTCCCATCGCAGTGTGGAGGCCAGCAGAAGAAGGCCGGGAATCATCTGCGCGACCAACTGTGGGAACGTCGTCGTGGCACCGAAACCCGTGATCGATGTCACTGCCAGTCCGGCGCAAACGGCTGTCAGGGGACGCAGCAGGCGCAGCACGCGGGCACGGCTTGCGGCAATGGAGAGAATCAGTGCCTCGGCCGCCAGAACGGAAGCCTCTGTCAGCCCGCTGGTTGCAGCAACCAGACCGGCAGAGAGAAGCGCTGCAGCCGAGAGAATGTGGAACGTGAGCAGTGTTCCACGACGCAGAGCCGGAGCGACGAGACGAATAACCTCGACTGCCGTGAGTGCGAAGAGCAGGTACTCGACTTGTGGCCAGAAGACCTTCGTTTGCCAGACAAGGAAGAGCGACAGACCGGCAAGTCCCAACGAGTTCACAATCGCGAACGATGTCGAGTAGGGGAGAAGGCCGGGCTGCATGACAGGCGCAGCATCGTGCGTAGCGGCTTCATCGAAGGCTCGCTCCCGCGCGACCCAAACGCGCCCCCACCGCCAGAACGCGGCGGTGAAGATTGCGTGATAGCAGGCGAGCGCTCCGAGATGCGCGATGACCTCGCCTTTTGCATCGCCGAGCGGAAATAGCACCCACAGGATGAACGTGGCCAGATATGTTCCGGAAAGAGCCACCGCCGTGAGGGCTTTCCACTCGTTTCGCACGAGCAGAACTCCTGCACCCAGGGCGAGAATGCCAAGCGCCACGAGACAGAAGCTCTGGCTCGTTTGTGCGCTGACCAGCGCGGCGATAACGCCGAGAGACAAGCCCGCAATGGCGATGCTCTGAGACTTCCATCGTTCCGCCAGGACTGCTAGAGTCCCCACGAACGCGAGCATCAACGCAATCGATGGAATCACAGGGAAGACATGCATCGGCGGAATGTAGTGGGCGGCAAAGGAAACGAAGTAGCCCACCGCCAGGCCGATTGCCATCGTCAGTCGGCCAAGTCGCTCGTGACGACGCTGCACAAACCAGCCGCCGGCGACCAAACCGCCCATCAGTGCGTAGCCGAGCAAGACGCGAACAGGCTTACCAAGCTGTTCCGGCAACAGCGTCGCGCCGATGGCGGCTCCGACGAGAATCAGAACGCCGGCAACTCGCGGAAGCCAGACTGTGGCAAGGCGAACCTCCCAGGATTCTTTCGGCTCGGAGGGTTTGGCGGGTTCGGATCGCTTGAGTTTCTCGAAGAAGTCATCCTCGCCGAGGAAAGCCGGCACTGGTTTGGGCTTCGGCGCCGCCGGTGGATGCACGACTTTCGGAGCAACGGGCTTCGGAACGATCGGCTTGGGAATCTCGCGCAAGGGGATCGCCTTCGGCGTCTTGCGTTCCTCGGGAATGACCGTCGGCTTGGGCTTGAGGGCTGGCAGGTCCTTCGGTCGGAACGTGGGAACGCCGCGCTGGAGTGGCTGATCCAATTCCAGGCGGCCGATTCGGCGATCCAACTCGGCCAGGCGGACCTCGTGGCGCTGCAACTGGGCAGCGACCTCAAGTTCCGGAAGCGGGGCTACGGGAGGCATGACGGCGCTCCTTTTGGAGAGCTATAATGGGATACGGGAAAAGTGTCTTCCGAGTCGGTGCGGCGGTCAACCATATAATCAACGTTTGTTGACTAATAGGATATGCAGAATGATGTAGAGCGAGCCGGCAGGCTGGGCGAAGCTTCAGACCTGACCGATCCAGTCCTCGTCGTGGGACTTGAAGCTTTGGCGGAGGCGATTGTGGAGGTACTCGGGAAGCGGGCCTTGCTGGATCCAGCGGATGTTCTGCTTCAGATGTTCCAGGTTCGATGTTCCGCTGATCACGCAGTGGACGCCGGGCTGGAAGGCTGCGAAGCGCAGAGCCAGCTCGCCCCACTGCACGCCGCCAGGTGTCAGATCCATTGCTGCGGCGCGTTCCCAGTAGGGCTCGCAGTAATGGCCGACGGGGCGCTGCTCGAAACGCCAGAAGGCGTTCGCAAGAGGACGTTTGCCGATGACGCCCATGTTGCGCTCGCGAGTCTTGGGGAGCGCCTCATCGACGACGCGCTGGTCGCAGATGTTGACCGATGTCTGGATGGAGGCAAATGCGCCTGTTTCGAGCGCATAGGCGCGATGCTCGTTCTCGCCGGAGTATGCAGCGACGCGCACCTTGCCGGCATCGACGGCCTTTTGCAGCGCCTCGATGACTTCGCCACGTTCGAGCACGTCGCGTTCGCAGGAGTGGAGGTGCATGATGTCGATGCGATCGGTACGGAGCGTCTTCAGGGCCAGATCGATCCCGGCAGTCACACAATCTCCGGTCCAATCGTCATGGCCGGGGACAGAGTAGCCACATTTGCTGGAGAGCACGAAGTCATCTCGCCGGTGGGAGAGGAACTTGCCGATCATCTCCTCCGAGTCGCCATAACCGCGAGCCGTGTCGATCAGTGTGATGCCTGCATCGACGACTCCGTTCAGCAGTCGCTCTGCCTTGTCCTCATCCATGCCGGAGATATGCCCGGCTCCGAATCCCAGAGCAGAGACCTTCAATCCTGTCTGGCCGAAATCGCGCACTTCCATGTTTGTGGCTCCTGTGGTCGGTTAAGCGGAGCCCATAAGCGAATGGAATGCCTCTTTACGCGCTGACCTCGACAAGGCCGTACTTCTTCTTGCCGACGCGCAGCACATTGATCCGGTGCGGGAAGTCCGCTGACGAGAGCTTGACCTTCTCCACGGGCTCCTCGTTCAGGTACAGCCCACCCTGCTTGCGCAGGCGATCCGCTTCCTTTTTGCTGGAGACGAGACCGGCCTCTGTGAAGACCCTGAGTGTTGCGATTTCATCCAGGTCCGTGGCTGCGAAGGACAGCCAGGGCGTATCGGGGAAACGCGCCTGAACTTCTTTATTATCAAGCTTTGAGAGTTGCTCCGCCAAGCTCTCCTCAGACGAGCCAAAGAGCGTTTCGGCGGCGTCGCGAGCCTTCTTCGCTTCGTCCTCGCCATGCACGATTCTGGTGACTTCGAAGGCCAGTCTCTTCTGTGCTGCCCGGGATTCAGGGGCGCTCGAATGCTCGATCATGACGGTCGCAATCTCCTCCAGATCGAGGAGCGTGAAGAGCTTCATGTAGCGCTCAACATCCCGATCATCGGCCCGCACCCAGTACTGGAAAAAGTCGTAGGAGGACGTCCGTTCCTTGTCGAGCCAGACGGCGCCGGCCTCGGTTTTGCCGAATTTCTGGCCCGTAGCCGTCGTCAGCAGCGGAAATGTCAGCCCAAATGCCGGCTTCCCGATCGTCTTGCGAATGAGCTCGATTCCTGCCGTGATGTTGCCCCACTGATCGCCACCGCCGCACTGCACGCAGCAGTTCTCGTGCTCCATCAGGTAGCGGAAGTCGTAGGCCTGCAGCAGCATGTAACTGAATTCGGTGTAGGAGATTCCAGCGTCGCTGTTCAGGCGAGCACGGACAGATTCCTTCCCGAGCATTTCGCCGATCCGGAAGTGCTTGCCGACCTCGCGCAAGTAATCCAGAAACGAAAGCTCGGAGAGCCAGTCGTAGTTGTTGACGATCTTGGCGCCGCTCTTGCCGCTGAAATCGAGGAACAATTCGAACTGCTTCCGTTGCCCGGCGATATTTTCCTCGATCTGATCCAGGGTCTGCAGGTTGCGCTCGGCGCTCTTGCCGCTGGGATCGCCGATCATGCCCGTCCCGCCGCCGATCACCGCGATGGGGCGATGGCCCTGGCGTTGGAAGTGCATCATGCCCATCAGGGGCACCATGCTGCCAATGTGCAGGCTGTCGGCTGTCGGGTCGAATCCGATGTAGAAGCTAACGCTCTGCTTGGAGGTCAGTTCTCGGAAGGCCTCCACATCGGTGCAGTCCTGAATGAACCCGCGCTGCTCGAGAATCTCGTAGATATCCGCCATGGCTCTTTCTTTCCTGAAGTCAAAGTGTGGCTACTTCATTGCCGGAGGCTGTGTGCCGTCAAGGCGAAGGGGGCATTTGCGCGGCAGGTGAAGCATCCAAGAAGAAAGCCCCGCGTTGTGGTGGGCGCGGGGCTTTCGGAGTGTGCTCTTCGATGATCTTACGACTCGTCGTCTTGCTTCTCCGCGTCCTTCCGCGCCTGCTCCAGGGCTTCGCCGAACATCATTCCGCTCTTGGCGTCGCTGCCCTTCTTCATATAGGACTTCACCTGATCCCGCTCGACCTGACGAAGCGCATCGCGGCGGGAGAGGCTGATCTTCTGATTCCGCGCGTCGACCTTGACCACTTTGCAGGTGATCTCCTCGCCGGCATCCAGTGCCTTCTCTGGCAGTTCCACCCGCTTCTCGTCGATCTGGCTGATGTGCACGAGGCCCTCAAGGCCTGGTGCCACTTCAACGAACGCGCCGAAGGGGGCGAATCGCGTAACTTTGCCAGTGATCAACGTGCCGACGGGGTGCTCCTTCACAAACTGGTCGAAAGGAGACTCCGTAAGCTGTTTGATCCCAAGGCTGATGCGGCGCTGCTTCTTGTCCGTCTTGATCACAACGCATTCGACCTCTTCACCGACCTTCAGGACTTCCTTCGGGTGATTGATGCGCTTCTCCCAGGACAGGTCGGAGACGTGCACCATGCCCTCGATGTAGTCGTCCAGGCGGACGAAAGCGCCGTAATTGGTCAGCGAGGTCACTTTGCCCTTCACCTTGGTTCCGCGGGAGTACTTCTTGTCGGCTTCTGCCCAGGGATCCATCGTGATTTGCTTCAGGCCCAGCGACATCCGGCGGTTCTGCTTGTTGAGATCGAGAACCTGACAGGTCAGATCGTCGCCGATCTTTGCGAACTCCGAGGGCTTCTTGTTTCCCGGAGCCCAACTGAGATCGGAAACGTGCACCATACCGGTGACGCCTTCCTCAAGATGGATGAAGATGCCGTAATTCTGAATGGCGATCACCTTGCCGGTGACGATGGTGCCAACGCTGTACTTGTTGTCGATCGTATCCCAGGGATCGGGATTGATGCGCTTGCGAGAGAGCGTGACCTTGCCGGTCTCCTCGTCGATCTTGATGACCTTGACTTCGATCTCGTCGCCGGCCTTGACGATCTCCGACGGATGCGTGCCGCGATCATAGGAGACTTCCTCGCGCGGAATGAACCCGTCGATGACGCCGAGGTCGAGGAAAACGCCAAAGTCGAGCGCGCTCTTCACCTTGCCTTTGATAAGCTGATCTTCAGACAGGGAGTCGAGCATCTCGCGGCGCGCACTCTCGCGACGCTCGTACAGGAGACGACGGCGAGAAAGGACGGCGCGTTTGCGGCGAGGATCGTACTCGATCACGTAGGCTTCAATGTCCTGCCCGACCATGGAGTTCAAGTCCGGGATGCGGAATAGATCGACCTGGCTGGCTGGCATGAAAGCGGCCAATCCAATATCGACCATGACGCCGCCCTTGACGGTGGCTGAAATCCGACCGCGGACCGGCTCCTGAGACTTCAGCGCCTCGCGAACGGTGGCTTCCGCTTCGCGAACGCGAGCCTCGCGGTGCGAAACCCGGGGGCTGCCCTCGGAATCGCGACCGACCTGGACGACCTGGATCACCTGGCCGGGCTGAACATCCGGCTTTCCATCAATCAGCTTGAACTCGTCGAGGCGCACGAGAGCTTCGGCTTTGCCGCCCATGTCGACGAGGACACCGTCCTCGCGCACGGCAACGACCGGCACTTCGATGATTTCGCCACGAGAGGCATCTTCGCCGGCACCGGGCAGGTGCTGGTCAATGAGGGCGTCAAACTGATCGATTTCCTGCTGCAGTTCCGCGTCTTCGTCCTCGCCATGCTCTTCCTGTGGGGGAGAGGCGGGAGACTCCGATTCTGCGGGTGGACGGGCGGCGGCTTCGGCTTCGAAAGACGCCTTCTCGTTCTGCTCAGGATTGGTAGGTGTATTTTCCGGTTCCGGGCTGGTTCGTTCGGGGCTCATTCTTCAGAGAACTCCTTGAGGGTGGTAGCACGTCTGAGAGTGCGTTGTAGGTGACTGGGGGGATTGGTCCCCTATTCGAGTTAGAGTGCAGAAATCTCGGCAAACATTAAGTCAGAGACGGCGCGATACAAGGACTTTTTTTCCTGTTTCATGTCGACTCGGTCCTTTACCAGGAACGGTTTCCCGTAGCGAACACGCACTTTGGCCGGGCGGGGCCACTTCCCGCCGCCACGGGGCCATGCCTCGTAGGTGCCGCGGATTCGAGCCGGAAGAATCTGGGTTCCCGGCACAGATGTCGCCAACATCGCTGCCCCAAGCAGGAATTCCTGCATCTCGCCTGTCACGGATCGCTCACCTTCCGGAAAGAGGAGAACGCATTCCCCTTCGCTCAGGAGGTGAATGGCCCTCTTGATGGCCTTTCGATCGACAGGGAGTTCGCGATCGACCGGGAACGCACCGAGCGAAGCAATGAATCGTCCGAACCATCCGGTCTTCCAGAGCTGCTTTTTCGCCATGTAATGCATCATGCGCGGGAAGGGACCGCCCACGAATGGCGGATCCAGATCGCTGATGTGGTTACAGACGACCAAGACTGGGCCGCTCTTCGGGATGTTCTCGCGCCCGGAGATAGACAGGCGGTGGTAGATGGTCCCGTAGACCACCGCCATGAAGGAGATGAATCGGACCCACAGGGGCTTCTTCTTCGGAGGGGGGAAATCCATGGACAAGCTGCGGAGAACTCTCCTGTCAAGGCACCAAGAATTCACAGGACGCAAAGCAAAGCCCGGCCCGAGGTGGGACTCAAGCAGGAATTTCTGGGCCGGTACTTGAAGACTGCCTTCCAGGGATGAGTCTACCAGAAGTACCATCCCTGGGCCCCGAGGGGGGTGGGCGTCGGAGTCGGCGTCGCGCCACCCGGGAGCGGATCCGTCAACGTGCTGTCGTACGCACCCACCGTCAGCTCAAGGAAGGACACCGAAATCAGCGGAACGTTCGGAGGATCGGGCGCCACAACCACACTGTGGTTCGGCGCCGGCGAAGCCGTGTTCGTGAACGTAATTGTGCACAGCGTCAGGTTGTTTTGCGTAGTGTCGAGGTTACCCAGCGTAGCGATCGTCTTGTAGGTGCCCTGCGCATCGGTCTGCGGCTGGCCATTGTTGCTGAACCTCGGCGCGATGCCGCCAAGGTCGACGTCCACGATACCCGTCGGCTCCGTCGAAGCCGGATCGTAGTAGACGCGCAACGCGTACGATGCCACGGGATCCTCGATGTTGTTGCGCACCGCGATATCCACCGTAAAGCTGCCGTTCACCGCGTATGGATCGCCCTCAACGTTCGTCGTCGCGATGATCGCACCGTTCACCGGAGTCGGACTCGGCGTCGGAGTATCAGACGATGTCGGCGTCGGGCTCGGGGTATCCGAAGGCGTCGGGCTCGGAGTTTCAGTCGGAGTCTCCGAGGGCGTCGGAGATGGTGTCGGCGTCCCGCCACCAGGGAACGGATCCGTCATCGAACTGTCGTACGCGCCCACCGTCAGCGCATTGTCAGACGGCGCAATCAGCGGAATGTTATTACCATCTCGCGCCACCACCACACTGTGGCTCGGCGCCGGTGAAGCCGTGTTCGTGAACGTAATTGTGCAGAGCGTCAGGTTGTTTAGCGTTGTATCGAAGTTACCCAACGTATTGATACCCATGTACGTGCCCTGCGCGTCGGTCTGCGGCTGGCCACTGTGGCTGAAGTTCGGCGCGATGCCACCAAGTTCGGCGTCCACGATACCCGTCGGTTCCGTCGAAGCCGGATCGTAGTAAACGCGAAGTGCGTACGAAGCCACTGGCCCCTCGGTGTTGTTGCTCACGGCAATGTCCACCGTGTAGCTGCCGCTTGCCGCGTACGGGGCGCCCACAACGTTCGTCGTCGAGATGATCGCACCGATCACCGGAGTCGGACTCGGCGTTGGAGTATCAGACGGTGTCGGGGATGGAGTCTCCGTAGGCGTGGCCGTCGGAGTATCAGAAGGCGTGGGAGACGGCGTGTCAGACGGAGTTGGGCTCGGAGTATCAGACGGAGTCGGGCTTGGAGTATCGGACGGAGTTGGGCTTGGCGTGTCCGAAGGCGTCGCGGACGGGGTGGCCGTCGGCGTATCTGTCGGTACTTCACTGGGAGTCGGGCTCGGGGTAGGTGTCTCCGACGGAGTGGGACTTGGTGTTGGTGTCGGTGGGTTGCCGATGGTCAAAGTGCCCGAGGTGCCGATGCTGGGAACCTCGACATTGAGATTGTCTCGGACTTCCGTGTCGGTGACGCCGACCAGATAGTAACCGTCCGGCAGATCGCCAGGAATGGTGAACGTCAGCGTGGCAATCTCGCCGTTGGCGATGTCCGGGCCGCTGATGATGACGCCTGAGAGTTCGAATTTGTCTTTCCGGTTCGGGTCTTCCTCCGGGCTGATTCGGCTCAGGATCGTCACATTCGGCTGGTCGGCACCCTTCCCAGCGACTGGGTTCGTCGGCTGAGTCGAACCACTCGGAACATCGAGAAGACGCGGGTCAAAGTCCAGGAAGACGGAGAACGCAGAGATAACCCCGGGCTCCTCGGCGCCACTGAACGTGATTGACAGGGTGATATCATCTCCCGGGTTGCCGGCCCCATCGCCGACTGTTATCGATACCTCCGCCAGGCCCCAAACCGGGGTCAGCAGAAGAATTGCCATCAGAGCAATCGACAGAGACCAATTCCGTTTTTCCATCCTCACACGACCCTCCTGGAATTTCATTCGATCCCGGAATCCGTACCAACACGCCAAGACTGCCCGAAACAGCGGGCGTAAATCTAGTCAAATCTTGCCCATTCTGCCATAGAGTGTGGACTGCCGTGGAAAAGGGGCGAACAGGCAAGGAGCTCAAGTATCGCTCCAATCCCGGCTAAGGGGGCCGCGTTTTGCCTTGTGCCTGCCCGAGCGACACTCCGCAATTAGCACAGTCGTCAAACATGTGGGCTCGAAGTTCCGCCCGCCAGAGATGATCCGTCCGCGGGCCCAGTGCGGACCTATCCAAGTGGAAGACAAGGGAGAGAGAGATTCTGGCGGCTTTCACGGAGGAAGGAAGAGCATGGCACCACTCTGTACTCTGGGGGCCGTTCCAGCGGCGCCGGTTCTCGGGATGATACTTGTCTCGTCGTTCAGAGGAAACTCTGGACAGTATCAGGACCTGCTTCGGCTCTATGGGAAGTTCCTTGGGTACTCGCTTGCAGCCATCAGTGTCTATATCGCGGCAATTGGCATCGAAATTCCGCCCGTTGTTCATTCGATCCTGATCATTGCCGTTCCTTCTGCGCTCCTTCTGATCGATTCGATCCTGGGCGTGCGAGTGAAAGTTCTCGGATGTGCAGGATTCCTGGTCCTTTGTGGGGTACTTCTCTTCGTCTCAGACCCGGCTCATCTATCCCCAGAGCAAGCGAGCATCCAGTATGATTCTGCGATATCATGGCTATTCCGCGCCGGGATGATCTTGGTTGGCATTGGGTTGGCGTGTTACGTCCTGCAACATCTCTCTCCAAGCCAACGGATTCGGAAGCTGATCGAACGTGTGGGCGGGCCGATCCTTGTCATCTGTGTCGATCTGTGCTTCTTGGCACTTGTGGTCGCCTTGTTCGTGTTTGCGTGCTGTAGTCCGGTTTCACTGGCGGGCCAGATCCTCTTGGCGCTCCTGTGCACGGTGCTCCTTTTCACCCTCTTCCTGATAACGTATCTCACGTTCAAAGAGGTTCCGCGGGAGCGATGAATATGCAGTTGAGTTGCGCGTACTGAGAAAGGAGGGAATCCCCCGTGTTGAAGCTCGCCACATTCGGCATCCTGCTCTTGTTGGCTTGTGGGATCCTGATCATTTGGATCTCCATCATCGCCAAGTCCGAGCGCAGGAAAAGAGAGATGGAAGAACTGGGGACGGCTGTCATGTCGGTCGCCGTCTTCGCGTTTTCAGTTCTATCTGTCGTCCTCCTCATGCTGATTCTCTCCAGCGAGGTATACGGCTTCACCGCCAGACTTCTGCTGGGCATCTGCTGCGTGTTGCCGATCGGCTGGCTTGGCTTTCGAGTCATGAAGGATCTCATCAAGCACATTTGCACTCGCAATCGCCGTCAAGGGAGAACGAAGCCGAGTGCTTAGACTTGGTAGGTGCAGACAATGAAGACATCAGCAGGCTTGGGCATGACCCTCTCTACCGGCACCAATAGTGAGACGTTCCATCGCTTTGTGGTCCGGAGAATGCGTACACAAAGGCGCCTGGTAATCGGCTTTGCGGCCTTCGCAGCCGTGCTTTCGTGTGCGTTTTGCTGGGAAGTTCTCCGGCAGCCGCAATATCAGCATAACAGGGCCATGTGGCTGCTCAGCACAATTCCCGTCGCGGCGTTCATGTCCTACTGCTGGTTCTTTCTTGTGTGGGACCGGATGGCAATTGTGGGGAAGGATCCGTACTCCATCTGGATTGAGCCGCTGATGGTCGCGAGGGTGAGGTTATGCTTCCACTTTCTGGGCGTGATGCTTGGCATTCGGGCGATCTGGGTCTTGTGGCAGCACCCCTATCACCTTTGGATCGAAGGCCTGCTCATGATCGCGGGTTTTGTGGGCTCAAGAGTTCTCCTCAGCATGACAAGGCGGCTGGGAACCCGGATCGTCCTCGATCCTAATGCCCCTGTGGTGGAGTCCATCGGTTACGAGGGTGAACTCAGCCTGCTCTCGATTGCTCTTCTAATGCCAAAGGATTTCAACTCCTTCCGAAGGGTTCGGCAGAGTGAACGGGGAAGGGGCTGAGGGGTCACTATCGTTGCGGCGATGTAGAATAAAGCACTGGGTTTGGCGTATGGAGAAGGGAGGAAATCCACCATGACAATGAAGCGCAGACTCCGATTTAGAGACATTCTTGTTCATCTGGGCCTCCTGTCTGCGTTCGTCGGCATCATGGGAGGAATCGCCTTCAGTGCCATGATGCCTGAGGAGCGTGCAGAAGGGTGGCTCGCGACGCTCACCGCGGCAGGCCGAGTGATCGGGATCGGCCTTTTCTTGGCCGGATTAGGGATGATGACGATCGGGTCTCTCTTCGAGGCTTCCGTTGGTGTCGAGATGGTCCTCAACGCGCCCAAAGGGATTCACCGGTCAGAACTGCCGCAATTGCCGGAAGGGAACTCTGCCGATGCGCAGCGGCCCGGCGCGGCCGCTGTCGAGGAGAGATGACCATGACCGCAACATTCGTCGAGCAGATTGACAGCATTGGTGCAAGGTGCCAGCGCACGATGGCCACAGAGCAAGTTTCAAGGGGTGCGCCAGGTCTGGATATCTCCCAAGGCGATGAGCCAGCCTGATGATGTTTTGAAAGGCTATGGACTCTGTGGGGCTCGGTCACAAAGGCAGGAATACACCCAACGGAAAACCCAGAGAAGACCACGATGAACCTGGAAATCCGACATACGCGAACTTCCCTCTTCACGCCGGCCTCGGGGGTCATCTCGAGTCCGGATGGGGAAATTGATGTCAGATTCAAGAACTTCTGGCTTAGGGGAGTAGTCCTGAACGATGCAGCAAAGAGGCTCATCGCGCGAGTTGTTCGCAAGTCGCTACTCCACGGAATCTACGGCATTGAGACGCTCGATGGAAACTCGGCGACAGTACACAGGCAAGTCTGGGGAATTAATCCGGTGAGTGTCTCGGCCGCTTCCCTCGCGGGACATTCGACGACGCTCTCCGTCGCTTGTGATGAGACCGGATGGAGAGTCTACGGCGAAGCCGACATTCTGAGTGAGATCCGCTACCATTCTGGGCCAAGAGTCGAAACACTCCAATCGAACTTCAGTGCGTTAGCCCGAGGCGAGTTCTCCCCCCTGGCAATCGCGAGAGACGCTGATGTCGTGGTGCATTCCGAAGAGCTCCTGTCTTTTCTGCTTGCCCTCAACCTGCTCCTCTTGCGGTTTGACCGTGAAGACAGCGCAGCATAGGGGAGAAGAAGGGGGACTGGCGGCACCATATCGGAACGGTACCAGAATGAGTGAAATCGGGACCCAGACCGATCTTTGGATCGTGTATGTGGCAATACGGGGACAGGAGACTTCATCTTGCCCCGGAGATCGGCCGGGATGTTTCTGCAGACGTGGTGACAGAACATCGAGGACATCCATCATGGCACGGCCCGCTCGAATCGTCTTGCCAGGTGTTCCGCATCACGAGACTCACCGTGGGAACCGCTGAAGCCGACCTTCGTTGGAGGCGGGAAGAAAGTATCCTGTCCTCGAATTTGCTAATGGTTAGGGGCTATTGCGACATGTTCCATCGACTGAGCAGTGAAGAAAGATTTCTTGGACTTGTTACAGAGCTGGAGGAGTCTCTCTCGCCGGAGAAAGTCTATATGATCAGGGCAGATTCAGAGGCCGGCGAGTGGGGAGTTGCATACGACATGCTCATGGATCACCTCTGCGAAGAGGAGATACAGGTTACGAAGGCACAGTTCGAGCTGCTGCGACATCTTGCTTCTGTACTCCGCGAGGATTTTGATCGAGCGCTCGAACTCATCTCGCGAAATATCGTGGAAGGCTGAAGGGCGTTTACATCCCACAAGGGGAGTGACAATGGCGACGAGAGCAAGGAGTATCGACTCGGTGCACAGAAGATTGGCCGGAGGGGCGTTTCTCGTCCTGCTGATGCTTGCGTTCAGTTCGTGCTCACCTGATTACAAGCATGTGCGCGCGAACTTCTTCTCGTACATGCGATACTCTCCAGACGATCCGGAAACGATTCTCGTTTATGGCGCAGAGAGTGATGAAATCTGGGAAATGGATCGTGAGCTAAATGTCGTCGCGAAGTACCCACAAGGATCCGCGATCTGTATGGGTTCGGACCACATTTACTCGTTTCTTGGACGTGACCAAGAGACGCAACTCGTCAGGATCGAGGAGACGTCTCGGCAGACTGGTGAATCAACCACCTGGCAGCAGAAGTTCGGCGATGGACCTGCTGACGCATGCGACTGCAGCGCTCTTGTCATCGCCAGTGAGAAGACTCCGCTCGTGCGGGTCTTGGCGGGCGAGAAGTTCCAGGACTCCTGGGAATTCAATCTCCAATCTCCGGCGACGTTCTACCAGATAGGAGTTTCACGAAATGGGGAGTGCGCCTTCGTAGCGAATCGAATATCGAGGATCACGACAGTCGCTTCTCGCCGCGACGGCAAGATCCAGGTCGCGCGACTGCAACCACTTACCAAGGGCGACTATACGGCCTCAGACATGGCTCCGTCGGGCGACCAGTTTGCTCTGGGCGACTTTGGCAAGGTCCACCTCTGCGCGACGGATCCACCAGCTCTGCTCAAGGAGATAGAGTTGCGTGGACACAAAGAGGTTAGATGCTTGATGTACAGCCGTGATGGCCGATACCTTGTGGCGACGGACAAGAAATCAGTCCATCTGATCGATGTGCAGTCTGGGGAAGTGCTCTGCAGATATACGGCCCGCTCCGTGGATCAGGCAGGAATGGCAGTCCGAGGGATATTGCTTGGGGACCGAATCATTGTGTCATTCACGACCAGCCAGATTTGCAGTATCGATGTCGGAGGGAAGATGTGATCTGGGCGGCGTTTGACGGTAGGATACCTCTCTCTCGCCGCGGACATCTGCCGGGATGTTCTTGCAGAGGTGGAGACGTTCCAAGGACATCCCATAGTGGCGCGCAGCTTTCTCGCATCGTCTTGCCCGGTGTTCCGCATCACAGGACTCACCGCGGCGACCGCCCTCAGCCGATATTGGCCGACGACTTGAATAGAGGGGCATGTTCCCGATTTTCCTGAGACCTTGAGCAACTGAAGCAAGAATACAATATTGAATAGGTTCAAGACATGAAGAAGATCCTGACTCCATACCAGATCGTCCATGGTGGTCTCGAAGTGTTGAGATCGATGGCGTTCGCTTGCCTCTGGGTACCCATCGTGGCTGCATCTGTCGGTCCGGATCAGGAGCAAGGCCATTTGATGCAGGTCCCCTATGTTGTGGCGCTGATTCTGCTACCGAGCGCCCAGACCTATCTGGATGCAGTAGACCGATGGGGCTGGAATCCGCCGATGCTCACTCCACTTCTTGTCGGAATGAAACTGGCTCTCGCTATTGCCTTGTTTTCGGGCCTCGCTGCTGGCTACGTGCTGAGCGGTGGGCTGTTAGGGGATGAGCTAAAGCCCGATCTGATCGTGGTGACTCTTGCAGTAGGCCTCAGCCTGTGGTGGAGCGAGTGGCGTAAGCCGCAAGGCTCATCATTCAGGAGAGCAGCGCAGTTTATCATCCAGCCCTGGTCCACCACCAAAGAGGAGGAGTGATCTCCGTGCAATCGCGAGCCAGTGCTTCTCACGGCCGCCGACGCCGATCATGGCACAGCTTGCTCGCATCGCCGTGCCCGGTGTTCCGCATCACGAGACTCACCGCGGCAATCGTCGTCGGCCAAGCTTCGTCGATGATCTGAATGGAGGGGCATGCCCTCGAATTTCTCGATGATTGACCTGGGGGCTCTGACATCATGAAAATCGATGTTCCATACCATGTAAGGTACATCCTTCTTGAGGATCAGTCTTATCACCGGCTGGATATCTATGCACCCAATATCGAGAGTCTTCCACAGAGACTCAAAGAGCACAATCCGAGGCTCGAGCAAATAGAGATACTATCTGTTGAGGCGCTAAACCCGATGTACCCAGAGTGGTACTTCAGAATCAGTGAATTCAAGAAAGCGGTTCTAATCCTCCTGCGGATCCGCGATTGGTGAGTTGAAGTCGAGAGTATAGGCAGTCTCAGCAGCGCCTCTTGCGAGGAGGCTGATTGGCCGGTTCAGTTTAGGACGCCCTCAGGCGTATGAGCCATTAGAGTTGGTGCAAGTTTCCTCAGGAGAGAGACCATGAACAAGTTCAGATTCTGCAAATCGGAAGAAAGTCAGAAGTTCTTCAGCGAGATTGTTCAGATGTTGATGAAGTATGGAGAGAAGACGGAGGAGGAAGCCGTGGACTTGGTCTCGCGTTGTTGGAAGGACTGCGACGATATCGACGCAGAAGGTCCACTTATCTACCACGAGATACCGTATTACTATGCCATGTGTATCCTTCATCACCCAGTGCTGGGCGATGGTAACGTCGAGTGGTATCTCGACAAGAGTTATTGGCCGCCACCGGATCCTGAGGACTTTCTCCGCTGAATCCATGTATTCGAGGCTCGATGAAATCCATTGTCTGCTTGGCAATACGGGGACAGGATAAGGAAAGGTCATCATGGCGCGTGGAATCCTACCAGAATGAGCAAAAACGGACCCCAGACCGATCTTTGGATCGTGTACGTCGCGAAGCTGGCCTTCCTGGCTTATATTGCGGCCGTGTATCTTCTTGTCGAGCAGCTTGATGTGCAAGCTCTACAAGGGCTCCGCAGAGTGGAAGAGCCATGGCAGACAGGCGTATGGCTTTTGGGGCTGCTCATTCTGGACCTTGTGGTTGGTTTTCGGCACAAGGATGAGCCGCGAGTGTTGGGTCGGCTGTTGGTTCTCTTTATTGCACTCCTTGTCGCGCGACTTCTGATCGGTGCAGTTCTCAGCATCAACTAGGAGCTTCAGCAACAGAAGAGCAATTCGGAAACAGGATACTCTTTGCTCGCATCGTCTTGCCCGGTGATCCGTGCCACGTGACTCACCGCAGTTTTCTCGGCTTGCGCGAATGCTGGGCGTGGGCATGATTGGTGGGCAGTTATTCTCGCGGACTTGATGGGGTGGTTTGAAAGGTTCCTTGGACACTCAGAAGAAGAAGCGGATCATCCTTATCCTTCGGATCGTCATGCCCCTTGTGGCGATTGTCTGCGCGGTGGTGTTTCCTCCCTGGGATGGAATTCTGGCGTGGCTGGCGCCGTTGCCCGACACCGTTCAGGAACAAGTCGACGCCGCGGCGGAACGCGAGCCGGTTGGGATCATCGTTTACGTGGATCAGGCCGGTAAGCCACCCGCCCTGTACGCAGCCGGCTGGAAAGATCGGGCGAATCAGGTTCCCGCCGATCCGCACGCATTGTTCAAGATCGCCAGCATCAGCAAGCTCTATATCGCCGCCGCCACCGCCAAACTGGTCAGCGCCGAGCGAATTTCGCTGGACGATACGCTCGATGAGCTCTTGCCGGATGTCGCGGGGAGAATCGAGTACGCCGACCGGATTTCGCTGAGGATGATGCTGAGCCATCGCAGTGGAATTCCCAACTTCACGGATCAAAAGGGGTTTGAATGGGCGAAACCACGTGCGGATGGCGGCGGAGGTCTTGGGCTGATTCTGGACAAACCGGCGGACTTTGTGCCGGATACCGACCAGGAGTACTCCAACACCAATTACCTGCTGATTGGAAGAATCCTCGATCGGACATTGGGATATTCTCACCAGCGCTACATCAAAGAGGAAATCCTGGACCCGCTGGGTCTCGAACAGACTTTCGGCTCACTCAGCAATGTGAATCTCGATGATGTCGCGAGTGGATACCATATCCCCTATGAAGCGGATCTGAAGGAGATCAACTACGTCACTCCCGGAGGCTCCATGATCGCGACGGCGGAAGATGTCGGGGTTTTCTTAAGGGCCCTCAATGACGGTTCTCTATTCACTGAAGACGAGCGGGAGATCTACTCGTCCATTTACGAATACGGTCACAAGGGATGGTTGTTGGGTTACCAGAGCATCGCGCGTTATCACAAGGACAGCGACTCCGTGATTGTTCAATTTGTGAACACGACGGGCGGGGATACGGAACTGACGGCGCTGGTGGTTTATGGGCGCATTGTGAAGATTGTGGAGAAGCAGTAAGGGGGACGCCTCGCACGCGATATCGCGGAATTCCCGTGAGAAAATCGCCTGGTGAGACCAGTACATTAGGTCTAATTCGCACACGGCGAGCACGCTTGCACGGCGAGTCTCTGCGTCAGAACCGAAAGAGGAAGAGTCTCCCGGATCCGGCGGAACTGACGTTTGATGGATAGAGTGTCCTGTCCCAGATTATTCTGAAAACTGCCTTCCAGGAAGGAGTCTACCAGAAGTACCAGCCCTGGCTTCCGCGGGGTGTAGGCGTCGGGGTCGGCGTCGCACCACCCGGGAGCGGATCCGTCGATGTGTTGTCGTACGCCCCCACCGTCAGCGGATAGAATGACACCGAAATCAGCGGAACGTTACCATCATCGGCCGCCACCAGCACACTGTGGTTTGGCGCCGGCGAAGCCGTGTTCGTAAACGTAAGCGTACATAGTGTCAGGTTGTTCTGCGTCGCGTCGAGGTTGCCCATCGTGAAGAGATTCTTGTACGTGCCCTGCGCATCGGTCTGCGGAACGCCGAAATTGCCGAAACTTGGCCGGACGCCGCCAAGGTCGACGTCCGTGATACCCGTCGGCTCCGTCGAAGCCGGATCGTAGTAGATGCGCAAAGCGTACGAAGCCACGGGTCCCTCGATGTTGTTGCTCACCGCGATATCCACCGCGTAGCTTCCGCTCGCCGCATAAGGATCGCCCACAACGTTCGTTGTCGAAACGATCGCACCTGCAACCGGAGTCGGACTCGGCGTCGGACTCGGCGTACTGGTCGGAACATCCGTCGGGGTAGCCGTCGGTGTGTAAGAGGGCGTCGGGCTCGGCGTCTCGGACGGAGTCGGCGTCACCCAACTGACGAACGGATCCGTCAACGTGCTGTCGTACGCAGCCACCGTCAGCGGAGCGATCAGCACCGAAATCAGCGGAACGTCCGGAGGATCGGGCGCCACTACTAAATTGTGGCTCGGCGCCGGCGAAGCGGTGTTGGTGAACGTAATCGTGCACAGAGTCAGGTTGTTCTGCGTCGCGTCGAAGCTGCCCAACGCGGCGAATCTCTTGAACGTGCCCTGCGCATCGGTCTGCGGCTGGCCACCATCCCTGAATCTCGGCGGCATGCCATCGTTACTGGCGTCCGTGATACCCGTCGGCTCCGTCGAGGCCGGATCGTAATAGACGCGCAATGCGTAGGCAGCCACGGGATCCTCGGTGTTGTTGCTCACGGCGATATCCACCGTGTAGCTGCCACTCGCCGCGTATGGATCACCCACAACGTTCATCGTCGAAACGATCGCACCCGTCACCGGGGTTGGACTCTGCGTTGGAGTATCAGACGGAGTCGGGCTCGGCGTTGGGATGGGTGGTGTACCGATCGTCAGCGTGCCCGGAACACTGGTGCTTGGAACCTCGACATTGAGATTATCTCGGACTTCCGTGTCAGTCACGGCAACTTCGTAGTAACCATCGGGCAAGTCGCCAGGAATCGTGAACGTCAGCGTGGCAATCTCGCCGTTGGCGATGTCCGGGCCGCTGATGATGACGCCCGAGATCTCGAGTTTATCTTTCCGATTCGGGTCTTCCTCAGAGCTGATCCTGCTTAGGATCGTCACGTTCGGCTGCTCGGCTCCAATGCCGGCGACCGGGTTCGTCGGCTGGGTCGAACCCTTCGGAACATCCAGAAGACGCGGGTCAAAGTCCAGGAAGACTGAGAACGCCGAAATGATCCCAGGCTCCTCGGCCCCGCTGAATGTGATCGACAGTGTAATATCGTGGCCCGGGTTGCCGGCCCCCTCGCCGACTGTTATCGTAACCTCCGCCAGCGCCCAAACCGGAGCCAGGAGAAGGAATGCCAGAAGAGCAATCGACAGAGTCCAATCCCGCTTATTCATCCTCACGCAACCCTCCTGGGAACTTGTCAGATTCCAAAATCATCCCCAACACGACAAGATTGCCAGAAATAGCAGGCGTAAATCTACTCAAATCTTGCCACGAACACCGCAGAAGACCCACTTGTCAACGAATCACTTGGGGCAAGAGAACCGAAGCACTGGGCCGAATGGAGAATAGAGCAGGCCTGACGAGCGCTTCTTCACCCGTAAATCAATTGCCAAACGCATCGGGCTCTGGGTAGAATCCACTATACGCATATGACCGGCTGGCCCCGAGGGGATGGCGCCCAGCGTTGGGGCTGGGGGACGCACGATTTGGGATTCTGCTGGGAATAGGGCCGGACGACTGGCCGGCGAGATTCTCTTCATGGAGGCATGCCATGAGATTTCTCGCCCAAGGATGGCGCGCGCCAAGCCGCGTCCTCTCGATAGCGATCGTCTTCGCCGCAGCTTCAGTATTCGCTACCGATCCGATCTGGCAGCCTCCGATCCCCCTAGAGGTTGCCGCCCCCGGGAGCGACCCGATCAGCGCCGCGCCGATCTACTTCGATGGCGATGGCGACTTGGACTTCGCTGTGGGCCTGGCAACCGGTGGTGGCGGTAAAATCCTGCTGCTGACGAAGCGGACGGATTGGCTTGGATGGCGAGTGACTCCAGCGCCTCCGGGCGTTGCCGCAGATGCGGACGCGCCCTTTGCGAGCGATCGGGCGCCGCTGATCGTTCCGGTGCGTCCCGACTTTCTCTGCGCAGGCGATTTCAACAATGACGGGCGGCAGGATCTTGTCGCCGGCGCGAGGGGAGAGCGTACGCTGCACTTCTTCCTCCAGGACGAGCCCGGTGGTTTCAGTGCGGAGCAAACGCTCTCTGTGCCGGGCCGGATCGAAGCAATCGCTGTCGGCGACGTGAATCGCCACGATGGGATCAAGGATCTGGCGATTGCCTTCGTGGCCGATGGAGAGGGGCGCCTTCTTCTCTACGAATCGCCGGGCGGTGTGCTTTCTACAAAGCCGGATTCGATCAAGCTCACATTCGTTCCGAACCAGTTGGAGATCGTGTCGCTGGGGGAGAACCTGCGCGGCGATCTTGTGATCGCGGGCGATCACGAGCTGGCGATCTATCGCGGCATCGACCGGCAACTCACGATTTCGCAGGTGCGGCGAGCACATGCTTGGCCGCCGAAGCCTCTGGCGCATTTCCAGGACGATCCAATCGCTTCGATCGCAGTCGCCGATTTCCTCCGCGGCGGGGGAGCGGAGATTGCAGTGTCGTCGTTGGACGGAACGCTGCAGATTCTCGGTGCAGGTGAAGACACGATCGAGACGATCACCAGCACGATGATGCACGAGCCACCAACACGACTCACACCAACCGCCTGCATTCCGGGGGCGCGTTCGGAGTTGATCGTTTCGACGGATTGGATCCAGTTCGATTCGATGGAGCCGAACAAGTACGAAGGGCTCGCCATCACAAGTGCCGATGCCGAAACAACCTGGGAACGCGATCGCCGTGCAGCGACTGTCGGTCCGATTACAATGAGATCGGTAAGATTCCCCGTTTCCGATACGGCGGTGATGATTCCCGCTTTCCTCAATGATGATGCGCAGGTAGACTTCGTTATCTTGGATCCATCCGCAAACGCGCCGATCAGCATGCTGCTGACTCAACCACGCGCAACGTACATCGTGACGGACCCGAGTGACTCTCCCGACGCGGACCTCTCGGACACAGTGATGAATCCACCAACGTTCCGCGCGGCAATCGAAAACGCCAACAAGGATGCGGCTGCGGATGCGATCAGCTTCTCGTTGCCAGCGGGCACCGTATTGAAACCGCAGTCAGACTATCCAGCCCTGGTGTGGCCGGTCACGATCGATGGCCAATTACAGGCAGGCGATTTGCTGACGGATCAGATCACCTTGGATGGCAGCGACCTTGATGACGCGATGGGCATCGGCATCAAGAACAACTCGGTCGTGCGCCACATGAACATCACGCACTTCCCCGGCATTGGCTTAGCTCTTCTGATCGCCGATGGCACGAACTTCGTCGAGGGAAACAATTGCACCTTCAATGAGGGCGCCGGAATCAACATCAACTCGGACAGCAACACGATCGGCGGGATGACGACAACACCCGGACGCGAAAAGGGAAACTGGTGTGCCGGAAACTTCGGGACGTCTGGGCAAGGCATTGCGATCGTTGGCGGCGACATGAATATGGTGGCCGGAAATCTCTGCGGGACGACGCGCGATGGCGACGCGGTGTCTTCGAACACAACGGGCATCTTTGTGCGTGGTGTCGGGAATGTCATCGGCGGTGCATTTGAAGGAACCGGAAACTACGTGGCTGGCAATCAGTACTCCGGTATCGATCTGCAATCGCTCTTCGGTCACACGGACCAGGGCGTCCTCGTGATGGGGAATCGCATCGGGATGAAGGTCGACCAGACGGCAGGCCTGGGGAATCAGCAGCAGGGTGGTATTCGACTCAGTGGTGCCAGCGGCTCACAGATCGGCAGCACGGCTGCTCTTGGCGCGAACGTCATTGGAGGCAACGATGGGAACGGCATTTCGATGACGAACACTACTTCAGACAATCCGATCACAGATGTGGTGATTCAAGGGAACTATGTGGGTCTCGACTACGATGAGATGTTGGAATTGCCTAATCAGGCCGGCATCGGAGTGGGGGAGTGGGGGAACACCGTCGGGGGGTCAACAACCGGTGCGGGAAACATCATCGCCGCGAATCGCAGTTCCGGCCTCTACCTGTATGGCGAGGAGGGTGAACGGCCCAATCAGGTGTATGGGAATTTCATCGGGACAGACCGGTTCGGCTACAATGATCGTGGCAATGGCGGCAGCGGTGTTTATGTAACTGGAACATACAGCGTTATTGGCGGCGTCGCCGAAGGCGAGGGGAACGTGATCTGCTGGAACGGTGGGGATGGCGTTCAGTTCCGCTATTCCGGCGCGCATGAGAATTCGCTGGGAGGCAACGCGATCGGGACCGACAGCGTCGGCGATGCAGCGCAACCGAATGTACGCAACGGGGTGCACTTCCTCTGGGGAGCGCACTCGAACCTTGTCTTCGCGAATACAATCTCCGGAAACACTCAGAACGGCGTGAGTATCGAGCACGGATCCGACGATCCGGCCTCGAACAACTGTCATGACAATGCGCTGGTCGACAACTTCATCGGTGTGAACATCACCGGCGATAAGGCCATGCCGAACCAAGGCAATGGCGTCTACATCGATGAGTGTACCTCCACGACCATTGAAGGGACATCCTTGGGCGGTTGTGTGATTTCCGGAAATATCGGTCACGGGATCGAGATCCGGGGTGTGCTCTCAAAGTGGAACCTGATCAAGACATCAATCGTTGGATTGGACGAGACCGGAGGAGCAGCCATCCCGAACGGCGGGGACGGCATCTTGGTGACGCGAGGTGCCAAGGAGAACCGAATCGGCGGTCATGAGGAAAATGTTCGGAACATCATATCGGCAAACAAGGGAAACGGAATCCACCTCTCGCAGGAGCAGGAGTTGATCGCAGGTACCAACGTAGTTGAATACAATTACGTCGGAACCGACAAGACGGGCATGGTTGGAATCGGTAATGAAGAGAACGGCATTCTCGTCGAGTCCGGGGGAAACTTCTTCGGCGGTGGTTGGTACAACAGCATGCTGCTTGTTTCCGGCAATAAGAAGAACGGAATTGCTTTCATGACCGGCGATGCATCGGGCAATACAGTGGAGACCTGCATCATTGGTCTGAACATCGATCAGACCAACACAATTCCCAACGTCGAGAACGGTATCTTGATCGAGGACGGTATGCAGAACGATATCGGATTCGATTTCGTGGGCTTTCGCAAGCATGTGATTGCAGGCAATGGCCAGGCGGGAGTCGTCATTCGCGGTCGGAATGGGATTCCGCTGCTGAACGCAAAGAACCAGATTCACAATTGCCACATTGGAATCTCGTCCGATTGGGATCCAGCGGGAAACATCCAGCGTGGCGTGTTGATCGAGGACAGCTCGGGCAACTTGATTGGCGGGCACAACTGGATCTGGTGGAACTTCGGCGAAGGGATCGTCATTAAGGGAGCCGCTTCCATCGAGAACGAGATCGTTG
Source organism: bacterium (assembly GCA_020444065.1). NCBI lineage: Bacteria > bacterium. The sequence continues at coordinate 36,526 of JAHLLQ010000001.1, read as the reverse complement.
GCAACTCGATCAAGGACAACGCAGGTCTCGGGATCGATCTTGGGCTCAACGCGGTGACGCTGAATGATCCGTTGGATGCCGATGTCGGTCCGAACAACTACGCCAATTTCCCCGTAATCGTAGACGCGCACACGACAGGGACGCTGAATCTCTTCCTCTCGGGAACATACGAAGGTCTCCCAAACGAGAAAATCGATATCGACTTCTTCTTGAATGAGTACTGCGACCCGTCCAACTACGGCGAGGGCTATGACCTGTTCGCGACAATCCGGGTGACCACGGATGCATCCGGCGAGGCAACGTTCTCCAAGATGTTCCCCTGCTGCGGCGAGCCCGATTGGTTCGTGACGGCGACGGCGACCGACAGCAAGGGCAACACCTCCGAATTCAGCGAATGCAAACAGATCTTCTTCATCTCGCCGGTGCTAACGGGCTGGATGGCCCAGGGGCCGGAGCCCCTGCCGCGGTAGGTCGCTGGTTCGGCGGCAATGGCCAGCTACAGGTGTCTCACTTCCTCCAAAGGCGAAAACCGTCCCTGGAGGAATCCGTCAGTCTTCGGAAGACAGGAATATTGCGATCTCGACAATCACGGCTCCGGAATATGGACACGGGTCTTTATTCCGTGGATGCAATATGTTGCGGTCAAATTCGGTCATTGACACCTAGTTTTCCACAGATACTGCACATTTAAAGCTTGGAAGTGACCGGGCTGCTGGGGAAGGCTCCTTTCGAGATCGGACACTGGAAAGAGCAATGTTTCCGACCAAACAGACGGATTCTTGTGTTGCATTCGACCGACATCTGCTCTAGCGCAATATTCCCATATGGGAGAAGAGTTGTCCGAATACTCCGAATTACCATCAAACCGAGGCACCATGAGCACAGGAAATGTCATGAATGAAGGCGCAAAAGAGGGCATGAGTCCCACACAGGAAGCCGGCACCATCCAGCGTGTCGACCAGCACATCGTCGAGATCATCTCCGACTCCGGCGAAGGTGCTCAGACCGCCGGACAGATGTTCGGCACCGTCAGCGCCCAGATGGGTAACAGCGTCTGGACGGTGGAGATTATCCCCGCCGAGGTCGAGCCCCCTGCTCGCAGCACGGCGGGCGCCAGCGGCAACCGAATCCGACTGGGTTCCTTTCCGATCACGAACGCCGGTAACCACACCGACATTGTCCTGGCTCTGAACGAGCAGGTTTTGAAGGGGCGTGAGGCCGCGGGCGAGTTCAAGAAGAACGCCATCATTATTCTGGAGAATGTCTGGGCCTCTTCGAAGGTCCCAGGCGTCGCAAAGGCTTACACGTCCACTGTCGCAGACCTCCGAGCAAAGGGATACCGTGTCTACGAGGTCCCGATGGAAGAGGAATGTCTGAAGCACACGGACAATCCGAAGCGCGGCAAGAATATGTTCATCCTTGGTATTCTTTGCCGCGTGTACTCGCGCGAGCTTGCCTACGCCAGAAAGGCCATCGCGGCGAAGTTCAAGAAAAAGGGCCAGCCGGTCATCGATGCAAACGTGAAGTTGCTGGAAGCCGGCTTCGAATATGCGGGCGGGCATCTGGATTTCCGTTTCGATGTCACCCCGATGGAATCTACGGAACCCCAGGTCGTCATGAACGGCAATACGGCGATCGCTTTGGGTGTTGTGGCGTCGGGCATGGACGTTTGTGCCATGTATCCGATTACGCCTGCGACCTCGGCCTCTCACTATCTCAGCGAAATCTTCGACGAGTGCGGCGGCGTTGTCCACCAGGCGGAGGACGAGATCGCCGCGGCTGCCTTTGCGATCGGCGCATCCTATGCCGGCAAGTGCGCTGTCACGATCACCTCGGGTCCCGGCATGGCATTGAAAACGGAGCTCATGGGCCTCGCCGTGATGGGCGAGGTTCCTCTGGTCCTGGTCAATGTCCAGCGTGGCGGCCCATCCACCGGTCTTCCCACAAAGGTGGAGCAGGGCGACTTGCTGGCGGCGCTCTTTGGAACGCATGGGGATGCGCCGAAGATCATCATGGCCCCGGCAACGATTGAAGATTGTTTCTACTCGATTATCACCGCTCGCAAGATTGCGGAGACGTTCCGCACGCTTGTGATCGTCCTCAGCGATGCCAATCTGGCCACCGGCCAGCAAATGTTCCCGCGTCCGAAGTTCAAGAAGGAATGGCTGGCTCCTCCGATCGATCAGAGCCCGGTGGATCCCAGCCACCCGCCGTTCGATTGGGATGAGAAGACAGGCCTGAGCCAGCGCCACATCCCCGGCCAGCCGGGCGGCATGTACGCGCTGACGGGTCTTGCCCATGATCGCGAGAGCCACGTTGCGTACGAGCCGGGCATCAACCAGCAAGGTTGCCGTTACCGCAGCTTGAAGCTGGCGGCTTTCCAGAAGACGTTGAAGACGCCGAAGGTGCATGGCGACCCCGAGGGCGATCTGCTGATCGTCGGGTGGGGGAGCACGAAGGGTTCGATCGAGGAAGCCGTCGATACGATGAGCAGCAAGGGACACAAGGTGTCCTCGCTCCATCTGACGTTCCTGCAGCCCATGGCATCCGGCATCAAAGAGATCATGCAGAAGTTCAAGCAAGTCGTTACGGTGGAGATCAACTATTCCGACGATCCGAATGACGAGTTGATCGACGATGACAACCGCCGTTACTCGAACCTCTGTCTCCTGCTCCGCGCCCGCTATCTTGTGGATGTCGACTGCTGGAGCCATGTGCACGGACAACCCATCAAACCCGAAGAAGTCGAACAAATGATCGAGCGCCGGCTTGGTGCCCGCTAAGATAAGAAGAGGATTCTCCCCATGTTTGGACTGAATACAGAGTGTGTCCTTAGCGACCCCCAGGAATACCTCGAGTTGGAAGATTACGCCGGCCGCGTTTCGCGCTGGTGCCCAGGCTGCGGTGACAATGGTATTCTGGCTGCAGTGCAGCGCCTGTGCCGTGACGAGCAACTGCCGCTGGAGAAGACGGTGTTCGTTTCCGGCATTGGTTGTGCCGCGCGCTTCCCGCATTACGTCAGCACCTACGGCTTCCACGGCCTTCACGGCCGCGCACTGCCGACCGCGCAGGGTGTCAAGATCCGTCGCCCGGATCTGAATGTCTTTGTCAATATGGGTGACGGCGACTGCTGCAGTATCGGTACCGCACACTGGATTCATGCCGTCCGCATGAACTTCCATATGGTCGCGATGCTGCACGACAACAACATCTACGGCTTGACCAAGAAGCAGGTTTCGCCGACGACGCCGAAGGGCTGGAAGACCAACACAACCCCCGGCGGCGCGTATTTGAATCCAATCAACCCGGTCAGTGCGACGCTCGGCATTACGAACGTGAGTTTTGTGGCGCAGGTCGTGGAGTGGATTCCCGAACTGCTGTTCGATGTGATCCGCCGCGCGTATCACCACAAGGGCTTTGCGTTCATCCGCATTCTGCAGCGCTGTCCGCATTTTATGCCGACCGGCTTTCAGTCGCTGTTGGCCGACCCGAATAACCTGATGCTGCTGCGCCACGACAATGGTATGAAGGTCAGCGACGATCTGGCTCGCGTGTACAAGACTCACGAAGACCATGATCCCAGCGATATGAACAATGCCCGCCGCTTGGCCGATCTGGAAGACAAGGTGCCCATCGGCATCTTCTACCAGAACGAGAGCATTCCCTGCTACGACGAGATTCGCCGCCCGCAGAAGATGCCCATCTGGCAGCAGCGCGAGCAGCTTCTCACCAAATCCTTCGACCGATTCGGAATCGCCCAGGGTGCCGATGCATAACCATGGATAAGCAACAAGACGTTGTAGAACAAAGCGAACTCCATCCCGACAGCCACAAGGATCTCCCCCCGGAAGGGACTGCTGCAGTCTCCGAAGGGGCGAGTATCATTGAGGAGAGCAAGGTCGCGCTGCCTGTTGAGCCGACTCCGCCGGCGATGGATAAAAACCGCGAGGCTGCCGTCTATCGTCAGCTTCTGGATTTCTTCCTCAACCGCCGTCGTCCGGATAGCCAGGCGGATGCGTCATTGCCGGTGCCGGCATTGCTGCGTCCATTCCGCGATCTGGATTCGCTCCGGCACGAGTTCCCATTCTGTGTAAAGCCGACGTGCGAGCAGCCCGTTGCTGAAACACTGATGCAATTGGTCGATCAGGCCATCGAGGGAACCGGCGAGGAAGGCGATGCGGCAGAGCGGCTGACGCGTCACTTCCATCAACTCGAGTGGTCGATCAAGCAACTCGATGGGAACAACCCCGGATCACCGATGGACAAGCTTCTCGATCCCGCGATCGAGCGCGTCATGTCGGCCACGAAACTGCCCGAGGCGAAGAGTCAGCAACTGCGCGCCGACCTGGAGATCGCCCGTCGCGCGCTAAGGGGCGCAGGCGATGTTCTGCCCTGCAACGCGGATGCGGCACGCCGCCTGATGGCGGCGGCGTTCTCCGCCGATTGGCACGCGCGTACTGCGCAGTGGAAGGACGAATTAGCGGAGATCATCGTCGGGCTCGAAAACCTGCTGTCGGCCGACGAGAGTCAGTCTGCAAATGCTGCCAGCCCGGATTCGTTGCGAGATTCTGTCGGTTCGGCCGATCTGGATTTCAACGCATTGTCCGATCTGCTCAGCGAAAGTCGACTCAGCCATCGCCTTCCGGAAGCCCGCGTGGCCCGCGTCGAGAAGACACTCGCGACGCTACGTCGCATCGCGCCGCTGTTTAATTGGTGCGGTTGCTCGGGAGGCGCCTCGAGTCTGCCGTTCGCCATGGAACCGGTGGTGAACGATTGCCTGGCGGCGATCGAGTGCTATCGCAATCGCATGGCCGAAATGGTCGAGTTCTTCAAGGCCGTGCAGGTCGCGCGACTCGATCTCGAGAATCGCTATCGCGAAGAGCTGCACGATCCGATCTTCGCAGCCTTCGATGAAGCCATGCTTTCGCAAGAAGAGAAGGCACTCTGTCCTCCGGTCCTCCTGATTGTGGAGGGAAGCATCGTTGGGAAGGGCCAGGTGACGGCGCTTCTCGATATGTTGACCAGCGATGCTCCGATCAAGGTCCTCGTTCAGGTCGACGATCTTCTTGCCGATCCGAATCGTCTGGCTCGCGTTCCGTTCGAAGCGAACTGGCTCGCGCGCCTGGGAACAATGGCGGCGGCCCTTGGCGACGTCTATGTTCTGCAGACGCCTGTCTCGCGATTCTCGCTGATGTACTCCGGCTTCATGGATGGCCTCAGCTACTCCGGGCCGGCACTCTTCAGCGTCTTCGCGTCGGCCCCCGAGAATACCACCGGCCTGCCGGTTTATCTCTCGTCCGCAGCCGCGTTCGAAGCCCGCGCATTTCCCGCCTTTACTTACGATCCAGCGAAGGGCTCGGCCCTTGCCGATCGAATAGCCATCGACATGAACTCGAAGGTCGACGCCGATTGGTCGTCGGAGGAGTTCTTCTTTGAGGTCAATGAAGGCGAAACACAGGCTGTCGAAGTCGCCATGACGCCGGCGGACTTCCTGCTGGCCGACAAACGCGCGGCGAAGTCCTTCTGGGATCTGCCGGTTGAGATGTGGCACCGCCAGATGGTGCCATTGATGCAGTACATGGACCGGACTCCGGAAACTCGTGAAGTCCAGATTCCGTATATCCTGGCAGTCGATGAACAGAACCGCGTTCATCGAATCGTCGTGTCGAAACCGATCGTGCAGGCCGTTCTTCAGTGCCGTGCGCAGTGGAGGCGTCTGCAGGAACTCGGCGGCGTGAAGAACTCCCATGCGGAGCGACTTCTGGCGCACGAAAAGCAGCGCCTGGAAGACGAGAAGCAGAACGCGATCGCATCTGTCGAAGAGAAGTTCAGTGCCGAACTGGATCGCAATCTCGATGAACTGACACAGGAGATCGTCGATCGCATCGCCGGGCAGTTGCTGAGCGAAGCTCCCGTTACAGGTGCTGTCACACGGCCAGCATCACCTCGCCCGGCACCGAACTCCTCTGCCGCCTCGGTCGAGGAAGCCGCAACGGAACCCGAAGCGGCACCGGTGGAAGAGGAGGAAGAATCTCTCTCCTTCGACGATCCGTACATCGAGACGCCGCGCTGCACGACGTGCAACGAGTGCGTGCAGTTGAACGGCGAGTTGTTCAAGTACAACGAGAACAAGCAGGCCTTCATCAACGACGCGTCGGCGGGCTCGTTCCGCCAACTGGTCGAAGCAGCGGAGAAGTGCCCTGTCCACATCATCCATCCCGGCAAACCGCTGAACCCGAATGAGCCCGGCTTGGATGGTCTGGTCGAGCGCGCAGCGAAGTTTAACTAGGGACGGATATGGAGAGTCTGATCGCCATAGGCTACCTTCTGGGGCTGACGACTATCCTCGCGGGCGTGCTTGCCGTGGCTAGCCAGAAGCTGAAGGTCTACGAGGATCCGCGCATCGATGTTGTCAATGACATGATGCCCGGGACCAATTGCGGCTCGTGCGGGCTGCCCGGCTGTCGTGCCTTTGCGGAGAACGTCATCGCCGGCAACATTCAGCCGAGTGGTTGCCCCGTCGGTGGGGCGGCAACGGCCCAGTTAGTCGCGGATTTCCTCGGCGTCGAAGCGGGCGAGGCCGAGCCGATGGTTGCTCGACTACGGTGCGCCGGTGGCTCTAATGTTGCCATCCAGATGGCCGAGTACCAAGGTCAGCCAACGTGTCGTGCAGCAGCATCCGTTGCTGGTGGAACGAAGGGCTGCCGTTATGGCTGTCTCGGCTTCGGCGATTGCGATGTGGCGTGTACGTTCGACGCGATCACGATGAGCGAGACCGGTCTTCCGATCGTGGATCCGGTGAAGTGTACATCCTGCGGCGACTGCGTCCGCGCGTGTCCGAAGGATCTCTTTGAAATCGTCCCGATGAAGCAGAAGCTCTTCGTCCAATGCAAGTCCGTACTCGAGGGCGACGGCATGCTCGACTTCTGCAAGGTCGCTTGCACGGCTTGCGGTCGTTGCGTTGCCGATGCGCCCCAGGGATTGCTGAAGATGGAACACAATCTGCCCGTCCTGAACGAGGAGTTGCTCTCGCTGCAGGATTCGAATGCCATAAAGCGCTGTCCCACCGGCGCTATCACGTGGATCGAAGGACAGCAATTTAAGTCACTTATGAACAGGCCCAAAGATGTGGTTTCGAAAAGCTAAATCGCCTGAAAAAGAAGCGCCTTGTCCCGGAGTCGCATCGACACTCGATGGGCAAGCGGCCGCCTGCGCCGTTGAACGGCTTGTTGCCGACGTGCTCGTAGTACAGTCCACGCCGGAATTGACGGAACTGGAAAGTGGATTGATTAACCTGGTTCCGGGCGAGAAGACCATCGAGTCCTCTGAGAATTCTGCCGGGGCGATCGGCACGCTCACGGGCGCCGCACTGACCGGTGCACGCGCGACTGCATTGGTCTCCGACCTTGGCTGTGCACAGGCCGAACTGACAACGGCCGTAGGAAAACACGCACCCTTTACGGTGCATCTGGCCTGCCATGCTTCCGAGCGAGCAGCAAGTACTTCCGCCGGCGGGCAGGATGATTTCTTTGGGGCTTGCGCCACGGGCGCATTCCAGTTCTTCGCTTCGACCGCGCAGCAGGCAGCCGATTTGGCGATGATCGCCCACCGTGTAGCAGAACTGTCGTTCATCCCTGGCGTATGCGGGCAGGATCTCGCAGAAACCGCACAGTCTGTGCAGTCGCTCCTACTTCCGGATGAGGCCCTGGCAACTGCGTTTCTTGGACATTCCAGCGATCGCATTGCGACGCCCAGCACTTCTCAGGAGATTCTGCTTGGACGTGAGCGCCGGCGTGTGCCGCGACTGATCGATGTCGATCATCCGGCAGGACTTGGCGGACTGATGGGCAGCGAAAGCGCCTCACGCGCTGCCGTTGGTCACGATATCTTCTTCCAGAATCATGTCGCTGAATTCATCGATCAGGCATTCCGCGAGTATGGTGAACTGACCGGACGCGAGTACGCCCCGGTGCAGGAGTACCGCGCTGACGATGCTCAATATCTAGTTGTCTGCATGGGAGCGATTGGGGGCGCACTCAGGGAAGTCATCGATCGGCTTCGCGAGCAGAAGATCAAAGCGGGCATCGCCTCGATCGTCACTTGGCATCCGTTCCCTGCGCAGATGTTATCGCATCTTCTGGCAAAGAAGAAGGCGATCACGATCCTGGAGCGCAGCGCACACGCTCCGATCACGCGCGAAGTGCGCGCGGCGCTTGACAAGGCAACGGAGAACACGCTGGCGCCCGCAAACGAGACACCATTCCCGGGCTTCGGCCGATTCGCGAAGCCGACTGATCGTCCGGCAATTCACACGGGATTGTATGGAATTGGCGGGCCGTTGCCTCGTTTCAGTGAACTGGCTGCTGCTGTCCGCAACATGTGCGGAAAGACGGCGGGCAAGCGCCTCTTCTATCTTGGCGATCTTGTAGCGGCGACGAACCGTCGCTACCCACACCTGCAGGCCGTTCAGCAGCGCCTGGCTCAGGCCTACCCTGAACTTCCTTCGCTCTGCCTTCCGAAGTCGTCGGATTCTCCGAGTGAAGAGACTTCTTCGCTTCGCATGGACTACCTGGCGGCGCAGGGCGGTCTCGCAGTTGGGAGTATCTTGGCCCAATCCCTGGCCGAAGCTTCGAACTGGGATGTGCGCACCTTCGCAGCCGGCGGTCTTGGATCGGATCTTCTTCCCGCTTCTCTCGTCATCGCATACGCAAGCGACGCCGATGTGGCTTCAACGGCGCCGGAGAAGTCCGACATCCTCCTGGTCGCATCGTCAAACCTCCTGGATGCGAACGAAACTCAGTCGTCCGTGAAGAAGCGGGCACATGTAATCGTGGCAACGGATTGCGATCCCAATTCCTTCTGGGCGGAGATGCCTCGGTCGACGGCACAGTGGATTTGCAAGAATGAATTGAAGATCACCGTCGTCGACGCCGAGAATATCTCAAGTGAAGCTTCCGATCAGCCGGCGTTCTTCGATTCGCTGGCCTGCTGGGCACTCATCGGCGCGGCACTTGGAACGCTGGTAGAGGATACGAAGCAGGCAGACGTTCGCAAGGCACTGCGCGAACGCCTCACGAAGTTGGGCGGGGAGCAGTTGGCCGCGCAGATCGCCGACTGTATGCAGCGCGCAGCAGAGGAAGCGGCGGAGCTCGTTTGGTCGGGCAAGGATCTTCCACCAAGCCCTGCAAATCCAGAAGGCGATGCGCCCTGGACGATCGGCGAAGATGGCGCCGACGCAACTGTCTTCAACCGCGCGCGGTTCTGGCATTCGGTTGGATTCCTCTACGATTCCGGCCAGCCTGAGCAGGCCGCGACGGATCCGCATTTGGCATCGGGAATAATCCCGGCGGGCAGCAGCGCTTTCCGCGATCTGACACCATGGCGTCTTCGCATACCGCACTGGCTGCCCGAGAACTGCACGGGATGTGCGTCGTGTTGGTCGCAGTGTCCCGACTCGGCGATGCCGTCGACGGTGAGTACGCCCTCGGAGCTGATCGAGACTGTGATGAATCGCTGCGATGGACTTGTGCAGCTTCAGCGCATTCAGAAACATCTGGCACAACAAGCCACAACGATCGTTTCCAAAGACGATCTCGGACAGTTTCTCGCATTCGGCCCGCTGCTTGATGAGGCCTACAAGCGACTCATGGATCGCATGAAGCCGAGCGAGGACGATCGCAAGGTCTTCGATGAGGAATTCGAAAAGCTGCAGGCGGCGACGCCGAACTACACGTTCAGTCGAACGGAGGAGTTCTTCGATTCGCGCGACAAGGATGATCGTCGGCTCCTGACCATTGCGATCGATCCGATGAGTTGCACGGCATGTGGCTTGTGTCTCGAAGTTTGTCCCGAGGGGGCCATCGAGTGGGCGGAGCAATCCGAGGAGATGCTGTCCGTGGGTCGCAAAGATTGCGAATTCCAGCGTGAAGTTCCAGCTGCCAGTATCTCGGATCTCGTCAGCGCGGACAAACCGCAGTCGCAATTGAACAGACTGCTCGATCCCTCTGCGTACTTCTCTCTGGTCGGTGGCGATGGTTCGCTGCCGGGCGATAGCACCAAGATTGCCGTCCATTTGATCACGGCGGCAATTCACTCGTGTGTTTATCCGCGTTACGCGGCACATGCGAAGCATCTGACCACGTTGATCGACCGCGTACGCGATCGAATCCAGGGGAAAGTCGATGCGACTCTCAAGATCAACGACTTCGAAGCCTTCCATCAGAAGATCGCGCAGTTGGAGACTTCTAATGTGAAGCCTGACGCACTGTTGGGTATCTTCGGTGACAACCGCGGAATCGAAGATCGCGATGTCGAATTACTGAAGCACCTCGGACATCTGCTGACGAGCCTCGAGAAGCAACAGCAGAGCTACTCCGGCACCGTTCCGTCGCGGACACCCTTAGTGTTAGCTATTGATCGCGACGGCGCTGCCTACTGGAATGCCACCTATCCATACAACCCACACCGGAATCCGTGGCTTGCTCAGGATGCCGGCGACATTGCAGGCATTGCACGCGGCATGATGGAAGGTATCCGGCAACAGATCGCTGGAGAATTGCAGATCGTGCAGGAAGCCGATGACCTTGTTGCCGCAGGAGTCGCGCAGGAAGTCGATGCCAAGCACCTCCTGCCCCCAATCGTTGTGCTTTGCGATAGTGCAAAGGCGAGTTCTGCATCGGTCGCGGCACTGCTGAAGTCGGAATACCCGGTGAATGTTGTTCTTCTCAACACAGATGGCGCAGATCCCAAGATCGATCTGCTGGCCTTGGCTCGCCGGTACGATGCGATCGCACTGCAAAGCAGCATCGGTGCGCCGGCACATCTCGTCGCTGGAGTCGTCGACTGCATGGAGTCCTCCCGACCGGCCCTCTTGCACGTCCATGCGCCTCACCCGGCGAGCAGCGGTGTTGCCCCGCAGAAGATCGTCGCTCATGCAGAAATCGCAGTTTCCGGCCGCGTTTTCCCGCTCTTCCGATATGCCTCGGGCAAGCTGCAATTGGGCGATAATCGCGCAGCCTCTGAGGATTGGGGAACGCATACTCTGAACGTCCAAAAGCCAGGCGGAGATGTTGAAGCTCTGGAAGTGGCTGCAACTCCGGCTGACTGGGCGGTGCAGGAAGCGCGTTTCCAGAACGGCTTCCGCAAAGCTCCGGCAGGGGAGCGCGGGATGCCGCTCGCAGAGTACCTTCAGATCTCGGAAGACGAGCGTTCCGGGCTGCACGCGTTTGTTCGTGGAGCCGATGCGCGTGGACGCCAGTTTCTTGCGATCCTGTCCCCGGAATTGATCGCATTCAGCGAGAAGAAGCTCGCCGAATGGCATGAACTGCAACGGATCGCATCGGGTAAGGCTCCCGCGCTTGTTGAGGAGCCCGCTTCGAGTCCCACGCCACCGGAGCCAGTTGTCGTTGCAGAGACACCGGAGGAAACCCGACAGAAGATCGTCCAGCGCCTGCTGGCACTGTCCGGCTACAGCAACGACCCGGACTTCTTCCGTCAGTCGCTTCGTGAATTCCTGGCGAACCGCGCAAGTGAAGCAGAAGTAGGGACGGAGTCATGAGCGCAAAGACTTTCCGCCACGGTGTTCATCCGCCGGAGAACAAAGGACTGACCGAGGGGCGCTTGATTGAGCGTATCCCGATGCCGGCCGAGGTGGTATTGCCGCTCAGCCAGCACTTGGGGGCACCGTCGGTCGCTCTTGTGAAAGCCGGCGATCGCGTTTATCGCGGTCAGTTGATTGCAAAGGCCGGTGGCTTTGTTTCGGTGCCTCTCCATGCATCCGTGACGGGAAAGGTAAAGGCGATCGAACTTCGGCATCACCCGTCGGGGCGAATGGTGGAATCGATTGTCATCGCAACGGATCCCTCATCGCCGCAGACTCTACATAATGAAGAACCCGTTGATTGGGAATCCATGCCGGCCGAGCAACTGCTGACAATGGTCAAGGAAGGCGGCTTCGTCGGTCTCGGCGGGGCGGCATTCCCGACGCATGTGAAGCTCTCTGTTCCCGAGGGCAAGCACGTCCAGTATTTCCTCGTTAACGGATGCGAATGTGAGCCCTACCTGACGACCGACCATCGCATCATGTTGGATTGGGCGGATGCGATCTTCCTTGGAATCCGCATTATCCAGAAACTGCTTGGTGCAGAGAAGACTTTCATCGGCGTCGAGACGAACAAGTGGGACGCTATCCGCGGCCTGCAAGACCGCGTGCCGGCGGATCTTCCGTGCGAATTGGTCCCTCTGGAAACGAAGTACCCACAAGGCGCGGAAAAGATGCTCGTCACGGCCGTTCTGCAGCGTGAGATCCCCAGCGGCAAACTTCCGCTCGATGCACAGGTTGTTGTGCAGAACGTTGGGACGGTAGCGGGAATCGGCGAGCTCTTCTCCTTCGGCCAGCCTCTGATCGAGCGCGTCATCACAGTGACCGGCCCTGGCATCAAGCAACCATCGACGCTTCTTGTCCCGGTCGGGACCGCTCTCCAGGAGATCCTCGACTACTGCGGTGGTATCACCGAGGACGCGTCTCAGATTCTCTTTGGCGGCCCGATGATGGGCACGCCGCAGTACGATCTGCGCGTCCCTGTTACAAAGGGCGTGTCTGGAATTGTGTGCCTGACTTCGAAGCAGGCAGCCGGACCGCGGCAGGAGTATGCGTGCATTCGGTGCGCCAGTTGCCTTGACGCATGTCCGGTGTTCCTGAATCCGACTCAACTCGGCGCGCTGGCCCGGATGGGGCGGTACGACGAGATGCTGGAGAACTATCATCTGATGGATTGCATGGAGTGCGGATCATGCTCCTATGTCTGTCCGTCGAACATTCCCCTGGTCCAGCGATTCCGCGTGGCCAAGGGAGTCATCCGTGAAGAGATGGCTCGGAAGAAGAACAACGCCGCATGAGTGCACAATCGCCCAAGCTGATTATCTCCACGGGGCCGTTCCTGAAGCGCCCGGTCGACACGCCCAAGGTGATGCGGCATGTGCTTTACGCGCTGGCGCCTGTCGTGCTCGTTGCGTTGTACTTGTTCGGAATCAGCGCGCTGATGGTGCTGTTGGCCTGTACGATTGGCGCCATGGGGACGGAGTGGATCATCACTGGCCGGCCTCGCTGGAGCGAAAGCACGCTGCGCGACGGCAGCGCACTGCTGACGGCAATTCTCCTTGCGCTGACCTTGCCGCCGGGCTTGCCGATCTGGATGGCGCTGATGGGTGGAATTGTCGCGGTCGCGCTGGGCAAGTATCTCTTCGGGGGACTCGGCAATAACGTCTTCAATCCGTCGCTGACGGGACGCGCCTTCCTCCAGGCCTCATTCCCCCTCGCGCTGACCACATGGCCGGTTCATTCGGGACTGCAGGACTTCTTCCGTCTGCGTGGCGACACGTTTGCCCTTCCGTTCATGCGTCCGGAGTTCGATGCCATTACGGCGGCGACGCCGTTGGCGAAGATGAAGTTCGAGGGCATCTCGACCCAGGCAAGTTCGCTCCTCCTCGGCAATATCTCCGGTTCGATCGGCGAGACGTGTGCGCTCCTTCTGCTCGCCGGGGGCATCTACCTTGGCGTACGCGGCTTCATCAAATGGCGCATTCCCGTCGGAATCTTTTTGACGGTCGCTATTTTGGCGACCTTGTTGCACTTGATTGACGCCGATAAGTATCCCGGACCCGTGCAACATCTGCTGTGTGGCGGATTGATGCTTGGTGCGATCTACATGGCAACCGACCCAGTGACTTCTCCCGTTACTCCCCGTGGGTGTTGGTTCTTTGCCGCAGGGATCGGGATTCTGGTCGTGGCAATCCGCGAGTTCGGCGGTTTGCCCGAAGGCGTGATGTACTCGATCCTATTCATGAACGCACTGTCGCCACTGATCGATCGTTGGACGCAGCCGCGCATCTACGGCGCGGTGAAATCGAAAGCGGAAGCTGCCTAAATGTCTGATATGGAACAACAGATGCCGCAGCAACAAGTCGTCCCGCAGGACGATTCGCCCAGTCCGTTGCGTCTGATCATGACGATGGCCGGTATTGGATTGGCCTCCGGCATCCTGATCGTGGCGACGTTCCAACTGACGTTGCCTTTCATCGTCGCCAACAAGGAGGCGGCGCTTGAGGCGGCCATTGTCGAAGTTCTCCCCGGCGCGACGTCTCAGCATCCGTTCGCAGAGGTCGACGGCAAGCTCGAACCCACCACCATGGATGCGCCGGTGCAGAAGAAGTTCTACGTCGGCTATGACGATGATGGCGAAGTTGTAGGCGTTGCCATACAGACTGCCGGACAAGGCTTCCAGGATACCATTTCTTTGATCTACGGCTACTCGCCCTCGAAGCACGCAATCATTGGTTTCAAGGTCCTTGAGAGTAAAGAAACTCCCGGCCTGGGCGACAAGATCATCAGCGATCCTGCATTCCTGTCGAATTTCAATGAACTGGCCATTCCTCTGACGGACGATGGGTCGGCGGTGAAGGAGAAGGTCAAGCTTGTGAAGAACGGGGAGAAGACGCAACCCTGGGAAATGGAAGCGATCACGGGTGCGACAATCTCTTCGCGTGCCGTCGCGACAATCCTCGGCACAGATACTGAATCGACAGTACCCGTCATCGAACGCAGCGTTGATATTCTGAAAAAGGGAGCGGACGATGTCTCCGAGTAATTCGCCCGCCATCAACCCGTCCATGGACGAGTTCATCAAGGGCCTCTGGCGCGAAAACCCTGTATTCGTGGCGCTGTTGGGCATGTGCCCGACACTTGCCGTGACAAACTCGGTCATCAATGCGCTGGCGATGGGAATGGCGACGACCTTCGTGCTCCTGATGTCGAGCGTCATGGTTTCTCTCGTTCGTAAGTGGATCCCGAAACAGGTCCGCATCGCCTCCTTCATTCTGATCATTGCGACCTTCGTGACAGTCGTTGATTACTTGATCCAGGCGATCAGTCTGGAAATCTATAACGCCCTGGGCGCCTTCATCGCGCTAATTGTTGTGAACTGCATCATCCTAGGCCGGGCGGAGGCATTTGCCTCGAAGAACAGCGTCGGCCGTTCTATTCTCGACGCGCTTGGCATGGGAATCGGGTTCACCATCGCATGCCTTTCGCTCGGCGTCGTCCGCGAGATTCTTGGAAACGGGACGTTTGCCGGTGTTCCGATCCTTGGCTCTCACTTCGAGCCCTGGGTCGTGATGGTCCTGCCGGGCGGTGCTTTCTTCGTTCTGGGCGGGTGGCTCCTGCTTTTCAATTGGATGCGCGAACGTCGCAAGGAGGCTGCTGCATGAATACCGATTCCCCATTGAAAATCCTCCTCCAGGCGGTGCTGATTAACAACTTCGTGCTCAGCCTTTTCCTGGGTATCTGCCCATTCCTCGGCGTCTCCAACAAGACGGACACAGCCGTCCGCATGGGTGCCGCGGTGACGTTCGTCATGCTTGTCAGTTCAATGTGTGCGTACGCGATTCACCAGATCCTCACTGCGATTAACGCCCCCTATCTGCACCTGATTTCATACATCGTCGTCATCGCCTCCTCCGTGCAATTGGTCGAGATGTTCGTAAAGAAGTTCAGCCCCGCTCTCTTCAGAGCCCTCGGCATCTTCCTTCCGCTGATCACGACGAATTGCGCGATTCTCGGCGTGGCGCTCTTTCAAACGAGCCGCGGCTACAACTTTGTCCAGTGCCTCAGCTTCGCGGTTGGTGCGGGCGCCGGGTTCACGCTGGCGTTACTGCTGATGTCCGGCATTCGCGAGCGCCTCGAACTCTCCGATATGTCTTCTGTCGTAAAGGGCGCTGCGATCACGCTGATGGTCGCCGGCATTCTGTCGATGGCCTTCATGGGGTTTGCCGGCATGGGAGGTGGCGAGTGATCTATCACCTGCTTATTGCCGTCGGGACGATCGTCGGCCTGTCGCTTCTGTGGTTGGGCGTCATGACTGTTCTGAGGAAGCAGAACCCGGAACTTCCCGCGGGTGCCGACATCATCGGCGACCGCTCTCATTGTCACGAAAACAACTGCGAGGGATGCGCATTGTCCTCATCCCACTGCGATCATGCCGGCGACCAGCGCCGGCATGCGGAAGGAAGCATGACATGACTCGTTCGAGCATCTTCGATTCACTGCGCAACTGCGACCGCCGAACGTTCTTGAAGACCTGCGGTGCGCTCGGTGTCGGTGCTATTGCCGGCGGCCTGCTGCAAGGCACCTTCAACATCGTCAAACTCGGCGATGGCCTTGAGAGCGTTTCACTCACGCGCGTCGCGATGGGCACGACTGTCAGCATCACGGCAGTCCACGCATCGCGCTCTCTGGCCCAGGAAGCGATCGGCCGTGCCTTCGAGGAAGTCGATCGTCTCGTTCCGCTCCTGAGTCGCCATGATTCTGCGTCCCCACTTTTTGCTCTCAACCGAGACGGTGCTCTCAAGGGTGCTCCGCCGGAACTGCTTTCTGTCGTCAATGAATCGCTCGCGTATCACAAGCTCACGGGCGGGCTCTTCGATGTGACGATTAAGCCGGTGATCGATGTGCTGGAGAGTGAGGCCTCGTCTGCTTCAGACTTCCATCGCCACATTTCTGCGGCACTGTCGCACGTTGGAATCCGGAACCTTCAGGTTGCCGACAAAGAACTGCGACTGAATGAGCGCGGAATGGGCGTGACGCTCGATGGCATCGCGAAGGGCTACATCATCGATCGGGCATCGGAAGTACTGACTCGCCACGGCGTGACAAATCATCTCGTGAATGGTGGAGGAGACATCCGCACGCGCGGCCTGAATGAAAAGGGCCGACCGTGGACCATCGCCGTCGAAGACCCACGCAAGCATGGCAACTACCCGCAGGTCTTGCACCTGCGCGACGGCGCTGTCGCAACGTCCGGTCGCTACGAAATTTACTACGACAACGCCGGCATTTATCACCACATCGTCGATCCGCGTTCCGGAATCTGTCCGCTCCAGAGCACCAGCGCCAGCATCGTCGCCGATACAGTCATGTGCGCCGATGCGCTGTCCACCGCCGCCTTCATCGCCGCCCCCGCAGCAGCCGTGAAGATGATCGATGCCCTGTCTGGCGTTGAGGCCTTCCTGATTGAGAAGGACGACCGTTGCCACTCCACGACTGGCTGGAGTGCCCTCCAGGCTCGCCGCGGATAGGATTTCAGAAGAGACAGGTCAGTAGATTCACGCCCCAAGGCTTCGCCGATACTCTAGCGGTGCTCGATATTGCGTGATCGTTCGATGCCAATGAAATCCTTCCGATCGATCCGGAGTTTGCGCATTCGCGATCGGAGCGTGTTGGGGTTCACGGATAACAATTTCGCAGCCCCGTTGGGTCCGTCTACTCTTCCTTGTGTGAGCTCAAGAGCCTTCTCAATGTGGAGGCGCGTCGCATCCTCCAACGTTGAGAGTCCCTCTTCTCCCTCGCGCTCCCTGCTTCTAGCCTGAGTTCGAAGCGGACTCGCCTGGGCCGTCATCCCCCGGCCAAGTGCGCGGGCGATCTCCAACCCACGACCTTCACCCAGAATTGCCGCTCGTTCGATCACTGAGGATAACTCACGGATATTCCCTGGCCAATCATAGCGACTCAGTATTCTCATGTCCTGTTGCGTCGGCTCGTGAAGGGACAACCCCAGACGCTCGGAGGCACGCCGTGCGAAGTGGCAAGCCAAGGGATAGAGGTCTTCCGCCCTTTCACGCAGGGGGGGGAGGTAAATCGGGAAGACAGCGAGTCGGTACCACAGATCCTCACGAAACGTCCCATGACGAACCATATTGGACAAATCGCGGTTCGTCGCCGCAACGATTCGCACATCGACCTGCTTGGATTGTTGCGCACCCACTCGCTCAAATATCCCGTCCTGCAGGACGCGTAGCATTCGGACCTGTGCGCCTGGGGGAAGTTCGCCGACTTCATCCAGGAAGAGAGTCCCACCGTCTGCTCGCTCGAACCAGCCCATGCGCGCGTTCGAGGCACCCGTGAATGCCCCCCGCTCATGGCCAAATAGCTCGGAATCGATCAGTTCCGACGAAATCGCGCCACAGTTCACGCGCAGGAACGGACCGCGGGCGCGCCTCGACCTCTCGTGAATGGCCCGCGCAACAACCTCTTTGCCTGTTCCCGTTTCTCCAAGCAGGAGCACGGGAGCATTCGTTTGGCCGACCTGGTCGACGCGTTCCATGACCATGCGGAAGCCGCCCTGTTCCCCTACGATCTGGACGGAGAGGGATTCCCTGCCCAAGCGCCTCAACAGGGAGCGACGATCCGCCTCGGCTGCTTCCCGCAACTGACGCAATTCACGCAGGCGACGATCATTGCCAAGTGCTGCGGCCAACGGTTCCAGGAGCGCGCCGAAAACCTCTTCGTCAGCATGATCAAACACCGCACCCTGAAGACCGTGCAGAATGAGAATCCCACAGAATTGCCCATCCAACAGCAGGGGTCCGGCCATTGCAGGTCGTCCGGTGCCCGAGCCGGACAGCAAACCTGCATACCGTCCTGCAAATTCAACTGGGGCCGGAGACGTTCGCGCCCTTCGTCCCTCGATCAAGGCGCGGAGGTCGGAAGGATGCAGATCATCCCGAGCCTCAACCTCTACCTGGGCCCCATCTGATGCGACAGATGCTACAGTTTCCAGTGCCCCCCCATCCGGACTCGTGGCTCGGACAATGAGTGAGCTATGGGACAAGCGATTTGCGACAATCGGTGCTATGCGCGATGCGGATTCAGCGATTTCGATGTGCCTGGCAGCCTCCTGCCAGATCTCGAGAAGGAACCTCTGAAACTGCTTCATTGCTCGGCCGCTCCCTTGAGATTTCTCTGAATCACACGAAATACAACGACTGATATCCGCTAAATATCGCGTCTGCCAATGGAAATCAGCACTGGATCATACCCGGCCACCTTGGGTCCAAATGGCCTATCCGCTCTAAAATCAATCATGTACCATCGAGCATATCCGTTCGATGCCCCTGCTGCGAGAGCTGGAGCGAATCTCGCCATATACAGAATCCGGGCGGGCATCCCCCTAGACACCGAGTTCGAGGAAAGCTCATGAGTTTTGTCGATCTGAGAAAGGCCGTGTTGTCATCTGCCAGAGGGCGCCGTCGTCGGTTAACCATCTGGGCAATCGCTGTTCTCCTGACGTCGATCGCCGTCATTGTTCAGGATCGCATTCCTGGCTTTGGCATCTTGCCGCCATGGGGAACCAGCCTGGGCGTAGCTGCGGTTCTCTTCACGTTCGGCGTCGCCATGGTCTGCGAAATGACAGACTCGAGTCTCGGTATGGGATATGGAACGACGCTCACCCCGTTGCTCCTGTTGGTGGGATACGAGCCTCTTCAGATTGTCCCTTGCGTGCTGCTAAGTGAATTGCTGACAGGCTTGACGGCGGCAGCCATGCACCACCGTGACGGAAATGTGGATTTCATTTCTGACCGCACGGCTCGTGGAACTGCGATTCTCCTCACCTCGCTCAGCACAATAGGCGCAGTAGCTGCGGTTGTCCTGGCTTTGAAGATTCCGAAGTTCTGGCTGAGCGCCATCATTGGTACGATCATTCTCTCGATAGGTCTGCTGATTGTCGCCACATATGGGCGAAGATTCCGCTACCGTCGAAGCCATATTGTGATCATTGGTGCGGTCGCCGCTTTCAATAAGAGCCTTAGTGGAGGGGGCTACGGCCCACTTGTCACAGCGGGACAGGTCGTTTCCGGACTGCCGGCTCGCCATGCAGTGGCAATCACCTCGCTGGCCGAGTCCTTCACCTGTCTCGCGGGCCTGTGCGTATACTTGATCGCGACTGGCGGCAAGATCGATTGGACACTGGCTTTCCCACTCTCGGCCGGTGCTCTTCTCTCAGTGCCGATAGCCACTCTGACTGTGCGAGCCATTCCAGAGGAAGCTCTCCGCTTCGCTGTTGGTGGATTTGCCGTCATCCTCGGAGGATTGACGTTGGCCAAGACGTTTCTGTGAGCTGCCGTGCAATTGCCATCCGAGCATCAGGAAGGCTGAGCGCACTCTTCCGCTCGATAACCCTTGCGCGCCCTCGCGGAGTGCTCGGATATTCCGGGTACTATGATTTATTCCGGCCTCCGACTCCTGCTTGGCGTTTCCAGTTCCATTGCCGCTTACCGCGCGTTGGATATCGCCAGTTCCGTTGTGAAGGGCGGTGGCGAGGTTCGCGCCATCATGACGCCGAACGCCACCTGCCTGGTCGCCCCTGCGGCCTTTGAAGCAATCACCGGCAATCGCGTCGTCAGCAGTTTGTGGGAATCCGCTGCTCCCGGCGAGATGGATCACCTGGCGGCCACGAAATGGGCGAACGTGTTTGCGATCGCCCCTGCCACGGCAGCGACGATCGCCCGACTGGCTCACGGGCTGGCGGACGATGCTCTCTCCACGCTGGCCGTCGCATGGCCCCGCCCGCTGGTTGTGGCGCCTGCCATGAACCCGACGATGTTCCAGCACGCGACAGTGCGCCAGAACCTCGAGACGCTGCGATCCCGCGGTGATCTGATCGTCGGTCCAGACCAGGGCGCGACCGCCTGTGGCGATGTGGGAATCGGTCGCCTGGCGATGGTGGACGATATCCTGATCTCGATCGTCGATTGCCTCCGCGAGAATCGGGAGTTCCCCGATCTGCGAGGCAAGAACGTGTTGATCACCAGCGGTCCGACTCGCGAATTCGCCGACCCCGCCCGGTGCCTCACGAATCCCGCGACGGGACGAATGGGCGTCGCGCTGGCCCGCCAAGCCCTCCGTGCCGGCGCCCGCGTGCGTGTGGTATCCGGCCCGTGCGAATTGAATTTCCCGCCAGGGCTGGCCTCGCTTGATCTGATCGTGACGGCGGAGCAGATGCGCGACACCGTCCTTGAGCACCTGCCGAAGTCCGATGCGGTGATCTTCGCGGCTGCGGTCAGCGACTGGCGCCCCGCCGAGCCGGCGACCCGGAAGGCCAAGAAGGAAGGCGCCCCGGAAGAACTGACCATGCGGCTGATTCGGACGCCCGATGTGGCCGGCTCTGCCGCCGAGCATCGCCTGCCGGGTCAGGTTTTCGTGGGTTTTGCAGCGGAATCGCACGATTTGGCCAAGCACGCGAAGGACAAGCTCGTCCGAAAGGGCTTCGATTTCGTCGTCGCCAATCCGATCACAGAGGCCGATTCGGGGTTCGGAACCGAAACGAATCGTGCGCTGATCGTGACTGCTGACAAGGTGCGGGAACTACCGCTGCAGACAAAGGATCGGCTGTCCGTCGAGATTCTGAGAGAACTGGCCCAACGACTGAGCCACTCCACCGACGGGGAATGACCATCAGGGCTTGCCACTCCTCCGGGCTTGGCTCTAGATTCCGAACAGAGTGGTATGGAAAGACTCGATTCCCTTTAGGATTCGCGAATGAAGATCAAGAAAATCAATGTTGTATTTGTCTACGTCGAGGATGTGGAGAAGGCCAAAGATTTCTACTCAAACGTCCTTGGATTTGGAAAGCCAGCGGTCGACAATCCGTTCTGGGTGGAATGGAAGCTGCCCGAGGGATCGGATTTCGCCATCTGCAAGGCCAGCGATGAGCGCCTGGAGGGCACGGTCCCGGCGCGCAGCACCGTGAAGTTCTCGATGGTTGTGGATGATATTCGAAAGGCCTACGCAGACCTTTTCGAGCTCGGTGTTCGGCTGGTTTCCGAGCCTCAGCAGGGCTCCGGATTCCTTTACCTGGAATTCCAGGACCTGGACGGAAACGTCCTTCGATTGTTGCAGTGGGTGAAGTCGGGAGAGGGTTGAGCAAGGCGCCGGAGATGGGGATCCCGGCAGGTGCGACGATACCGAAAACGGCAGGTTAGCCCTCATGTCCGCCCAGTGGAAGACGTACAGTGGCGTCATCCATGTTCACAGCGACCTGAGCGGGGGAGCGCCGCTCTCCCAGATCATCGACGAGGCCCGCAAGGCCTCGATCGACTTCGTCGTGCTTACCGATCACCAGGCCAAGCACGAGAATACCGACGAACTCGTCGGCTGGCAAGAGAACGGCCTGCTGGTGCTGGCGGGGGAGGAAGTCTACTGCTCCGACGGACATTTCCTGGCCTTCGAGACACGAGAGGACGTCGGGCAAGCGTCCAGCGTCCAGTATGGAATCGAAGAGGTCCGGCGTCAGATGGGCGTCGTCGTTGGCACTCACTACCATTTCGACAATGGCCATCGCCCGGAGGCAATTCCGCCCCCGGTTCCGATCAGCGATGTTGATATCGTCGAGATCTGGTCCTTCACCGATGAGTTCCTCGCACGCACGCGCGGGAATCGCGCCCTGCAGGCGCACTTCAAGCCTGAGCGCGTCGTGACGGGACCGCCAAGGAAGTTCGTCCGCGCCTGGGACGATGAACTCATGCTTCGGCAGGTTCCCGTGGTCGGATCTTTGAATCTCCACTGCCGCAAGGAACCGATGCTGGAGTGGAAGACCTTTTTCACCTGCGATGTCGGTTTCCGGACGTTGCGGACCATCGTGTACTGCCCGGAACTTCCTAAGTCTTCAACCCGCGCGCGGGACTTGATCTGGTCGGCGCTGCGCCAAGGCCATTCATACATCGGCAACGAGGCGCTTGGCCCCACGGGGCCTTTCAACTTCGCCTATGAAGATCCCGAGGGTGTGCTCTACCACATGGGAGAGACCGTCCCGTACGTTCAGGGCGGACACATCCAGGTCCAGTTGCCGGACGAGGCCGAAATCGTCATCCGGCACAATGCCGCACCCCTCTTTTGGGGTATGGGCAGCAACATCCGATTCCCCGTCACTGGGCCTGGGGTTTACCGGATCGAGGCCTATCGCGACCGGAAGGTCTGGATCTTCAGCAATGCCATCCGCATCATGACGGACGAAGCCCCCTCTCGCCCGACGACCGTTACGGATTTCACCTGACCCTCAGTCGCGGTTGACGAATCCAATCGGAACCGCTCCAATGGAGACGCTGGGAATGATCTCCCGACCGTCATTCTTTCCTGGGATTGTGCGATGGCCGAATCCGATGCCTATTATGAAATTCAGGTCCGAGTTACACTGACCAACGATGTCCAGATGGACGCCGTGCTCTTCCCGCTTCCATCTCATCGTCACGATCCGCCGGTAGATACCCTGGCGGGGTTCTTGAATCAGCGACGCGGCGAGTTCTTCCTGACTCGGTTGCAGGACGGTAGCCAAATGCTGCTGCCGCTGGATCGCTGTGCGATGTTCGAGATTTCCTATCAGACGGAAGAGATGATGCGCGCGATCGATCCGGACATCCGGGAGACGCAGCCGACTTCCGACCCCAACTCCGTCGCGTCGTACGCTCCTGTGATCATTACTCTGGCAACGAACCGCATTGTGCGTGGCGACCTTTGGTTCTTCGATTTCGATCCACATGACGAACGCAATGTCATGGCTGCCCTTAATCGTGAGGTCCGATATGTCTGTGTCCACGGCGAACGAGGCACTTACTTCGTCCGTCGCGACAGCATTCTGAAGGTCCAAATGCAGGGGCAGGCCATGCAGGGAATAACCAGCAAGTCCCATCCGGAGCACGTTACTCGCACATCCGGACTTGTTGAGATCGAGAGGTTCAACGAACAGGAGATGGAGGCATACGAATCTCCCAGCGCCGCTTCTCGCTCTGGCCTGGCACCTTCACCTCCGACTCGACCGCCAGCTCCACCCGCAAATCCTCCGCCGCCGGCCCCGCAGGAATTCCCCTTTATGCCCGGCAGCGGCTCTCGCGAAGTCAAGAAGCCGAGCTTCCAGGCTCCCCCAAGGCGCCCACTGACGCCGGCACCGGAGGCCGACGAGAAGAAGGAAGAAGAAGGCCCGCAAGGCGTCGACGAGAGGTTCTGGTACTGAGGGTGAGGCATTCGGACAACTTCTGCGCTGATTCCCCTGGACGTTCCTCACCGTTCCTCCTGAGAAACGGTGCATGACGGATTCGGCTTCCACACCGCCAGAGACACCGCCGCCCCCGGCACCAGCGGGGCGAAAGCTCGTCAGCGATACCTCCAAGCTGACCGGAGCCGTTGCCTGCAGTTATGGCATCAATCTGATCGGTGGCCTCGTCATTGCACGTATTCTGGCGCCTCGGCTGTATGGTATTTGGAAGACCGTGCAATTGGCCATGCAGTACAGCGCATTCGGCTATCTCGGCACGTCGCAGGGGATTGATCGCCTGGGGCCGTCGCTTGTTTCCGAACGCAAGAACGAGCGCTATCAGGAGCTTGTCTCCAATTCGCTCGGATTCAGCTTTGTTCTTCCAATCCTTGGCGCGGCGGCTCTGGTTTTGGCGGCGCTCATTACCCAAGGCGGTCCCGTGCGATCGGGCTGCCTTGCGCTCGCGATGCTGATCCTTGTGCAGCCGCTCAACGGGCACGCCGAGTCCATCCTTGGTGTTGAAAAGAGGTTCGGAGCCCGGGCCATCGCGATGTTGGGATCCACAACGGCGCGCGTTGTGATCAGCATCGGCGCCGCACTCCTGTTTGGGCTCGAGGGTGTCCTCGTTACGTTCGTAGTTGTTCTGGCACTCACCGCCGTTTACATGTGGCGCCAGAGTCAACTTCGCCTCCACGTGCAATTCCATTGGTCAATCTTCCGCCAGCTCTTCGCGATCGGCCTGCCGATGACCCTGCTAGTTGTCGGAGAGCAAGTCCTGATCACCGCCGACAAGTGGGTCGTGGCGGGCGTGCTTGGCGCGAAAGAAATGGGCCTCTATCAGATGGCGATCTTTGCGCAGCCGATTCTGATGCTCGGGCCATTCTCGCTCCGCCAGGTCATCAGCATCGATATCTACGACAAGTTCGGCAGAACGGGAACCTTGGAATCCGTCCGCGCAGTCTATGAGCGCTCCATCATGGCCATCGCCCTCGGCTCGCCCATCGTGATCGGCGCCGTGTACTACGGCGTGCCGTGGCTCATCAGTTGGTTGTTGGACGACTACGTTTCAGCCATCGGAGCCGTCCGGGACTTCGCAGTCCTGATCTATCCAATCCTCCTGATTCAGACGGCCTTTGCGATTCTCATCGTCGCGAAGAAAGAGAAGATCGCATTTATGGCACTGATTGCGACAGCGGGGGCTTGCACGTGCTTCAGCCTGGCCGCGACTCACGCGGGGGCGGGATTCCAGCAAGTGCTCTGGATCCACTCCGTGGGTTGGTTCCTTCTTAGCGGCGGAATCCTGTTTGCCGTGCAGCGACTCTTTGGCGATGGCGTACTCTGGACGCTTTGGCGCCTTCTGCGCTGGCTATTGCCAATGGCGTTTCTGGCGATCGAATTGCCCGCTGTCTCCTGGCTGATGACCCGCATAGGTCTCGAGTTGAATACCTTTCCTCACGCAGCGCTCTGTGGCGTTGTCCACACCATCGCTTGCCTGCCGATGCTTTATGGACTGGAACGCCGCACCAAAGCCGTCAGCCATGCGCTCGGTAAGATCAGGCAGAGGTTGGGGGTGTAGGGTTCGCCTTGCCGCAGCCTGACCGAGGAGATTCCATTCCCCATGAAGCAGCCCGCCAATAACGTTGCAATCCAATCGATTTCCCGCCTCATCCTGGTTGTTGCGGCGGGCTTCACCGGGCTGTTCCTTTTGGGATTCGCGACCACCCTGCCCTTTCGGCTCTCGGAGCCCGTGCCCCTCAGTGCCGTCGAACCGCAACCGGTGGTCGGTGCACTGCGCGTCGCACGGGGTGAAGTCCTCTATCGAGATTACATGGACGAGTTCCCCGTTGTGCCGCTCACATATGGTGCTCTGGAATATGAATCGATCGGCCTAATTGGTCGGGTGCTGGGTATTGAGACGACCACGGGGATGCTCCTGCTCGGGCGCTGGGTGACGTTCCTGGCGACGATCGGCTGTGTCGCTCTGATTGCTGTTCTCGCTCACCAACGCTCCGTCCCGTGGCGCTATGCCTTCATCGCAGGGCTTCCACTCTTCTGGTTTCCCTATATGGACGAGTGGCTCGTGAAGTTCACACCGGATACGCTCGCGCTTCTGGCCAGCCTCGGAGGCTGGGCGCTCGTTGGTCCGCCTGGAAAGAGGGGCAGCAGGAAGGACGTGGCACGTCTCTGCGGGGCGATTCTTCTATGGATCATCGTCTATCACGTGAAGCTGATCGTCCTGATCGGACCGGTTGGCTTTGCCGCCGAACGGCTCAGCGCGGCCCTCAGACAGCGCTCTGGCAAGTCTGTCCTTCCGGTCGCGATTGCCGGCTTTGCTGTCCTGGTGGGGGTCCTGCTCACATCGCTCTTGGTCAACGTGATGACTGATGGCATGTGGAAGCTGAATGCGGTGGATTCGACAGCGGCCTGTCGTTTTCGATTCGGCTATGTTGTCCGCAGCCTGATCAGCTTTGCGCCGGCGAGTTTCCTCGGTCCAAAGGCGCCGGTGATCTTTGGTGGCCTGGGCGTGTTTCTTGTCATGACCGTCTGGGCGATTCTGCGCACAGCACGCCAACCGCTCTACGGCGTCTTCCTCGCACTGCTGCTGGTCAATCTCCTCTTCCTGGCAAAGCAGGGGGCCAACATCAACTATCTGCTCGGAGCGACACTGGCCTGGGGGCTGGCGGCTGTTGTGGATGTGACCCAACGCCGGCCATTCGCTCTCTCCGTCCCTGAGATGATCCTGGCGGGGATGATCGTATCCCTGATCGCGCTGGACATGCCGTCGGCGCCGCGGATCACGAAGGAGATTTCGCTGCCTTCGCAGCAAGAGTTCTCTCGCGCGGATGAACTACGGAAGCAGATCGCGGACGACAAGGTTCTCGTTGCCGATCCCGTATATGGCATCACTCGCGAAGCGGCCATCCCGTGGGCCGACACGTATCACGCATCGCTCCTGGATGCGACGGGGACCGGGGTCTTCGATCCAATTTTCGCCAAGGTCGCCGCAGGCGAATACGACCTGGTGATTACAGGTCGGTTTGCCTACTATGGGGCCGTTGCGAACTATCATGACCTCCCAGTCTCTCCCCGAGGACTCTGGACAGCACTTCGCGCTTCCTACACACCGATCCCATTCGAGAAAGCCCCATCGAACTGGCTGGTATTCTGGGTTCCACGAGGCGCGCCTCAGGAGTCCCTCTTCGCTCCAGACGGGCAGTAGCGCACTGCACTTGGCAGGGGAGACCTCCCACTGTCACGCCGTTTGCTCTATTCGAATTCACTTTCAGGAAACCGGCTGAAATCAGCCCTTTCGGCGCCCCTGACGCGCCAAT
The DNA here is from genome assembly GCA_020444065.1 of bacterium. NCBI lineage: Bacteria > bacterium. The sequence goes on along the minus strand of JAHLLQ010000001.1, from coordinate 9,336 downwards.
GGCTTCGAGGTGTGCAGAGACGCCACTCACTCCCGGATCATAGGGCCAATTCCGAACTCAGATGGGACGCACTCGTATGGGAAAATGGTTCTCATCCTATTCGCCGGTCCGGCAGATCCTCCTGTTCCTCGCGCTCCTCTTCCCGGTTACTTCGCTGGCCCAGTTCCAAGTGGCCCCCGCAGAGGTCTCCCTCAAAGTCCCGTTCGGCACCTCTGCTCCCGCGCAGACGTTGCGCCTGACAAATCCCTCTCAAATTAATCGCTGGTTTCAGGTCACAGTATCGGATGATTCTCTGATTGGCGTGACGCCAAGCATCGGCAATATCGAGATCGATCCGTGGGACCTCCAGCTCACCGTCTATACAGAGAATCTGTTCCCAGGTGAATACACTGCAAACGTCGAGATCTGGGAGGCCTTTCCCGCTCGCGGCGACCGAGGCGAAGTCCCCAATCTAATTGTTGCGGTGAGCGTGCAGGTTTATGTCCCAGGGCCGCCAGAGGTCTCGGACTACTACATTGATGCGAACTATCTTGAGGAGACTCCGGAAGGGTTCGTGATCGAACTCAATTCACCGACCACATTCTCCGTCTTGGTCGCAGGCACCCCGCCTTTCTCCTACCAGTGGCAGACATCCACCGATGGCGAGGTCTTCACAAACCTCCAGGAGGGTGCTCCGTTTATCGGGACAAAGTCTAACATCATGACGGGATCGGCGTTCCAGTCTGAGCATGCAGGATATTACCGATGCCTGATCACGAACTCGCTCGGGGCGACGGAGACCTGGGCGTGGCGACTCGACGTTCCGGCCCCGCCGGTGATTGTCACACAGCCGGAAGATGTCACCGTGACAGAAGGCGACTATGCAGAATTTCTCACGATCGGAAATGGTCGTCCTCCACTCAACTATGATTGGTATTCCCAGGCGCAGCCCGGCACTGAACTCGCTCCCGCGAACACCGAAATCTGGACGACAACAAACTGGGATATCCTGAGCACTGACTCCGTCCCTCTTGAGGCCGCTGGTTCGTACGCTTGCGTCGTATCCAACCAGTACGGGAGCACGACAACATCACTGGCGATGCTGGATGTCCTGCCACTTGTGGCCCCACAATTCGTGGAACATCCCACTTCCGCGACAGTTCCGCTTGACGGAGGAGCTTCGCTCTCGGTGGCCGTCACAGGAACCAGTCCGTTCGATTACCAGTGGGAGTACTCGATCTACGATACGGCCTTCTCGCCTTTGGAAGATGGACCTGGGATCTCGGGAGCAACGTTGCCAACGCTGACCCTCAACAACCTCACGTTTGATGCAGACGGATGGTACCGATGCGTCGTGACCAATCGCGGCGGCAGCACTGCCTCCAATCACGCGCGCGTGACAGTCGAAAGTCCGCCGGAGATTCTTGCCGACCCACAGGACTCGCAAACGCCAACCGGCGAAACGGCCTCTTTCTTCGTTAGAGCGCGAGGCACCTATCCACTGTCCTATCAGTGGGAGTTTGCATCCGATGGCCGGGCATTCGCCCCAATCTCCGATGGTTTGCGCTACGTCGGCACGCGCAGTCAGAATCTGAGTGTGTACGATTGCGATCCTTCTGTAGCTGGCGCGTATCGCTGTCAGGTCAGCAATGACTTTGGCTCGCTGTTCTCCGGTGCGGCCCAACTCACGACATACACCCCGCCACCCGAGTTATTCGTCGCAGAGCCTGAGCGTTCGTTCTTTGTTCGCGAAGGAGAGAACCTGCCTCCGGTGAGTTTCGTGTTGGAGAATATCGGTCAGGGGACGCTCAACTTCACCATCGCGACCGACGCGGCCGACACATGGATTCACTCAGTCGATCCTGCATCCGGAGCGATCACCACGTCGCCGGTCAGTGTCGAAGTCTCCTTCGATACGACTGGTTTGGCCATCAATGTCTATCAGGCCGTCCTGACGGTTCAATCGCCTGACCTGCCTCAGGACATGGAACTCTTCATCGATATCACCGTTGTCGATCCATTTGCGGTGACGAACCTGAATGATGACGGTCCCGGCAGTCTGCGCGATGCGATCGTACGGGCGAACAGTACTGAAGGCCCGCAAACGATCACGTTTGTCGTCAGTGGCACGATCGCACCGGAGACACCGCTGCCTGCGCTTTCCGATTCAACTGGAGGAACAACAATTCTCGGCAGCCTCGATGTCAAACTCTCTGGTCATTTGTTGAAGAACCGCGCCGACGGCCTGGTTGCGACCTCCGCTGAGAATGCGATTCGCGATCTGACGATCGTTCGATTCCCCGGCAATGGCGTGGTCTTCAGTGGGGCAGAAGCCACCGGCAACGTTGTGACCGGTTGCCATATTGGCATCGATGATGCCGAGGATTCGGGGAACCGCGGTTCGGGCGTTCTGATCACCGATGGCGCAATCGGCAACACCGTCGGTGGTAGCAATGGGACCCTTGTGAACACCATCTCAGGAAACTCCTTCTCCGCGATCACGGTGGCAGACGCAGACTCAAACAGTATCGAGGGAAATTCCATCGGCCTGCCGATTGAAGGCACGCGTCCGCCTGGAAACGAAGGTCATGGAGTACATTTCCTGCCCGTCGGTTCATACGACAATGTTGTAGGCGGCTCGACGGTCTTCGAACGAAATCAGAATCTCGGGAATCGCTTCTACTCAACTTCTGTCGATGTCTTGCAAGGCAAGAATATCGAGCTCCGCGCGATGGCTCAGGCGACCGGTTCAATTTCCTATCAGTGGTGGAAGGATGGCGTGCAGACGGCAACTGCCACGGCGTCGTATCCGATCACGGCTGCACAGAAGGCGGATCAAGGTCTGTACTTCTGTCGGGCATCCAATGCTGCGGGCTTTGACGATTCGGATCCGGTGTATGTCCGCGTCCTCTCCCGAGGACAGTTGATCGCGATCAGTCTCCTGCCGTCGTTTGCCGCGCTCGACGTAGATCTTGACGGTCTGCTGTCCTACGGTGAGGTCGCCGGCTTTGCGACGCGGCGCCTGGGGCAGGCCTCTCAGCGCGCAGCCGCCTTTGATCAGGCCGACTTCGATGAGATCGACACAAACGGCGATGGTTATCTCAACATTGACGAAGTCATTGCCGCGCACGAGTTCGATCCTGCCGATCTGAAGGTGAACGTCTCTCCTCCTGAAGTTGCTTCGGCCGATCAGGATATCGATGATGGCAACAGTGTTCCTACGGACATCAGGATCGAGAATGTGGGCTTCACGAGCCTCGATATCTCAACCACGCCGACTCTTGCCGGTCTGATCAACGAATTCGAAGTCACGTCTGATAGCTCCGAGACACGTCTTGGGCTCTTCGATTTCCGCGCCCTCGAACTTGCATCGAATCCATCGATACTCGGGCACAGAGTCGCGTACCTCATCGTGCAAACCGATGACTTCCTGTTGCCGACTCGTCCGGTGTTGTTGTCCGGATTCGGCTTCCAAACAACCGGCGAACTGCTTGACCAACTCATCGGAGTCGATCCCGCCCTTCGGCAACTTCCAGAGCAGGACGTTAACACAGACGCAGTTTTCGACGATGCAGACATTCAAACGAATATTCAGCAAGGCCACTAGATAAGTGGCATCAACTCTGTTCTCAACTCTCGCTTGATCGAAAGGACTCATCCAATGTCACACCACCGGCTGTTCAGACCGTACGCCCTTGCTTTTGCCCTGATACTTTCCCTCGCCCTCTGGAGTTCAGCAGGCGCGGCAGTGGATATGTTCCTGGAGTTCGGCAACCCGGACTCGCCTGGATCGGACCAGATTGTCGGCGAATCGCAGGACGAGCAGTTCAAGGATGCGATCGAGGTGCTTTCCTGGAGTTGGGGGGCGAGCAACGCCGGCACATTCCATTTCGGCGGTGGCGGCGGAGCGGGTAAGGCGAACATCCAGGACCTGGACTTCTCCCACCATCTGGACAAAGCATCACCCTCGATGATGAAGGCCCTTGCGAAGGGGGTCATGTACGACAGCGCGATCCTCAGTGTGCGAAGAGCCGGTGGCAGCAATACCGAAGGCCTCGTCTTTCTCACAATTGAATTGCAGGATGTCCTTGTGACATCCATCTCGAATTCAGCCAACGATGGCGATGATGCGCCCGAGGAAGACGTGAGTCTCACGTTCAAATCGGTCATCATGTCCTACATACCGCAGGATCGGTCTGGGAAGCCACTCGATCCGATCGTATTCTCTTGGAACGTCGCCACAAACAACGACGACGTGACCAGCACGGTCCCCGAGCCCGTCCCCGCCGGCGCGCCTCCAGTCTCGACTGGTACGGCCATCACTGTTGGAGACTGATCGAAAGCTATTGACCGCGCCCCCTCCGCATGGAGGGGGCGCTTGTCCTGTACGCGAGACTTCGAGCCCCATCACATCATGATGAATCCCTGCAGACCATTGATCTCCAGGACACCATCAATGGTATTCACTGGCGTGCCGTCCAGGGCACCAACGGCCTGAATCTTGTAGGTGCCACCGGAGATTTGCGCCGGATTCCACGGGCCCTCGACGTTCACTTTTTCCCCAGCTCCAATCGAAACTGGATCGACATAGATAGTCTCCAACCAAACGCCCTCGGAATCTGTAACAACAAACGCCAGCGTAAGGAGCTTCTGCTGGTCGGATGGATTCTCGATATCAACGGATAAGTACGATTTTCTTTCTTCAGGGCTCCACGACGCCTTGAGATTTGTCAGTTGAGTCGTCACCACGGAGAAGGCGGTCTGTGCAGTCACATCCCCGTTCATTCCGTCACTTAGACTCAGAGTCGCAGTGTACTGGCCAACGCCAGGAACACCCGCCATGGAGGATTGCAAATCATAAATAGTGCCGGGTGCCAAAGAAAGACTGAGCGTCTTCGTACTGAAACCGTCTGATGTCGCATCATCCGTAACGGCCAGCGTGCCATCCAGCATCACCGTGGTGTCCCCCATATTGAAAACGCGAGCCGAGAAGGATGGGGTTTGACCTGCAGTTATGTTGGCTTCGTCCGGGAGGAAATCGAGAATGCCGAAGGGCACTGGGGCTTCATAGGTGACCGTTACATCGATGTTCGGATACCACAAAGTCTCGTCTGTTGTAGGATTATGCCGCATTGGGAAGACGCTGATCAGATGATGGTTCTGCTCACCCTCGTGCGACCAGGCGATCTGTGAGGGGTACAGTGAGTCGATGTTTGTGTCGGCCGTGTAGTGAATCCCAGAGCGGGTCCAGGCGTCGACTTGCACAGTGGGGATATTGAATTGCCCAATGGTTGTTGTTGTGGCAACACTGGCCTCCAGGCTCAGGATCTTGCCGTCCGATGGCAGCGCGATACTGTGCTTCGTGATGGCTGGAAGCAACGGAGCATCCGGGATCGCTTGCTGCTGTCCATCGGCGATGGTGATCGTATCGAAGCCCTCAAAGTCCTGCTGCTGCCACGAAGGCGTCTGAACATTGAACGTTTGCTGGTACACATTGTCGGCCACGCGTGTGATCCGTCGAGGCTTGATCATCAGTTGGCGTTCTCGTTTCAACGAATCGGGCATGAAGTTCTCTGCCGTCTTTGCACGGCTCGGTCCACCAGGGTAATCCAGATTCTGCCACGGAATTCCGAAGAGATTGAACTCCGTCACCGTCTTTCTATCCAATTGCGTATTGTTGCCGACTCCGAATGGGAAGTTGATCTTGCCTCGCTGCAATGCGTACCCCAGTGTCCGCGACTGATATCCTGCAGAGAGGAAGTAGTAGAAGTTGTATTGGATCAGCAATTCCCCCCACTTGCAACTGTGCAGATTTCCCGGTGACCCATAGGAGAACCCCGACGCTCCGTAGTATGCACGCGCCCCATTGTGAATCACATTGTAGACCATAGAGTTGCTGGCCCCGCCCGGCCAACCGAGGTGCGGAACGGGAAGTCCGCCATGGCACCCAACGATCATCACGAGGGGATTGTCGTCGTCGAAGCGGTGGTACTTAGAAGGGATGTCCGCAGGTCCGAAACTGTCCTCGGGAATCGTCGCGCCCCTGTAGCCGTTGTGCCCTCCGATAAAGAACAGGTCCATTCCCCCATTCGATGCGGCCTGGAAAGAACTGGCCCAGCCGGAAGGATAGGGCTCGAGGACATCAATGGTGCGAGGGCTTTCAGTGTCGTTGAAGACCTGAATCCCCCTGCTACCCAACGAGCCAGGGACACTAATGAGATCCGGATACCCATAACCTGGGGGAGAACTGGGATGAGGTTCGTATCCAAGTTCCCATCCATCCACACTGGCCATGACAGCCCGCCCTGTGTGGCCGTTAACATTCAATCCCGCAAGGTAGAGTTGCAACATGTCTTCCGCAGAGTCGCCAATGATGCGCCCCACTTTGAGATCGACATTGCCTTCCTGCCAGAGACCGCCCACAGATCCCATGAACCAGTCGGCGTAGAAATCGTCGGTCAGATAGTAGCTGTTCAAGCACGTCGTCATCGCCGGATTCCCGGCTCCATCGTCGATCCAGTCCTTCTCTTCATCGACCGGATCTGCTAACCTGTAGAAAGGAAACTGTTCATCGTTCCCCACAATAAGCACATACTCGGGCTTGGGAGTGTAGAAGATGAATCGGTTGATCATGAACTGGTGATTGAGCCTTGCCCCTTCATTGGCGACGAATTCGGAGGCATAGCTGATTGTTGAATTGTTCCAGTTCCTGACCACGTTCTCATCGCGATACTGGTCGATGTAGTAGATCACGGCTCTCCAGTCGCGCGGCGCTGCTCCCCACCAATCCTCGCTGTGGATATAAAGATTCGCCAACAGCTCTGCCACATCGGCATCGTTATGGTCTCGGAACATGGTATTCCTGTTCACGAACAGAACGGTCTGGCAACCGAGCAGATTGCGGATCTGTCGCGGGAACTTGAACCACACCAGTTCCTCGTCGCTTGGCGAGTACACCTTCGCAGTGACATTCACCAGTTCCTGCTCGGCCAATGTGGACGGCATACGGAACCGAAAGATCAGTTGCTGATCGTAAACAGTCTCATCGATGTTGGTGACTGCTGAATAGGCTCCCCCTCCTTCATCCACGAATGGGACATTCACAGTGGATCCACCGAATCCATTGCGTCTACAAACGAACTCGGGTGCGCCCAGTTTATCGTCCGCGACGCTGATCTCCACACGAGCCGTGCTCTCGCTGTAGTACTTCGGTTCCACGGAACAACAAACCTCGACGATAGTCGCTCCGAAGTCGCCGAAGTCAGGATGCCGAACCTTGTTCACGACGGGGTAGTGATAGGACCCGTTGTGGAGCCACGCATCATCGATCCACAGACGGAGTTTCACCTTGGGAACCGTCACGTGGATATCATAGTCGGCCACCCCGAGCTCCTGTGACCCGGCTTTCACTTCCGCGACGACCTTGTGGGCTCCAGCCGTACCGACAGGAATCCTCGCGGCCGTCACCAGGCGCCCGTCGGGAAGCACTGGTGCCTGCCCCAAGAGGTTCTCGGGTGAGATCGAATCGAGATAAAGCGATCCCCAGGCGGGCTCGCCAGGAGAGCCCGTTGGAAGATCGCGGAACAGGAAGTTCGAAACCTCGCCTGGGGCAAAGTCATCTGTATCGCGAAGAACGGCTCGAGCCTTCACAACTTTGAGATGATAAGGCTCGGTGTACGAGAAGTTCCTGCCTCCATCGACCACGACAGTGAGTGATTGGGCCGATCGAACTGTTACCGTGACCTGTTCCGATGCGGTTCCCGGATTCTCGGAACTCCCCAACAGATCCGGCCCGCCATACACGTAGAGATTGTAGTCCTGAGGAAGATCATAAAGTCGAACCGACCATGTTCCCGCCTCGTCCAAATCGACGTTGTAGTAGTCGAGGTCCGCGGCAGGACAGATATACGCCTCGATAGGATCTCCAGTAGGAATGGAGGCGAGATTATTCGGCCCGTTCGGCTCCCACGAATCATCGGCGCAAGCCTGAATGACATTCACCGTCACTGTATCCGGTCTGGCGGATATGGCCTCCTGCTGATCGTCGAAACCTTGCACCTCCGCCGTATTCATGGCCGGAGCGACGGCCGATACACCAACTGCCCTGAAGGTCATGGAGAGAGTCGCGACATCACCCACCTCCAAGTCTCCAAAGGCCTCCGTAAGATCATTCCATACGAACTCTCCGATCTCCGCATTGCCGATATCGGGCGGCAGTGAGGCTGAGACATACTCAAGGTAGGCCGGGTTACACAGATCGGTAAGACTGAGCGACATAACGGTCTGTGGACCGCTATTGCTGATCGAAATCTGGAAATTGACCAGTTCCCCGATCACAGCCTCTCCGTCGGCGGGGGAGACCAGGCTCTTATCCACGACAACCGTCGTAGCGCCAAAAACAGATCCGCTGGAACAAAGGAGAAGACAAAGACCGAAGACTCGATAAAGGGAGAACCTTTTCATGATAGTGACCATGCTCCTGTTTTTTCGAAGACGTCCCGCATCCGTGAGAGAGAAATCACAGAAGATGAACGGGGGTATTCCGATCCTGCCCTCCCCAGCTATTCCGAACCAGAAGCAGGATCCTGCAATTTCGCAACAATTCGCTTTTCTTCAGGACACCATACTGCATCCCGCCGGTCCCACTGTCAATGAGTACGAATGCGCGACAAGACACACCGAGGGCTTGGGTACGACGCAGGCAACACTCGCAAAAGGAAAAACGGCCCGGAGAAAACCGGACCGTAAACAATTGGAACTGATGATTTTCTGAAATGGTGCCCAGGAGAGGACTTGAATCGCCCCCTCGGGTCCTCATAAATCCAGTGAGATCAGTCTAACACGAGACCAGGCAACACTCTACAGAATGCTCGCACCACGTTGACAACCCCCTCAAACCGCCCCTAGTGGGCCGAAAATGCACGAAATTGCACGGGCTGTCGGGCGGGTCCAACCCAGGTGCTCCGGCACGCCAAGGGAGCCACGTACCGCCGGCCCCTCTCCTCACGCTCTACCGCTGAACACCCCATCGTAAGCTCCTTTGAACAACATGATCAAAGAGCATGCATCAAGCATGGCCGGCCGTCCAGATGCGGTTCGTAGGACGGATACCTTAGTGCCATTCGGGTAACCGTCCTGTGAGGCACACGCTTGGAAGTGCTTGCGCCGGTGGAGAGCGCTGAGAGGCGCGGGACGATTTGGGGATGGGTGGCGCTGTTCGATTCAGTTGCGCGCGGCCAGCCAGTGGTCGGGCAGGAGTTCTTCGAGGCGTTGGATGTTGTGGCCGGGCAGGCGGGTGAATAGTAACCGTCCCACGAGGCACACGTCTTGAAGTGACTGCATCGGTGGAGTGCGGAG